>NZ_JAUHLI010000001.1:0-392349 GCF_036325985.1 Alkalimonas cellulosilytica
TCCGGCATGAGCAGGATGGATTGGCACAAAATGCGATAAGGGCACTGAGGGGGCTACATCAGGATGAAGCTATGCTTGTGTTACTTAAGTTGCGTGGTGAGCAACACAGTCCAGCGGTCCAAGCATTTTTAGAGGAAGTAATTGGGCCATTTACCCAAGGTGGAGGCTTAGATCATCGGAAGGTAGATCGTTGCCCGAGGTAACCGTGTAGTTGAACACAAGTTTCGGGTCGGCAATGCCCAGGTGATCCGGCGCAGCAACAACACCGAAACCGTGCACTACCTGCATGGCGATGGCTTAGGCTCCACCGTGGCGGTAACCTCGCAAGCCAAACAGGTGCTGCAGCAGCTGACTTACGATCCCTGGGGCCGGCAGTTTGCCGTGCACAGCCACAGTGGGCTGGCGGGTTACAGCCTGCCGAGCGATAGCCGGGGCTTTACCAGCCACCGGATAGTGAAAGGTTTTGAAGTGGTGCATATGGGCGGGCGGACCTACAACCCCTTTATCGGCCGGTTTATGCAGCCGGATCCCTTTATTCAGGCACCGCTGAATATGCAAAACTACAACCGCTACAGCTATGTGCTGAATAACCCGATGAGTTATACAGATCCTAGTGGGTATTTCTTCAAAAAGATGCACAATACGGCGAAGCGAGTGCAGCGAAGCTTTTTCAAAGCAGTAGGCCCAGAGGTTAGTAATGCACTGGTAGCCGTAGGCTCAGCATTCTGCAGGCCTGCAGCGCCTGCTTGTGCAGCTTATGGGACATATCAAGTACAGCGAGCATATGGAGCCTCATCTACCGGTGCTTTGCGCTCAGCCGCTATGGCTGGTGCTACACAATGGGTATTTGGTGCAGAAGCAGGCAGTATGTCAGCGCAGCAAGCAGCCATGAGGGTTGGCACCATGGTGATAGCTGCAAGCAACCCGGCATTAGGGCAAACACTGATGTATTTGCAAGGAAGTTGGGGGCAAGATATTGGAGGCTGGGCGCAAAATGCGGTTGGCCAGTATGGTCAGTACAAAACACAGCAGGAACTGGCACGTTTTGCTGCGAAAAATGGTTTAACCTTGCAAGAGTTAAATCTGATTCTGGGGCTTAACTCCAAATTGGGTCTGGCTATTGCCGGGACGACTTATAATCCTGATAAGCAACAGGTTACGGGTTTTACCACTAGAGAAAATGGTTTGTTGGGAAGCTGGGGTGGTGCCATCGGTGTGCTTTGGGATATCAATGACTCTCTACTCAATGCTCAGGGATTGCTTGATGCGGTTTCAATAAGTGTAGTGAGTTCTGGTTACACAGGGCATTTAACCGGGCATAGTCTTGGTGCATGGCGAGTAAATAATCTGGTGCGTCAAGGGTTTATTCAGTCAGGGACTTTGTATTCATTACCAGGGTTTGCGTATCCTGCTTCTGGAACATCTGGTGCATGCATCAGTACCGATCCGGTTTGCGGTGGCGGGTTATTGAATCCGTTGCGTGTAGGTACCATGCATTTCACCAAGCCTAACAGCATTTGGGCTTCCCACAACTTTGATGAGTATGTACGACAATGGCAACAGCGAAAACATTAAACAGAGGGCGGGCACTGTTGCTTGCTCTACCACTTGGCCTGACGGCTTGTACCGGTGTAGTTACTTTATCCGGAGAAGCCCCTTATTCCGACATGATTGGACAATGCTATATATTACAGCAAGATATGAAAATCCGTGAGAATGGATGCTGGAGCCTTGGTGGTTTAATTTTATCACCGGATGAGAGTTACTGTTTCAAAGGAAATGTAAGTGATGTAGAACAAGGGGCTCAGATTAGGCTCTTTGATATAAGGCAACAGCAATGGGGTAGCGCTGGGTTTTGCCCTCAAGTCGTAGTAAAAGTGAAAGGCAATGAAACCTCTGGCAGAGAAGTATTCATTCCTCTTTGTTTTTCAAATGATCATATAAGCTGGCTGGAAGATCCTCTTTGGCAACGTGGAGATGCGATTCGATTGAAGAAAGAGTATGTACTTCCTTGCGGTAATTAACAGTGTTCTCCCGTTTATCCCTGCCCGGATTTGCTTATCCTGCGGCAGGTAGTAATGGCTACTGTGCCAGCATGGACATGATTTGTGGCACCCGCGCCATGACACTCATGCGGCCAGAAACAAGCAATGTTTCAAGTCCTAATTGGTGGAATTGGGTGGGCCGTAAACATAAAATTTGTACTGTAGGCGGTTACCAAGAAAACTGGGGGCTGGATGTTAACTTTAAAACGAATTTGCTGGGTAGTTTTGGGGTTGTCTGTGGCCGGTTGTACGGGCACTAAAAACCTATCGTCCGATCTGGTTGGCAGCTGTTTACGAACGAATACCAGTGCATTCGTTCATAAAAGTAACTGCCCTGCTGGTACTGGGGATTACTTAATATCAACTCGATTATCAGGTGGACGTTGTATCAGCAAAGATCCTGAAACGGTTTTAGCAACAGGCAGTGTTCTCCAGATAGTCAGAGTGATGAAACAAGGGCGGGGTTCAACAGGTGACTGTCTTCGGATTGAAGTGAGCATCTTATCTGGTGAGCAGAGCGGTTGGCTCGCGGATTTGCCTGTGTGCGGGATCTTGCATCCCAGTCCTTGGTGGATCACGCAAGGGTTTGATGCAAAATCAGAGATTGTTTTTAACCCGGAGTATGTGACCTTAGTGCCATGCACTCATTGAATAATAACTTATCCTGTTCGCAGCCTGTACGAGCGGGTGCAATTGCCGGGTGGTGTCATCGAGCACAAGTTTCGGGGGTCGGCAATGCCCGGGTGATCCGGCGCAGCAACAACACCGAAACCGTGCACTACCTGCATGGCGATCGCCTAGGCAGTTCCGTGGCGGTCACTTCTCCGACCAAGAATATGTTTAGCAACAGCTGGGCTACGATCCCAGGGTTCAGCAAAATTTGGTGTAAACCTCGTGTGTGAGGCTTTTCTTAATTGGGCTCAGGCTATTTCCCAAGGCAATCCAGCCCGTCGCCAGGCTCGACGTGTATTCTGACGCTCTAATACTGCATTCAGCCCCTTTTTCATTGCAAGCCGGTGCATGAACACTGAAAATCTTCTGCTGGATAGTCAGCGCTCTTGCCTTTGATCGTTGTTGATCCCGATGTCGTACTGTTTCATCACTCTATAACTTTCCCAACTATTGGACCTGATAACATGATGATTTTTTCTTCTGCCGGGCTGCGGCGGTCGGCGCTTGCCAGTGTGGTTGCGATCAGCTTTTTGCTACAGCCTGTGATGGCAGATCAAAACAATAAAAGTGAAAGCAAAAGTTACAGCGACCTTGTCTCTGAGCTCAAGGTGCAGCAAGGTTTGTTCAACTTTTACCGCAACATGGAGTCTGGTGAGACCATGTTGTCATTGCGTGAGTCGCAACTGAACCAGCCTTTTATCTATCATGCTCAGACGATGGATGGCGTGGTAGAGGCCGGTCACTACCGGGGGAATTTTCGGCAAACGCGCTTGATTGAGTTTCGCCGTAACTTTAAGCGCATTGAAGTTGTCAGTTGGAATCCGCGCTATGTATTTGATAGCAGTAACCCTCTGAGCCGTGCCGCTCAGGCTAACCGCAGCGAAGCCCTGTTGGCGGTTTTGGATATTGAAGCCAATGACGATGGCCGGATCCTGCTAAAAGCCGATCCTTTGTTTAAAAGCCAGGCTTTGCATCGCATTACCCCTTGGGCCAACCCAAATCAGACCGGACCACGTTTTTCGCTGGGAACCTTAAATACCGACCGTTCACGAATTGCTCGTGAGCGTTTGTATGAGCGCAATATGGACGTGGTGGTGGACTATGTGTTTATCAATGAAGAACCTGTTGTGTTTGGTTCTGCGGCCATTGCTGACCCACGCTTTATCACCATTAGTCTGCAGCACTCCTTTATTGAAATGCCTGATAATGATTATCAGCCGCGCCGGGATGATCCAAGGGTTGGCTACTTTACACAACAATTTGATCAGATGACCAACCCCGAGTGGACGCCATGGGGAGATGTGATCAATCGCTGGAACCTGGTGAAAAAAGATCCTCAGGCCAAGCTGTCTGAACCGGTACAACCCATTGTGTGGTGGATAGAGAATACCACGCCGCATCAGTGGCGCAATGCGATCCGCCAAGGCGTCGAAGACTGGAACATTGCCTTTGAAGCGGCTGGCTTTAAGAATGCCATTGTGGTGAAAGAGCAGCCAGATGATGCCGAGTGGGACGCAGGTGACGTGAATTACAATGTATTGCGCTGGACCTCATCACCACGCCCACCGTTTGGCGGCTACGGTCCGTCTTTAGCCAACCCGAAAACCGGTGAAATCATCAGCTCAAACATCATGCTTGAATTTGTCTTTATGTCGAACCGCTGGACCCTGGGCGAGTTATTTTCAGGTGGCGCGAACCTGATGGCAGAGCATCACTCGCATGATGAGCATCAGTTGCACTGCAGCCTGGGCCATTCTTTGCAGATGGGGCATATCGTGGCAAGGCTTGCCTCGGATCAACGCATGTACGACAACATCGAAGATGATCCAATTCTGGTGCAGGCACTGCGGCATTTAATCATGCATGAAGTTGGCCATACCCTGGGGTTGAATCACAACATGCGCTCACACAGTTTATGGAACAATCAGCAAGTGCACGATGCGTCTCTGACGCAAGGCGTGCTGTCTGGCTCGGTGATGGATTACAACCCGGTCAATATTGCACCGGTTGGTGTGGAGCAGGGCGATTATTACAGCTACAAACCAGGTCCTTACGATATATGGGCCATTGAGTATGGCTACTCTGTCGCTCTGGATGATGCCGAAGCGGAAGAGCAGCGGCTGCAAGCGATTTTAAACCGCTCGCATTTACCTGAACTGGCTTTTGGCAATGATGCCGATGACATGCGTGCACCTGGCCGGCATATCGATCCGCGCGTTATGATTGGTGCCATGAGCTCTGATCCTATTGCCTATGCGCAAGATCGCTGGCAGCGGGTCAACTATGAGTTTTCCCAGTTGCTGGATAAAGGACGTGTTGATGGCGAGTCCCACCAACGCGTGTTAACCAGTGCCAACATGTTATTTGGTCAGTACGCAGGCCAGGCGAATGTGGTGAGCCGCTACATTGGCGGTGTCTACGTCGAGCGTGCTTTTGTCGGGCAGCATCAGGATGTGACTCCTTTTCAGCCGGTACCGCGCGCTATCCAGCGTCAGGCTATGGCGGCGTTGAACAGCTATGTATTCGCTGCAGATACACTGGAAAGCATGCAGCCGGTATTGGCGTACATGCATGCCCAACGGCGTGGCTTTAGCCATCGTGGCAACAACGAAGATCCACGCATGCACCGGATGATCCTTGGGATGCAACGCAATGTGCTTGATCATATTTTGCATCAACAGGTTCTGCAGCGTATTTCAGATACGGCTTTGTATGGGAATGACTACAGCCTGACCGAAATGCTGAGTGATTTAACGAAAGGGATCTTCCGGGGCGACTTGACCACCCTTAGCCAGAATCTGCAGGTGGAATACGTCAATCGTCTGATTAAGATCTCCGGGCTTGAAGATGACTCTGAGTATGATCATCTCAGCCAGGCGGCGGCGGTCGGACAGTTGCGTTACATCCGCAGCCTCTCTGCTCCGCGCCGGTCAACGGATGCCGTTCGTCATCATTACGGCTACCTGCATTTGCTGATCGACAGAGCCTTTGCTGCGTAATCGATCGGCTTCATCGTCACGTTAAAAAGTCCGGCTGGTCCGGACTTTTTTTAAGCCTGCTTTTTGCGATATCCCCAGATGATCATCACCGCGCCGGAAGCAAACATAATCAGGCTGTATATCGCCGATGGGATGGCCATGGTGCTGTTGTTTAGCAGCAGTGGGGACGTCGCAATGGCGATGCCCAAAGTGCCATTTTGAATCCCCACTTCGATGGTCATGGAGCGGGTTTGCGGGCCATGACAGCCAATACTGCGAGCCGCCAGGTAACCAGCCAGCATGCTCAGCAGGTTCAGCAACAAAGCTGCGATGCCAATGGCGAGGAAAAAGCCCAGCAGCCTGTCCATTTCACGCAGCAGGGCGCCTGCTACCACCGCAATTAAAAAGAACGAAGAGAGCCATTTCACCGGTTGCTGGCAGCGTCTGGAAAAATCCGGCCAACGGGCGCGTAACCACATGCCAACTGACACCGGCAGTAAAATAATCACCAACAGCTGCAGCACGGTGCGGGGTACCGACAGGGCCACGTACTGACCTTCCCCCAAAAACAGCAAGGAGGCCAGATTCACCAACAGCGGCAGGCTGATAATCACGATCAGGCTGCTGATAGCGGTCAGGCTGATGGAAAGCGCGGTATCGGCATGGGCCAGATGCGCAATCAGATTGGAGGTGGGGCCACCTGGACAGGCTGCTATTAGTACCAAACCCACCGCCAGCTCAGGCGGCAGTTGTAGCAGATAAGCCAGAAGAAAGGCCAGTGCCGGGATGGCGATAATTTGCATGCAAAGGCCGGTCAGCACCGGTTTGGGAGTTTGCCAGAGTTGTTTAAAATGCACTGGTTTGAGCGATAAGCCCATCCCCAGCATGATCACGGCCAGCGCCACCGGCAGAAAAACCTGGGTAAAAATATTGGCTTCCATAATGACCTTAGAACTACTTCGTTTCGATTACTATGACAAACCACGTCTGTTAAGACAAGATGTTCATATTTCTTTACAAAAATTCTGGTCTAACCGAACGGCTTTATCGTATGATGCAGCAACTGGTTAAGCATGAGGTCACACCATCGTTATGCGCCTTGAAATACATTGTCAGGACCGATTAGGCATTGCTCAGGAAATCCTGAATATTCTGGTCAGTTATCAACTGGATTTGCGTGGCATCGAAGTCGATGCTGCTTCCAGCCGCATGTTTGTCTCGTTTCCCAGCATTCACTTTGAACAGTTTCAGGAGCTGATGGCCAAGATGCGGCGCATCCCAGGCGTGGCGGATGTCAAAACCACCGCTTTTATGCCTTCGGAGCGTCATCAAAACGAGCTGACTACGCTGTTAAAAACACTGCCGGATGGCATTATTGGCATCGATACCAAGGCACAGGTCAGTGTGATTAACGATGCAGCGCTCGAAGCGCTTGGCGTCGAGCGCAAAGCCATTGAAGGCGAGTTGCTGCCGGGTTTGGTGAAAGGCTTTAATTTTTTGCGCTGGCTGGAAAGCGATGATGTGCTGGCACAAACCCGACGGGTCGAAATTCAGGGCAAACACTTTATTGCCGATTTATTGCCGGTGATGGTGCCGGATGAAAGCGGTCATGAAGTGCTGGCCGGTGCGGTCATCAACCTGAAATCGGAAAGCCGGTTGGGCCAACATATGCTCGCCTTTAACAAGGGCAATCAGGAAAGTTTTCAAACGCTGCAGGCGCACAGCCCGCAAATGCGGAAAGTCATTCGCGAAGCCAAAAAAATGGCACTGCTGGATGGGCCTTTGTTGATCACCGGCGAAACCGGTACCGGCAAAGAGCTGCTGGCGCGGGCTTGCCATGCTGCCGGTAGCCGGGCAGGCAAACCCTTTTTAGCGGTGAACTGTGCCTCGATGCCGGATAATGTGGCCGAGTCCGAGCTGTTTGGCTATGGCCCTAATGCCTTTGCCGGTTCCACTGTGGGCAAAAAAGGCATTTTTGAACAGGCCAATGGCGGCATTGTGTTTCTGGATGAAGTCGGCGAGATGTCGCGTGAGCTGCAAACCAAGTTACTGCGTTTTTTACAGGATGGCTCCTTTCGCCGTGTCGCCGATGAAAACGAGGTGAAAGTCGATGTGCGGGTGATTTGTACCACGCAAAAAGACTTACCGGCCATGGTGCAGGAAGGCAAATTCCGCGAAGATCTGTATTACCGGCTCAATGTGTTCACGCTGGCCTTGCCGGCGCTGCGCGAGCGCAAGCAGGATATCGTGCCGCTGACCGAACATTTTGTTGCCCGTTTTGCAGCCAGGCTGGGGCGTAAAGCACCCAAGCTCAGCGATAGTTGTGTGCAGTTTTTGCAAAGCTACCCCTGGCCAGGCAATGTGCGCCAGCTGGAGAATGCGTTGTACCGGGCGGTCACCCTGCTGGAAGGGTATCAACTGGATAAAGAGCACCTGCAGTTGCCCAGCTTTACCAGTGATTTTGGATATCTGGAGCAGGACTTTGATGGCACCCTGGATGAAGCGGTCAAACGCTTTGAAGCCAGCTTGCTGCGCAAGTTGTACCCGGCGTACCCCAGCTCACGGCAACTGGCAAAAAAGCTGGGGCTTAGCCATACCGCGGTGGCCAATAAACTGCGTGATTACGGCATAAATCGCAAGACTGTAAAAATTTAATGCCACTTTGTGCGTAAAACGATACTCCGAGCCGCCAGCTCAAGCAGGCTGGTGGCTGTTACCTGCTGAATACCTCATAAAACCCTGCGTTGTACTTATTTCTTTACGATTTTTGGCGGCCGCTGTGATGCCAGCAAAAATGACAGTGGATGTTCATTCTGGTCAAACTAAAGCAAGATAGCGCCAACCGCAGCCAGGCTGCAGAGACTGGGCATAATTAGCATAATTAGATCGTGGAGATGTCGCATGCAAGACGTGTATAACCCTTTAGGTACCGATGGTTTCGAGTTTGTTGAATACACCGCCGCTGATGCACAGGGGATTCAAAAGCTGAAAGATTTGTTTCATGGGCTTGGGTTTACTGAGGTCGCCAAACATCGCTCGAAAGAGGCCTGGTTGTACAAGCAGGGGGATATTAACTTTATCATCAATGCGCAGCCGAACTCGCAGGCGGAAGAGTTTGCCCGCAAGCATGGCCCAAGCGTCTGCGCCATGGCATTCCGGGTGCAGGATGCTGCCAAAGCTCTGCAGCATGCACTTGCTAATGGTGCCAAAGAGTACAAAAACCAAATCGGCCCGATGGAGCTGAATATTCCGGCTGTGTACGGTATTGGCAGCAGCCTGCTGTATTTTGTTGATCGCTACGGCGCCTCTTCGGTGTACGACATCGATTTTAAATACTACGACAACTGGCAAACCGAGATGGCCAAGCATGGCGTTGGTCTGGAAGTGCTGGATCATTTAACGCACAATGTGATGCGCGGCAACATGAATGTCTGGTCTGGTTTTTACGAGAAGATTGGTAACTTCCGCGAGATCCGTTATTTTGATATCGAAGGCAAGCTCACCGGCCTGGTATCCCGCGCCATGACCGCGCCTTGTGGCAAAATCCGTATTCCAATCAACGAGTCATCGGACGATAAATCACAGATCGAAGAATTCTTGCGCGAGTACAATGGCGAAGGCATTCAGCATATCGCCCTGACGACCGAAGATATTTATCAGACAGTACGTACCCTGCGTGAGCGTGGTATGGACTTTATGCCAACGCCGGATACTTACTACGACAAAGTAAACAGCCGGGTCGAAGGGCATGAGGAAGATTTGGATCAACTGCGCGAGCTGCGTATTCTGATCGATGGCGCGCCAATGAAAGACGGTATCTTGCTGCAGATCTTTACCAAAACCGTGATTGGTCCGGTCTTCTTTGAAATCATTCAGCGTAAAGGCAATGAAGGCTTCGGTGAGGGCAACTTTAAAGCCTTGTTCGAGTCGATTGAAGAAGATCAAATCCAGCGTGGAGTGTTAGCGAATGCGTAAATGGGCCTCTTTTCCACTGCGGGAAGGTGATGTGTCGCGTCAGGCACATGCCGACTTCCCGGAACAAGCGATTTATGAGCGTGAAACCGGTCGTAGTGGTTTTTTTGGTCCGGCTACACATTTCCATCACCGCCATGCCCCAACCGGCTGGAGCGATTGGCAGGGGCCTTTGCGCCCCCGCTTGTTCGATTTAAACCAGCTCAATGAAAATCAGGTGGAGTCGCCCTGGCAGGTGCCTTTGTTGCTGCACAATGCTCACTGCAAAATGCGCACTTGGCGCCTTAATGAAACCATGCCTTATTTGGTGCGCAATGCTGATGGCGATGAGCTGTTGTTTGTACACGAAGGCAGTGCTGATCTCTACTGCGACTATGGCCATCTGGAAATTGTCGAAGGCGATTACGTGGTGATCCCACGCAGTACCATGTGGCGGCTGGAGCCCAAAAGCCCCATGTTGCTGCTGATGATTGAAGCCACCAACGACTCCTACCAGCTGCCGGAAAAAGGCCTGGTGGGAAACCATGCGATTTTTGACCCGGCCATGCTGGATACGCCAAAAATCAATGAGGCCTTCAAAGCGCAGTACTCAGAGCAGAGTTGGCAGGTGCAGATCAAGCGTCACGGTCAGACCTCGGTAGTGACCTACCCCTACAACCCGCTGGATGCCATCGGCTGGCACGGTGATTTGGCGGTGATGCGGATCAACTGGCGCGATATCCGGCCGCTGATGAGCCATCGCTATCATTTACCGCCATCGGCGCACACCACCTTTGTGGCGCAGCGTTTTGTGGTCTGTACCTTTGTACCCCGGCCGATTGAGAGCGATCCGGGGGCCTTGAAGGTACCTTTTTACCACAACAACGACGATTACGATGAAGTGCTGTTTTACCATGCCGGTGATTTCTTCAGCCGCGATAATATCGAAAAGGGCATGGTCACTTTCCATCCGGCCGGTTTTACCCATGGCCCGCATCCGAAAGCCTTTCAGGCTGGCCAGGAGTACCGGAAGAAATTTACCGATGAAGTGGCGGTGATGCTGGATACCCGTGATGCGCTGGAGATTGGCGAAGCTGCGCTTGCTACCGAGAACCCGGCCTACGTTAACAGCTGGCAGGTTAAATAATTTGGGCATCTGATTTGGGCACTGACTAATGAGTGCCGCAGTACAAGGATTAACAATGAAATTTGCAACATTAAATACCGGCGGCCGTGATGGTCAGCTGGTGCTGGTAAGCCGTGATTTAACCCGTTGTGTCGCTATCCCACAGATCGCGACCACCTTGCAACAGTTGCTGGATAACTGGTCGGAAAAAGCACCGCAGGCAGAGGAAGTCTATCAGGCGCTGAATGCCGGCACCGTGCAGGGCAGCCAGCCGTTTGAACAAACGCAGTGCGCATCGCCATTGCCACGTGCCTATCACTGGGCCGATGGCAGCGCTTATGTCAATCATGTCGAGCTGGTGCGTAAAGCCCGTAATGCCGAGATGCCACCCAGCTTCTGGACCGATCCGCTGATGTATCAGGGCGGCTCCGATGCGTTTTTAGCGCCTTATGCACCGATTGAAGTGGCCAGTGAAGATTTTGGCATTGATTTCGAAGGTGAAATCGCCGTGATTACTGACGATGTCGCCATGGGCATACCGGCAGAGCAGGCGCGTGATCGCATCCGTCTGGTGATGCTGGTCAATGATGTGTCGTTGCGGGGCTTGATCCCGAATGAGCTGGGCAAAGGGTTTGGTTTTTATCAGTCCAAGCCATCGTCCAGCTTTAGCCCGGTGGCCGTGACCCTGGATGAGCTGGAAGGTGTCTGGCAGGATGCCAAGTTGCACCTGCCGCTATTGTCCACCTACAATGGCGAAGCCTTTGGTAAACCCAATGCCGGTGTCGATATGACCTTTGATTTTGGCCAGCTGATTGCGCATGCCGCCCGCACCCGGCCGCTCTGTGCTGGGACTATTATTGGTTCAGGCACCGTATCGAACAAGCAAGGCACTGAGTATGGTACTGCCATTGCTGAAGGTGGGGTTGGTTATAGCTGCATCGCTGAAATCCGTATGATTGAAACCATCCGTGATGGCAAACCGGGTACCAGCTTTATGCGCTTTGGCGATCGTATTCGCATTGAAATGCTGGATCAGCAGGGCCAAAGTATCTTTGGTGCCATCGACCAGCAAGTGGTAGAGTATCGCTATCAGGGCTAATGCTTTTGGCAGTGTGTATCAATCAAGGAAAGAGCTGCGTTGGCAGCTCTTTTTGTATCAAAGGAACAATGTACCAAAGGAACAATGAATCAATGAAACTTTATGGTTATTGGCGCTCCTCGGCGGCTTACCGGGTGCGCATTGCTCTGGCGCTTAAAGGCATGGCATACGAGTCCATTCCGGTGCATCTGGTAAAGGACGGTGGTCAGCAGCATCAAGCGAGCTATCAGGAACTGAACCCGGCTGAGCTGGTGCCCACTTTGGTCGATAACGAGCTGACACTGAATCAGTCGCTGGCTATTGTTGAGTACCTGGATGCCGTGCAGCCAGAGCCTGCTTTAGTGCCGGCAGAGCCTAAGAAGGTCGCCCTGGTGCGAGCGATGGCGCTGGATATCGCCTGCGATATTCATCCGCTGAATAACTTGCGGGTGCTGCAGTATCTGACCGGCCCGTTGCAACTTACCGAACAGCAAAAAACTGCCTGGATCCATCATTGGTTGAACACCGGCTTTCAGGCCTTAGAGCAGCGTCTGCAACAAAGTGCCGGCCGCTGTTGCTTTGGTGATGCCGTCAGCCTGGCGGATATTTGCCTGGTGCCGCAAGTCTACAACGCGCTGCGCTTTGGGCTGGATATGACGCCATACCCGACCATTCAGGCCATCTATCAGCACTGCAACAGTCTTGCCGCCTTTGCACAGGCAGCACCGGAAGCGCAAGCCGATGCGCAGTAACTGGATCCCCTGCTTTCCAAAACGCTGGCTGAACCGGTCATTATTTTTGATTGGGGCTGCAGGGATTGCTTTGCAGTGGCTGGCGGTGGGTTACGCCTGGTGGCAGGGGTTCAGTGTGTCTTTTCATTGGTGGTTTCACTGGCTGGCGCCCCTGATGTGTGTGCTCTGGGGCACCATCCCGAGATTGCAGCTGCAGCCTGAGCCTAAGTCCTGATAGCACTCAGGCGAGGCTGTTTTGTGTTTACTGACGGGGCCGTAAAAAGCTTTTGGGCTCAATGCCTTTGATGCCGGATTGATCAAAGGTAAAGTCAATCTGGCCGATGTTGCGACTAAAGTGATGGCGGATCCCATCAATTTCAATCACAAAACTGCCTGGCATGCGCAACCCTTCCTCTTTGTACAACCTGATGTGGTGACCTGCAATCTTAAAGTCGAACCCCACCAGCGGCACATCCGCAAAATCAGCAACCCACACATAGTCGCTGTTGTGCAGTACCAAAGATAACGAGTACTTTTGTGGCACCTGCTGCACTGCCAGAGCATGGGGCCCGGCAATAAAGGTATTCCGGCCGTCGATACGGGTGAAGGTAAAACCAAATTCTACCAGCCGGTTGCTGCCATCCTTGAGCTGCACAATGCCGCTGCCTTGCACATCAAAATAAGCCTGGGCCGGAAAACTGAGCAGTAGGGCAAGCAGCGCGCTAAACAGTAACGTTTTCATCCAGGCTTCCTCCGTTTAGGATTGGGTCACATCCACCAGCAGCCGCAGTTGTTGCCCAGGTTGCAGGTGTTGGTCAAGGCTCAGTTGGTTCCACTTCAAAATATCCGCTACCTGCACCCGATAACGTTGAGCAATGCGCGACAGCGAATCGCCACGCCGTACCCGGTAGTTGATGGTGCGGGTTACGCCCTGAGCCGTTGGCTGAGCTGATGGTGCATTGGCTTGTACAATCACCAGTTGCTGACCAGGGCGAATGGTGTCACGTGCTGTCATGCCATTCCAGCGCGCCAGATCATTGACACTGACCTGATGCGCCCGGCTGATATCCCACAGGGTATCTCCCTGTTTGACCGTGTATTGTACCCGTTGTTCCGGGTTGGTACGTTGCTGTGCCTGGGCTATACGTCCAGGCTGGCTTAATTGGTAAGCATCAGCATCCATTGCCGAGACTGGTACCAGCAAGTGTTGACCAATGCGGATGGTATGGCCATTCAGCTCATTCAGGCGCTGAATAGCAGCTACCGAGGTTTGGTATTGTTGGGCAATTTTACCTAAGGTATCGCCACGTACTACGGTATGACGCTGCCACCTCAGCCACTCCTCGGTTGGTGTATTGGCCAGTTGCTGACGAAACTGTGGCTTGTTGTCCAGCGGCAACACCAGACGATGGCTGCCATCCGGATCCGTGGCCCATTGATTAAAGGCCGGGTTTAATGCATGCAGCTCATTCAGGCTTAATCCGGCCATATCGGCAGCGACAGCCAGATCGATTTGCCGTCCCACGTCAACGATACCAATTTGTGGTTGATTCGGGATCGGTTGCCAGGCGATGCCATACGTCTCTGGCTGGCGAACTAAGTCAACCAGAGCCAACAACTTAGGAACGTAAGCGGTGGTTTCACGGGGTAAGTCGAGCGACCAGAAGTCAGTTGGCAGGTTGCGGTTTTTATTATGCCGAATGGCCCGCAGCAAACGACCTTCCCCTGAGTTGTAGGCGGCAATCGCATTGAGCCAGTCGCCCTCGAGCCGATCGTGTAAGTACTGCAGGTAATCCAAAGCGGCGCGGGTCGACTCAATCACATCGCGCCGACCATCGTACCAATAGTTTTGTTGCAAGCCAAAGCGCTTGCCGGTAGCAGGCATAAACTGCCATAGCCCGGAAGCACGGGCATGCGAGTAGGCAAAGGGATCAAAGGCGCTTTCTACGATTGGCAATAAGGCCAGCTCCAGCGGCATATTTCGCGCTTCCAGTTGCTGGACGATGTAATAAAGGTAGGGTTCTGCCCGACTGGATACCCGATCAAGATAAGCCTGGTTCCGTGAAAAGAAATTACGCTGCTCGGCAATTGCCCGTCGCTCTGGTACTTCAAAGGTCAACTGCAACTGAATGCGTTGCCAGACATCATCGACTTTGGTTGCATCGAGTGGTGCCGGGGTTTTCGGGATGCTGCTTGGTGGCGCCAGCAAATTTGCTGCAATCTGTTCGGCACTGGCTGCCTGCTCAAAAGACGCGTTGGATGTTTCGCTGACGGGTTCGGTCGCTGTCTGCAGTTGGTTGGTGGTAGCACAACCGGCTAAAAGAGCGGTCACAACAACAGTTAAAACGCGTACTTTCATGCAAAAATCCTGATAATTCTACGATGCAGACTGCATGTTACCTGCTTGAAGATTGATTGCAAGTCAGGATTTAAAGTGGTCTTTTTCAAGGCGAAGTGCTGTGAAAATCGCCTGCTCGGACTTGCCTGGATATTTTCTTTGCAGATCAGGCAAATGGCAACGCAAAAAAGGGTTGATGTTTTTTTCAACGGCCAGGTTAGTCGGTAAGGTTGGCAATTGATTGTTACGCAGTTGCTGGCATGTTGCCTGATGCGCTATTACGGCCTGGTTTTCTGGCTCTACAGCCCGGGCAAAAGTCAAATTGGCGAGTGTGTACTCATGGGTACAATACACCTGGGTGTTATCAGGCAGTGCAGCCAATCGCTGCAATGATTGGTGCATTTGCTCCGGGCTGCCTTCGAACAGGCGGCCGCAACCGGCGCTGAATAAGGTATCGCCACAAAACAGCAAGGGATGGTCGTCGGTGGCGCTTTGGTAAAAAGCAATATGCCCTAAGGTATGGCCAGGCAGATGCAACACCTCAAACTCCAGGCCCAGCTCAGGCAAGTGCACGCGATCGCCATCCTGCACGGTTTCTGTCAGGCTTGGGATCCGCTCAGCTTCATACCGAGGCCCGATAATCTGTATATCTGGCCACTGTTGTTTCAGGGCGGCTATGCCATCGGTGTGATCCCAATGATGGTGAGTGATCAGAATACAGCTCAGTTGCTTGTGGGCTTGTTGGGCAAACTGCAATACGACCTCAGCATCGCCGGGGTCAACCACCACCAGGGCGTCGCAATCCGGCTTAGTCAGACACCAGATATAATTGTCCTGAAAAGCGGCTAATGGGGTGATGGTCAGTTTCTCTGGCTGCATCTGGTATACTCAATCGAATGGTATCACTTTGAAGGTAGCAAGCGTTGATGAAACCCGCCTTAAGCGTCAGTAACCGGCCAGGTCCTGCCAGTTGGCAGCAGATCCCGCAAGGCGAGGCTCTGCGGGCTGCGACCGAGCAGTTATTAGCAGACTGGTGGCCGCAAATCTTTGGCTATTACCTGTTGAAGGTGGGTGATCTCAGTTGTCAGCTTGATACCTCGGCTAGTCCTATTAAGCATCATATTCATCTTGGGATCAAGGCTGAGAACCGGCAGCTAAGCGCTGACTCGGATGCTTTACCCTTGCTGGACTTGAGTGTGGATGCGCTTTTGCTGTGTCACGCGCATGAATTTTGCAGTGATCCACACCATTTGATGCGGGAAATGCACCGGGTTTTGCGGGCTGATGGTTATTTGCTGCTTAGTGGTTTTAATCCGATCAGTCTGGCTGGTTTATTAAAACTCAATCCCTGGTTCAAAGAGAAAGTACCATGGAATGGTCGTTTTTTTACCTTATCGCGCTTAAAAGACTGGTTGTATTTGCTGGGTTTTGAGGTGGTGATGGAACAACGTTTTTATGCCTCAAGTTTACTGGGTAACGAGCCAGCGACCAGTAGATGGCGTAGCTTCCTGGCCCGTGGGTTTGGTAGCAGCTATTTGTTGGTTGCCCGAAAACGCGAGCTGCCGTTAACACCCATCCGGCCGAAATGGCAACTGGCCAGCGATTATCCGCAAGCGGTGCGGGGGACTTTAACTACTAATCGGGTACGTGATCAGAAAACAGAGCTCTGATTTAAGCTATCGGAGGTGTTTAGCTTCTCAAAGTGGCTAACAACTTTATGCAAACCAATTCCATTGGATGCTTTAAAAACTATGAGATCATCCTCTTGCAGCTCATCTAGCAAGGCTTGTTGTAGCAAGCGGAGATCATGCCAACAGCTAAGGTCCGCTTGGTTGGCAAGCAAAGGTTTCAAAGAGGTCATGTGGGTGCCAACCAGATACAGTTTGTCCGGGTGAGCGCTTTCAATGTCAGAAACTAATGCCCTGTGCAGCGTCCGGGACTGATCGCCTAATTCCAGCATATCCCCCAAGACCAGCAGCATACGACCAGGCCTCGGAATTTCTTCCAACATTTGCAGCAAAGCCTTCATCGATGCTGGATTTGCGTTGTACGAATCGTCCAGTAAAACAATGTTTCCTTTTGCCAATCTGATCTGATGTTGACGGCCACGACCAGAAATAGCTTCAAAGCTGGCCAAGATTTCTGCCAGTTCCGTTAGTGGGAGCTGCAAATGATGTGCAACAGCCAAAGTTGCCAAACTGTTTTTGGCTTGATGCAAACCAGGGCTGCCTAGATGAAATTTCAGTCGCTGCCCGACTACGTCAACCTCGATTTCTGAATGGTTTGCTTGCAACAGCCGGATATCGGCTTCAGGGTGACAACCGAAACTAATCAGCTTCAATGCTCTTGCTTTCGCCTCAGCAGCCATAATGGGCCATTGTGGCAGATCTCGATTGACCACTGCTAAGCTACCTGGTGCCATCTCGTGGAAAATGCGACTTTTTTTACGGGCAATATTTTCTACGTTTTTGTGGTACTCAAGATGTGCTGGGGCGATGGTAGTGATAATTGCTATATCTGGTCTGGCTATCCGGCTACTAAGTCGGATGCTGCCTATTGCCAGCTCCAAAGCGATGAACTTGGCATCCCAAGGCATTGACGCCAGATTCCATGCAACACCTAACGGCAGGTTGGCGTTAGCACAACTGCTTACTGTTTTTCCAAACGACTGCAGGCAATGTTGCAACATGGCGATCATGGTACTTTTGCCTGCACTGCCGGTGACTGCAATTACCGAGCCTTTCATCCGGCTACGAGCAAAACTGCCAAGCTCGAGAACTGCTTGCCGACAATCACTCACCAGTAAGGTTGGAATTTGAGGCTCAATGGCAACGGGCGACTCTGCCAGTATGGCTGCTATCTGCAAACAATTTGCTGTCAATTGAGCGATTTTGAAACCTGCATCTGTTTCAGTTGGTGCTCTCATTGCCAGACAGTGGTCTCCCAAACCATGAGAACTTATAGCAACTCTGTCTATCCGAAGGTTTGTTGGTGGTCTCTTGTACCAGACACCATTAGTTGCCAGTGCCAGGCTAGCTGCACTCCATGATTTGTCCAAAGTATTTTGGGGTGGAGCTGGGATGCTAACTTTTTGTCTGCTATCAAGGAACCGGGCGTAAGCAATGAATCCTGAAAGGTAATGCTCAATATCGTCAATTCGGATCCGAAAAGCATGGTGACGAATAAAAAAGCTTCCCTTAATTCGCTCTGGATGTCGGTAAAACATGGCCAGCTCAGGCCAGAAAAATCCGTTCAACATATGTTGCGCACGCTGCTGCATTGCAAAGTAAAATTTTTCGAGATTAAGGCTGTGGTATAGATGGTAAAGCTCAGGATGTTGTACTAATTGCTCAAACAATTGCTGAGCGGCCATCATCAGTTCCAATAAGGTTGGAAAGGTGGTGATGCGTTCAATTACAAAATCCAGATACCCCATCACGTTTTGCAAGCCAAACTGGAAGTATTTAGCTTCCGGCCGGTATTTAACCAACTCGTTGATGCTGTAACTGAGCCAATGGTCATGTGCTTTCCAGTGCTCACGGGCAATAAAATCATCAAAAGCCAGTGCTGCAGCATCCAGCCAACGTTGTTCTTTGCTGATTGCGTAGTATCTAAGCAAAGCGAAGCAAGCCTCGCCATCGTAATAGATGATGCGAAACTCTTGTTTCACACTGAAATCATGGCTATTGAGGACATGGACAAAACGGCCATTACTTGGATCCTGCATGCTCAGGATACCAGCCGCCAGTTGTAGCATCAGTGGCTTGTAATGATCGCTACCGGTTATTTCGGTGTACTTGCACAACGCCAGCAAGCACAGTGCATTGCCTCCCAACTTTATCTCGTTGCGCTCATCTTGTAGAAACGCCAGCTGCTGTCCACGGGCATCAGTTTTATAGAGCAACATCTGTTCTGTAAGCACTTGAAGAGCCCGCTCGATAGCAGTCTGGACTTCCTTTCGGGGATTGAACTCACAGGCTTCAATTAAAGCATAGGTTGAGCTGGCATGGCGCAGTGTATTGTAGGTTCGGATAGGCCGGTGAAAACAAGGAAAAACACCATAATGATAGCGCCCATCCGATTGCACCTGAGTGGCCAGATAATCGGAAGCCTGATTGATAATGGATGTTAAATGTTTACTGGTGAGCCCTGCTAATTGGCGCCGGCTGGCGTTAGGTCCTGAAGGGTAAAGCAGATGCAACTGGCCATCAGCATCTAAAAAAACTCCCTGAGTTTCCAGTTGCCATACCAGTTGGTCGGGCCCAAGCTCACAGGGATTGGGCAGCTTATTCGTAAAGCGCCGCTGCTGATAGACATCGAAGTTATGCGGGTTAAGCTGACAGTAGCTGATGTCGCTGCCAGCGTACAGCAAGGCATTGGCGTTTAACTCTTGTTCTGTATAAAGCTGCTGTAACTCATGATCAAATGCCAGGCCAAAACGGTAGTAATTGCGTTTGGTATTACGCAGTATCTTGACCAGCTCGCGTATCTTTAATGGTGTTGCGCCAGTGACCCAGTCGATGCGAAGGTACACGACGGTCAGATTTTTAGCTGCAATCAGCTCTGTGCATTGTAGTTGTAATTGCTGCCAGCATAGTTCAAAGGTATCTGCTGAACTATGCACCACCCAACTGCGCTGGGCACCGTTTGATACGGCACAGCAAAAGCAGAATCGCTCAATACCAGGAACCATGGTTGGGCAATTTTTTATTACTTGATGTCGAAGCAGGCTCCAGGGAATGTCAGTTTGCATAACCATGTATGGGAAGCTTTGATAAGCTGTACTTTAACATGTGGAAAAAATATAAGCAGCCAAAGCATACATTTTGGAGCAAAACAAGTTGCAGCCTTTAGATTTGTTGATTTTATCGCCATTCTGATAGACAATTGCAAATGTTGATGGCCGTAGGCAGTAAAAGGAATTATGTATGTTGAAGCAGTTGGTTACCGTTGAACCGGTTTTGGTGTTGTCTGTTGGCGGTAAAATCTGGCTAAAACAAGCCAATGGAGATTTAGAACTTGTTAGTGTGGGTCAGCAGCTTCCTGCTGACGCTCAAATTTTCTTTGAGGATGGCGCCAGCATTAATGGCGAACAGCTGGTTGCTTTGCAACTTCCTGATGATCCCATACTCGATCCAATTCTTGCTGCTGAAATTGAAGCGATTCAACAAGCCCTGTTATCCGATCAGGATATTAGCCTGATCCCAGCTGCTGCGGCCGGTGAGAACACTACGGATGGCACGAGCAGTGCCAGTGTGCTTGACCGTGATGGCAATGAAGTTTTACCCACTGCTGGCTACGATACCGATATTGCTACTGCCACGCCAACCACCGATACTCAGGCTTTTATCCCCGATTTTGCAGCGTTGGCTGACGATGCCACTGATCCTGAAGACCCAGACGATACCGATTCAGACGCTGATGCGGATGCCGACGCAGACGCGGATGCCGATGCAGACGCTGATGCCGATGCAGACGCCGATGCGGATGCCGACGCAGATGCCGATGCGGATGCGGACGCCGATGCGGATGCTGATGCGGACGCCGATGCCGACGCCGATGCAGATGCTGATGCTGATGCCGATGCCGATGCAGATGCGGACGCCGATGCGGATGCTGATGCGGACGCCGATGCCGACGCCGATGCAGACGCCGATGCAGATGCTGATGCCGATGCAGACGCCGATGCGGACGCCGATGCCGACGCCGACGCCGATGCGGATGCCGATGCGGACGCCGATGCGGATGCTGATGCTGATGCTGATGCTGATGCTGATGCTGATGCCGACGCCGACGCCGATGCGGACGCCGATGCCGATGCGGATGCCGACGCAGATGCCGATGCGGATGCCGATGCCGATGCGGACGCCGATGCGGATGCCGACGCAGACGCCGACGCCGACGCCGATGCCGATGCGGATGCCGACGCCGACGCAGATGCCGATGCGGATGCGGACGCCGATGCGGATGCTGATGCGGACGCCGATGCCGATGCAGATGCTGATGCTGATGCCGATGCCGATGCAGATGCGGACGCCGATGCGGATGCTGATGCGGACGCCGATGCCGACGCCGATGCAGACGCCGATGCAGATGCTGATGCCGATGCAGACGCCGATGCGGACGCCGATGCCGACGCCGACGCCGACGCCGATGCGGACGCCGATGCGGATGCCGATGCGGATGCTGATGCTGATGCTGATGCCGACGCCGACGCCGACGCCGATGCGGACGCCGATGCCGATGCGGATGCCGACGCAGATGCCGATGCGGATGCCGATGCCGATGCGGATGCCGACGCAGACGCCGACGCCGATGCCGATGCCGATGCCGATGCAGATGCTGATGCTGATGCCGATGCCGATGCCGATGCAGATGCGGACGCCGATGCGGATGCCGATGCGGACGCTGATGCCGATGCGGATGCAGACGCCGATGCGGATGCCGATGCCGATGCGGACGCCGATGCCGACGCCGACGCCGATGCAGACGCCGATGCCGATGCTGATGCTGATGCTGATGCTGATGCCGATGCGGACGCCGATGCTGATGCCGATGCGGATGCCGATGCGGACGCCGATGCGGATGCCGATGCGGACGCCGATGCGGATGCTGATGCAGACGCCGATGCGGACGCCGATGCCGACGCAGACGCCGATGCGGATGCCGACGCAGACGCCGATGCAGACGCCGATGCAGACGCCGACGCCGATGCGGATGCCGACGCAGACGCTGATGCGGATGCCGACGCCGATGCGGATGCAGATGCCGATGCCGATGCCGATGCCGATGCGGACGCCGATGCGGACGCCGATGCGGATGCTGATGCAGACGCCGATGCGGACGCAGATGCAGACGCCGACGCCGATGCGGATGCAGATTCAGATCCGATTATCGACTACATGGCTTTCTATGTGCTTACTGAAGGTGACGGGTTTTTCTACTTTAAAATTAATGATTTCCCAGTCGATTTCGATTTTAGCCATATAGGTGCTCTGATGGAGGCTATGCAACTTGCTAGCTACCTAGTGTTTGATACCGTCGTATCTTCTCAAGGCCAGTTTTTCGATACAGATGGTAATGTCATTTCATTGCCTGGCGGTTTTCCAACGGATGGGAATGGCGATGTAGGTGGGTCTGGTGTGATTGAGGTAAATTATGACGATTTCACCAGTGGTCTGGTTGATTTTGTAAGTCCGCTATCTAGTAATGATTCGTTAGATATTTTCTCAGCTGGCGATGAAGTAGGCGATCTTGACGTGCTACAGAGCAGTTTGCTGGCAGATGAACCATTGTTAATCAGTGACGACTTTATAAAAGCTTCTGAATCAGATGCTGCCATCAACTCAGAGAGTATCGAAGGTATTCTGTTGCAAGATTTATTTCCTGAGCTGAGCTCTGAAAGTCTTGAGCAGCTTTTGCAGCTGGTTAGTAATGAGCAAGGGGAGGCCGTCCTGCAGGTACAGGATCCGACAACAGGTGACGTACAATCTGTGGTTATTGCCGAGTTAGACTACCAGCAAGTCATTGAACATTTTGGAACGGCTGAACAAGCCATTGATGTTTGGCTTGATCTTGGCCATTTGATGATGGATCCGACCTAAATACAATAAGAAAGTGCAGAGGTGAGAGCCTCTGCACCAAATAAGAACGGATAAATGCAACAAAATTCCTCGCAACAAATACCAGTGGATCCGCTGGAGCGTGATCCTATTTTGCAGTGCCTGGTGTTTTTTACCAAGCACTACGGCCGGCCTTTTTCCGCGAAGACTTTGAGTATGGGGCTGCCTTTGCAAGATGGTCGTCTGCAGCTCAAAGATATTCCCCGTGCAGCACAGCGGGGAGGGCTAGCCGCAAAATTTTCTGAAAAACACTTCAGTCAATTGCAAGACGATTTTTTGCCTTGTGTACTGCTTTTGCAGCAGGGAAAAGCCTGTATTTTACTGGCACGTAATGAAAGTACAGGAACTGTCACGGTTTCCTGGCCAGAGGTCGAAGACTCAGAAGAAGAGCTAGCTGCAGAAGAACTGTCCAAACGCTTTGTTGGTCATGTGCTTTTAGTGAAAAAAAAGCACCGCTTTGATAAAAGAGCTCCCAAGGTTTTGCATACTCTGGATGGGCATTGGTTTTGGGATACCATCAAGTTGTCTGCGCCGATTTATCGGGATGCGTTATTGGCTGCATTCTTTATCAATCTGTTTGCCATCGCAATCCCGCTTTATGTGATGAATGTGTACGATCGGGTGGTACCCAACTTAGCGCTTGATACTCTCTGGGTACTCACCAGTGGTATGGTGTTGATCTTTATTTTTGATTTTATTCTCAAACAGTTACGCGGCTATCTTCTGGATATTGCAGCCAAAAAGTCCGATGTGCTGCTTTCTGCACGCTTGTTCGAGAAAATGCTGAATCTAAAAGCCAAAGCCAGACCTAATTCCCTTGGCGCTTTTACCCGCAATGTGCAGGAGTTTGATGCTATTCGTGATTTTGTAGCCTCATCCACCATAGCGGCTTTAATCGACCTGCCATTTGCCTTGCTGTTCTTTTTGGTTATTTATTTTATCGCCGGCCCTATCGCCTTAGTCCTATTGGTTGCCATCGCTGCTATGTTGCTGTTTTCACTGTGGGTACTGAAGCGCATGGCTACTCAGGTTGAGCAAGGCAGTCGGGTCAATAGCCAAAAACAAGCACATCTGGTTGAGTCGCTGGCCGGGCTGGATTCATTAAAGCTGGCTGGTGCTGAAAGTCAGTTTCAGGGCAAGTGGGAGTCTCTGGTATCGGATAGTGCCAACTGGTCGATGCAAACCAAAAAATACACTGTGGCAGTCGCCAGTGTGACCAGTTTCATTCAGCATCTGGTGACCATTGGTATAGTGGTGAGCGGTGTGTATCTGATTATGGACAATCAGTTGAGTTTTGGTGGCTTAGTTGCTTTTGTTTTACTGGGTAACCGCATGGTGGCCCCATTTGCGCAAATTTCATTACTTTCTACCCGTTATCAAAGTGCAAGGGCAGCGCTGTCTCATTTAGAACAGCTGATGGATTTGGAGGAAGAGCAAACCGATCATTATCTGCATCGAGGTTATTTCGATGGCAAAATTGAGTTTGATCGGGTCAGTTTTAGTTACCCTGGTACGCAGCATCAGGTGCTAAAAGACGTGAGCTTTACCATTCGACCAGGAGAGAAAGTGGCGATTATCGGCCGAATTGGCAGTGGAAAAACAACCATCGAAAAATTGATGTTGCAGTTCTACCAGCCTGATCAGGGCGCTATACGGTTTGATGGTGTCGATAGCCAACAAATTAACCCGGCAGATTTACGGCAAAAAATTGGTTGTGTACCACAAGACATCAATTTGTTTTATGGCAGTGTGCGTGACAACATTACCCTGGGTGTGCCGCATGTGGACGATGAGCGGGTTCTTAAAGCGGCTCGTCTTGCTGGGGTAACTCAGTTTACCGATCATGAGCCTAATGGTTTGGACCGACAAGTGGGTGAGCGGGGAAGTTATTTATCCGGTGGGCAACGACAAAGTGTTGCCATGGCTCGGGCTTTGTTGTTTAACCCGCCGATTTTGGTGCTGGATGAGCCAACCAGTCATATGGATAGTTACACCGAGTTTCAGCTAACCCGCCATATTAGCCAGGTCGCTAAGGAAAAAACGTTGGTATTGATTACGCATAAAATGTCGATGCTGGAGTTGGTAGATCGGGTTATCGTGTTGGAAAAAGGCAGGGTAGTCGCTGATGGCGAAAAAAACTCTGTCTTGGCTGCGCTAAAGAAAGGGCGCTCTGATGCTGAGTAAAGCGATAGAGCGTGTATTGAACTGGTTCTGGCCACCGCAACCTGCTATTTCTGAGCAGGAGCTTGAGTACGTTGATAATTTGCATTCCCGCTTGCAATTTAAAACCCCTTACCGCTCCAAACGTATTTTGCTGACTGTTGCAGGGATGGTCGGTATTTTTCTGGTGTGGTCCTGGTTTGCAGAAATCGATGAGGTCTCGCGAGGGCAGGGCCGGGTGATCCCATCCCAACAGCTGCAAGTGGTGCAAAACCTGGAGGGTGGCATTTTGCAGCAGGTGATGGTTCGGGAAGGCGAGCAGGTCCGGCAGGGCCAGGTTTTGATGGGGATTGATCAAACCCGTTTCCGGGCCGATGTGCGCGAACAACAGCATCAGCGCACTACGTTGATGGCAGATATTGCCCGTTATCAGGCAGAGTTGGCTTCGGTTCGTGTTGAGTCAACCAGAGCATTTTTACAGATTCAGCCACCGGATTTTAGTCAGTTGGATGCTGACTCGCCTTCACTTTTGTTCTATCAGGCTTTATTTCAGGAGCGTATGCAAGGTTTGGAAAACAGTTTTGCCATCATCGCTGAACAAATTCAGCAACGTCAGCAAGAGCGCTCCGAGATAGAGTCCCGTATCCGCCATTTGGAGCGGAGCATGGCGTTGGTCGAGCAGGAGCTCAACCTGACCCGGCCTCTGGCCCGACGCGGTGTCGTATCTGAAGTCGAATTGTTGCAGCTTGAGCGCCAGTTGAATGAAGTTCAGTCCGAGTTGGCTTCAGCACGTTACAACCTGCCAAAAGTGCTGGCCGCTCTGCAAGAAAGTTTAAGGAAGCAAGTTGAAGCAGCGTTGCAGTTTCGAACTGAAAGCCAGCAAAAGTTAGCTGAGGCATCGTCTCGCTTAGCGGTGTTGGAAGAGTCTCTGGTTCAGCTTTCTGATCGGTTAACCCGCACTCAGGTGGTATCACCGGTTAATGGGGTTATCAACTCGATTCGTATCAATACCATTGGCGGAGTCATTCAACCCGGGATGGATTTGATTGAAATCGTACCACAAGAGGAAGCCCTGGTGGTTGAAGCACGCATGTCACCGCGTGATATTGCTTTTATCCGCCCTGGGTTAACAGCTGTGGTGAAATTAACTGCCTATGATTTTACCATCTATGGTGGTTTAGCTGGTACGCTTGAGTACATCAGTGCCGATGCCATGCTGGATGAGCAGGGTAACAGTTACTATCTGGTTAGGATCCGTACCGAAGGCAGCTTTTTGGATGCCGATGGGGAAGTGTTACCTATCATGCCCGGTATGATGGCATCGGTTGACATTATCACCGGAAAAAGAACACTATTTCAGTATCTTGTTAAACCTATTACCCGAGCTAAACAAAGTGCGCTCAAGGAGAGATGATTTGATGAAACCAAACCGTGCAACATGGATGTTCAGTCTTTGCCTGGGTCTAACGGCCCTTCCAGTGATGAAAGGGCATGCTGACTCCCTAGAGTTTACCGTGGCGCAAACCTTGAATACCAATCCAACGGTTCGTGAGGTGTTTTTTCGCTATCACAGTTATGAGCAGGACACCCGAATAGCCCGTGGTGGATGGATGCCTTCGCTGGATTTGCAAGCGGTGGCACAGCTTAATAAATCGGAGTCACCGATTTCTCGTTTACGCGATGATGTTGAAGATGGCCGTGCCGGCAATGTTTCTTTGACTTTGCGTCAAATGTTGTTCGATGGCTTTTACACAGCACGTGATGTCAACCGCACCAGTGCTGAAGCTCAGGCGGAGTTCTGGAGTTTACTGGCTACCACAGAGGAAGTGGCACTGCAGGTTGCCCGGGTGTATCTCGATGTGCTGAAAACACAGCAGTTAAGAGTGCTGGCGGAGCAAAACCTGCAATCTCATCGTGGTATTTACGAGCAAATTAAAGAGCGGGTGGAGTCGGGGCTTGGTTCACAGTCGGATTTGTCGCAAATACGTGGTCGTTTAGCCAGAGCCCATGCCAATTATTTGGCGGCCCAAAACAATGAAGCCGATGCCAAATCTACTTTTATGGCGGTGACAGGTTACTACCCCCAGGAGTTACGGGCGCCGGTACCGGATATTCGTATGATCCCGGCGTCAAAGCAGCAGTTATTAGAACAAGCGCGCGATCAGCATCCAATTTTAACCGCAGCTAATTTTGATGTGCATGCTGTTGAATTGTTGCAGCTGCAGCAACGCTCCAGTTACTGGCCTCAGTTGCATCTTGAGGTGCAGGCCAATAAGTTTAATCGCTGGCAGCGGGATAACGATTACGTCGATCGGACCCAGGCTCGTTTGGTGTTACGTTACAATCTGTTCAATGGTCGTCGTGACCACCATCAACAGCTAAAAACAGCCTACCGTACCGCTGAAGCGAAAGAAATTCGTGAACGTGCTTATCGCCAGGTGTTGGAAGGCGCGCGTTTATCCTGGCAGGCAGAGCGCACCCTGTTCCAGCAACTGGCCTATTTGCAAGAACATGTGGAAGAAAGTTACAAGACCCAGAGCGCTTATCGTGAGCAATTTGATTTAGGCCGGCGTTCCTTGCTTGATTTGCTGGATACCGAAAATGAGTTGTTTGAGGCTCGTGGTAACTTTGTTAGTGCAGAAATCGATCATCTGTTTGCCAATTACCGAATTTTGCAAGCCAAAGGTGAATTACTGGCGGCACTTAGAATTAATCCGGATGATTTCTTTCTGGCTCAGGGACAGGAGTAAGCACCATGCAAACCATCATGTATAATGTCTGTCTGATTAGCCTGCTAGCCACAGCCTTGCTGGCTTGTAGTCAAAGCCCCAATTACGATGTCCATGGTTTGAGTCAGTCGCAGCTGGCGCAACTAAAAGATCCGGATCAGGATGGTGTTATTCGCCAACGCGATCTGTGTGAGCGAACGACGACGGGAGCTTTAGTCACTGTCGATGGTTGTAGCAAGCAGCAGGTACAGCAGTTTAGCTCTGTGTATGCAGTACAGTTTTACCGGGATGATCGTATTTTAGCCTGTCAGGAACTACGCGGTTTGCTGGCACTAATCAAACATTTTCAGTTAAGTAATGACCCGATTAAACTTACCATCTTTGCTCATCAGCTTGCTGAGCAACCTGCTTTAAACCGTCCGCTTTTTGATAGTCGAGTGGCTTACCTCAAAGAGCGGCTCTGGGCTGAGTACCGCCAGCAATTGCCACCTATTGAGGTAAAAGTAGAGAATGTCACTGCAGCAGAACATTTTGTGATGAATGCCAATCAGCTCGGTATCCGTGCTTACAATCTGGCGACTGGGGAAGTGATGCGCTGGCATATTTATTCGATGGAAGGTCGGCAGCAAAGTGACGTGGAAGCACATTCGGCCAGTGGCTGGTAAGTCTGATTATGTTGCGCCTGAGCGTTTGTATACTGCTGGCTTGCGTCACCACAGGCTGGCTGCTCTGGGCGGAACCGCAGCAGCGGCAGGCACTCAGTTATCTGCAAGCGAACTTTGATGAAAGTGCGATTCGTCGTTATCACGCCTGGCGGTACTTGATTGAACAGCAACAAAGCCAGCCAGGCATGGAACAACTGGAAGCAGTAAATCGCTTTTTTAACTTGTTTCAGTTTGTTGATGATAGCGTACTGTGGGGACAAGAGGATTACTGGGCAACGCCCATTGAATTTATCGGCATGGGTGCTGGTGACTGTGAAGACTTTAGTATTGCCAAGTATTTCACCTTGCTTGAAATGGGTTTTGATATCCAGAAACTGAGGCTGGTGTATGTAAAAGCTGTTCAGCTTAATCAGTTTCATATGGTGCTGGCCTATTACGAAACACCAACGGCTGTACCCTTGATTCTGGACAACCTGGATGGTGCTATTAAGCCAGCTACTCAGCGGCCGGATTTAATTCCGGTCTTTAGTTTTAATGGCCAGCAGCTGTGGTTAAATCGACAGCGGGGCCGGGCTGAAGCGATTGGGTCACCTGAGCGATTGCCGCAGTGGGTTGAATTATTGCAGCGATACGCACATCCACAGCAGCGACAAGGAAAATAACAATGACATTATTTCGGCAACTGCTGGCCTTGATTTTATTAAGTTTAACACTGAGCCTGGCTGGTGCGATCTGGCTAAGCTTTGACAATAGTAGAGCGTTTTTAGCCGAGCAATTGACTACCGACATTGAGAATGCCAGTGTCTCCATGGCCGGTGCATTACAACCACATTTGGATCCACTGCAACCAGTGTTGATTGAAAGTGTGTTAAAAGCTTATGCGGATGGTGGTTTCTATAAGCTGCTGGAGGTGCGTTTGTTCGACTCCGATCGTAACTGGCAGGAGCAGCGTACCGTGGACTTTCAAGGTGTTCCTGCCTGGTTTCAGAACCTGGATCTATTGCCTCAGGTAGAGCGAACCATTGTGTTAAGTAGTGGCTGGTTGCAGTATGGCGAGTTGACCATTATCGGTCATCCGGGCATGGCGTATCGCACTTTGTGGCAGACTTTTATCCAAATGCTGGGGTGGTTTGCTACGTTGACCTTGCTATTGGTTTTGCTGGCTGCCATAGGGGTTCGACGAATTTTGCAGCCCTTGCAGCAGATCCAGACTGTCTCTGCGCTGATCCGGCAGCATCAGTTTGATCAGCCAATCGCTTTGCCAAAGACGCCTGAGTTACGCAGTGTGGTTGAAGCCATTAATCAGATGGCGCAGCAGTTGCAACGGGATTTTTCTGAAAGTGATCAGCGGCAGCAACAGCTTAAGGATCAGGCTTTTCGTGATCCGGTCAGTGGGCTTGGCAATCGTCGCTTCTTCAACCAGCAACTGCAGGCTTGGTTGCAGCAGGAGCCTCGTGGCGTCTTGGCGTTGATCAAAATACCCTCTTTAACTCAACGCGATCAGCAGAGCTTTGTTGCCAGAGATAAAGCCATAGCGCGTGCCAGTCAATTAATGCAACAGCGATGTGCAGGGGTTGCCGATGCGGTGCTATGTCGGTTGGGATTGGATGAGTTTGCGTTGATTTTACCTGGTCAGAGTATTGAGCAAAGTAAAGGGTTGTTGGAGCATCTGCAACAAGCTTTGCTGGAGCTTTTTGCCAGTACCGAACAGCCGGTCTGGATTGGTGCCTGTTGGGTCAATCACTCGGGGTCCATTGCTGAGGTGATGGCAAGGGTCGATCAGGCATTGCAACAGGCTCGAAGTGATAATAACCAGCAGGTGCAGATCCACACTGATAGTCGTGAAGTGACCCAACGTTCTGAATTGGTGTCTATATTACAACAAGCGGTAGAGCAGGGGGCTGTCAGTTTCTCGAAGCAGCCGGTACAGAGGTTGGGTAACCAGCAATTGGTACATTACGAGCTATTTGCGCGACTGGAGTTTCCGGTAGGCACTATGCTACCAGCTGCAAGTTTTATGTCGACATTGGATGAGTATGAATTAGGTTTGCGTTTTGATCAGTTGGCTATTCAGTTGGTCTTGGCGCAACTGACGCAGGAACCTGGTCAGCCTGTGGTGCTGAATTTGTCTGCAGCGTCGCTCAAATCAACCGCCTTTCAACGTTGGTTGGCTATTCAACTACAGCAGCATGTGGATGTGTTGCCATTTTTTGGTCTGGAATGTTCCGAAGAGACGGCGCTATACAACAAAGCAGCAGTGATCAGTCTGGTGCAGTTATTACGGGAGTATGGCGTCCGCTTTGGTCTGGATAGAGTGGGACGTAACTTCTCTTCCATGGCCTATGTGCAACAAGTTCGCCCTGATTACGTCAAAATTGATGCTGCTTTTACCCAGTCCTTAGTTGCATCGCCGCAGGAGAGTGTCTTTCTGACCTCGTTGGTCTCCACCATTCGCGCACTTAGTATCCAGGTGTTGGCTGTGCATATCGAGGACGAGGAGCAATTGCAGCAATTATCGCATTATCGCTTTGATGGTTATCAGGGCTTTTTGCATCAACCAGAACCGTTTTTTTCTAACACCCTTCAACATGGAGAGAAGGCATGAAGTCTTTGTTCAAACTTGTTTTATTGAGCAGTTTACTGCTTGGTTCGCAGTTGCTGTGGGCTGCCAGCGAGGATCCGCGGCAGCGTCCAATTGTACATAAAGAGCCACCTGTCGTTGTGGACTCGGATGGCGATGGTATTCCGGATGAGTGTGATCGTTGCCCGGATACGCCGGCAGGAGACAGGGTGGATGCCTTCGGCTGCAGCATCTTTGAAGCCGATCAGGTGGTGTTGGAAATGGATATTCTGTTTGATTTTGACCAGGCAATCGTCAAGCCGGTATACCTGCCTCAGTTGCAGGAACTTGCCGATTATCTGAAACGCTTTATCAATACCAGGGTCACCATTGCTGGTCATACCGATGACCAAGGCTCTTATGAATACAATCAGGGCTTGTCTGAACGCCGGGCTGAGGCGGTTGCCTCCCTGTTGATTAACCGCTTTGGCATTGATGCAGCCAGAGTGACCACTCGCGGCTATGGTAAAACCCAACCCAGGGCCGAAGGAGCTTCAGAAGCCGCCCGGGCCAGCAACCGGCGGATTGAAGCGATTGTCGAGCCAGCAGACTGATTCTGGGGTATAATGGCGTCATTGATTTTTTGGAGTAACCGATGACGCCTTTTGCCGACTTGGCGCTTGACCCGCGCTTGCTGCGCTCGATTCAGCACCTTGGCTTTACCAAACCAACCGAGATACAGCAGGAAGCTATTCCTGCTGTATTAACGGGAAAAGACTTGCTGGTATCTTCCCGCACCGGCTCAGGCAAAACGCTTGCTTATCTGTTGCCCATGATGCAGCGTTTGCTCCGTAGTAAACCCTTATCTCGTCAGGACGCCAGGGCCTTAATACTGGCGCCAACACGTGAGTTGGCAAAGCAGGTGTATGGTCAGTTACGATTGCTGATTGCTAATACCCCAATCCAAGCTGCTTTACTGCTTGGTGGCGAAAACTTTAATGATCAGGAAAAGCTGCTTAAGCGTCAGCCGCAGATCATTGTCGCCACCCCTGGTCGCTTTTGCGATCATCTGGCACACCGCTCGATTTTTTTGCAAGGGTTGGAGTTACTGATTCTGGATGAAGCCGATCGCATGCTGGATCTTGGCTTTGCCAATGAACTAATGACCATCCATAAAGCTGCTTCTCACCGTTTACGGCAAACCTTGCTATTCTCTGCAACCTTGGATCACATCGACGTGAATGAGTTAGCGCTGGCTTTGCTGCGTAAGCCTCATCGAATTACTACCGACGATGCCCATCAGCAGCATACCGATATCAGCCAGCAGTTTTACCTTTGTGATCACCTGAGCCATAAAGAAGCGCTGCTGGCGCATTTGCTCAAGCATGCAGCAGATTTACGTCAGGTCATTGTGTTTACTGCCACCCGGGCTGATACCGAGCGTTTAGCTGAATGGTTTGCTACCTTGGGCTATCAGGCTATTGGTTTAAGTGGCAAACTAAGCCAGGCAAAACGCAACAGCGTGATGCAAGATTTTGCCAGAGGCAACTACCAAATACTTATTACCACAGACGTTGCCTCGCGTGGTCTGGATTTGTTGCAGGTGTCGCATGTGGTGAACTTTGACTTGCCAAAGTTTGCTGAAGAATACGTGCATCGGGTCGGGCGAACAGGCCGGGCTGGTATGCAAGGTGAGGCTATTTCACTGGTTGGCCCGAAAGACTGGCTCAGTTTGCAGCAGCTGGAGGCTTTTTTTCGCCAGCCCGTGCAATTTTCAGTGATCGATAGTCTGCCTGCACGTTTTACCGGCAAGCCGAAGCCTGTCACCACTTCACAAGTTAAAGCGAAAAAGCAAACTGCTGGCAAACGCTCATCTGACAGAAAAAGCAGCGCGTCAGGCAAGACTGCTAAAGCCGCCACACCACAAGTATTTCAAGCCGGCGATGATGGTAATATTCCGGTACGGCGTAAAAAAAATTAATAGGACATTCATCAACTTTTTAAAGATTCAGTGCTACACTCATTTTATGGTACCCGGCTTTATTGCTGTACCATAACCATGTCGCTACGTTGGCAAGGTGTAGAAGATTAGCAGCCAGTTGTGCTGGTTTGCTGATTGCTCACAAGGTTCACTCAATGATCAGCGCACTGATCAATGAAAGTTAATGTAAGAGAGAGTTATGTCAGATCTAATTACCGGTACTGTTAAGTGGTTTAACGAAGACAAAGGCTTTGGTTTTATCGAACGTGCAGGCGGCAAAGATGTATTTGTGCACTTTCGGGCCATTAATGGTTCCGGCCGCAAAACATTATTGGAAGGTCAGCAAGTGACTTTTGAAATTGTTGATGGCCAAAAAGGTCCTCAGGCTGAAAACGTAACGGTAGTTTCTTAAACCGGAATAGGCTCCATGCAAAGCCAGCGCTTGTCGCTGGTTTTTTATTGTTTAAAGCTCCAGTATCAGTTGTTTATGATCCTGCTCAGTCAGCCCTGCCTGCAAGCCGATGAGTCGCACTGGCCGACCTTCACCCCGTTGCCAGGCGGTGACCAGCAGCGTGCGAGCACTGGCTAGATCAGCGGTTTGCAGTTGCTGCTCGACGGTGGTTTGCTGAAAATCATGAAACTTTAATTTCACAGCCAGTTTATGCACCAGGCTACTGGCCTGATGTCGCTCCAACCGTTGCTGAAGAGTGTTCAGCAAAGCAGGAAGCTCTGCTTCGCAGTCTTGCAAGCTGCATTTATCTTTGGCATAGGTTTGCTCTACACCCACCGACTTACGGACACGTTCAGCGCTGACCGGTCGGTGATCGATGCCCTGACAGCGCTCCAGTAAGGTTTGGCTGTATGCACCAAATTGCCGGATTAAACGGGCCAAAGGCACGTTAAATACATCCGGGCAATACTGCACACCGAGATCCTGCAAACGACTGGCTGTTTTTGGGCCAATACCGGGGATTTTCTGCACGGCCAATCCGGCAACGAAGTCTGCCACCTGATGTGGGCAGATCACAAAAAGCCCATCAGGCTTGTGCTCATCACTGGCAATTTTGGCCAAGAACTTATTCGGTGCCACTCCGGCAGAGGCGGTAAGGCTTGTTTCGGTTTTAATTGCATGGCGGATGGCTTCGGCTATACGGGTTGCACTGCCCTGAAACAAGGGACTACCGCTTACATCCAGATAGGCTTCATCCAGCGACAAGGGTTCAATGGTGTCGCTGTAGCGCTCTAAGATAGCCATGACTTGCTTGCTGGCCTCCTTGTATGCCTGCATTCTTCCGGGGACCAGAAGCAGTTGTGGGCACAGCTTCAGGGCCTGTGCGGTAGGCATGGCGGAGCGAACACCAAAGGCTCGCGCCGGATAATTGCAAGCGGCGATAACCCCCCGACTGCTGGCACTGCCACCCACGGCGATGGGCTTGTCCCGCAGCAATGGGTTATCGCGCATTTCTACTGCAGCAAAAAAACAATCCAAATCGATGTGGATGATTTTACGTTGTGTCATTGCCATGATAGGGTGGTGTATGTATATACAGTATTTTAGGTGCTGATGGTTAAAATGCAAGCGCTCAACCTGAGAATTCGCCGTGCTGTGCGGATTTTTGCACAGCCGCAGTAAGCCTGGATGTTTAGATGGCTAAAATCTGGGTGCATCCTGATGGTTTTGCGGGTAGAATAGGCGGCATTTCAGGCTAGGCCTTCACTCTGGGCCAGGTCTTACTTTGAAATGTGCGTAACAGCTACGCCGCGGGAGAACCTATGTTGAAGCGTGACATGAATATTGCCGATTATGATCCAGCCTTGTGGCAGGCCATTGCCGATGAAACTCAACGTCAGGAAGATCATATTGAACTGATCGCCTCTGAGAACTATGCCAGCCCACGGGTGCTGCAAGCACAAGGCACGCAACTGACCAATAAGTATGCCGAAGGCTACCCGCACAAGCGTTACTATGGTGGCTGTGAGCATGTTGATATTGTGGAAGATCTGGCCATTGCCCGTGCTAAAGAATTATTTGGTGCGGATTACGCCAATGTGCAGCCACATTCAGGTTCTCAGGCCAATTCAGCCGTATTCCTGGCTTTGCTGGAGGCTGGTGATACTATTTTGGGGATGAGCCTGGCCCATGGTGGTCACTTAACCCACGGCGCTACCGTGAGTGCTTCCGGCAAGCTCTACAAATCAGTGCAGTATGGCCTGCATCCCGAAACCGGTGTGATTGACTACGATCAGGCTGAGCAACTGGCGCTGGAACACAAACCCAAGCTGATTATTGCTGGTTTTTCTGCTTACTCAGGCATCGTGGATTGGCAGCGTTTTCGTGCCATTGCCGATAAAGTGGGTGCTTACCTGCTGGTGGATATGGCGCATGTGGCTGGCCTGGTGGCAGCAGGGTTGTATCCGAACCCGGTGCCTTTTGCCGATGTAGTTACTACCACGACCCACAAAACTCTGGCGGGTCCCCGTGGCGGTCTGATCCTGGCTCGCAGCAACGAAGCCATTGAAAAGAAACTGAACTCAGCGGTGTTCCCTGGCAGCCAGGGCGGTCCACTGATGCATGTGATTGCAGCCAAGGCTGTTGCCTTTAAAGAAGCACTGGAACCTGAGTTCAAAGTGTATCAGCAGCAGGTGGTAGTCAATGCCAAAGCGATGTGCGATCAGATGATCAAACGCGGTTACACCATTGTGTCTGGCGGCACAGAGAACCATCTGTTCCTGGTGGATTTGATCAACAAGGACATCACCGGTAAAGATGCGGATGCTGCCCTCGGCCGTGCTCATATTACGGTGAATAAAAACTCCGTGCCAAATGATCCTCGTTCACCTTTTGTGACCAGTGGTCTGCGCATTGGCACTCCAGCAATTACCCGCCGTGGCTTTAAAGAGGCCGAAGCGCGCCTGGTGGCTGATTTTATTTGCGATATACTGGATAACATGGGCGATGAGTCCGTGGTAGACCGGGTACGGGCTCAGGTTTCAGAGCTTTGTGGCCGTTTGCCTGTTTATGCCTAAAGCTTGATTTTCATGCTAAAATGGCCGCTATTGCGGCCATTTTTCTATCAGCAGCGTCTTCAGAGGAACTCAAAGCATGTTTTGCCCTTTTTGCGGTAAAGATGATACCAAAGTCATAGACTCCCGTTTGGTAGCCGATGGCCATCAGGTGCGGCGCCGGCGGGAGTGCGGTGCCTGTCACGAGCGTTTCACGACGTTTGAGACTGCTGAGTTGGTGATGCCACGTATTGTAAAACGGGATGGTTCACGTGAGCCTTTCAATGAAGACAAGTTGCGCAGTGGTTTACTGCGCTCGCTGGAAAAACGCCCGGTGGCAACCGAGCAAACCGAGCAGTTGATCAACAAGGTAAAATCACAACTGCGGGCGACCGGTGAACGGGAAGTCAGCAGTCAGTTGCTCGGCAATCTGATTATGGACGAGCTGGTTAAACTGGATAAAGTCGCGTATGTCCGTTTCGCCTCGGTGTACCGCTCTTTTAAAGATATCCGTGAATTTGGTGAAGCCATCGCTAAACTTGGGGATGAGCAGTGAGCTTTAGCGCCGACGATCATCGCTTTATGGCCCGGGCCATTGAGCTGGCCCGAAAAGGGCGTTTTACGACCTCTCCGAATCCGAATGTAGGTGCTGTGCTGGTGAAAAGTGGCCAGGTTGTTGGTGAAGGTTATCATCACCAGGCCGGTGGGCCACACGCTGAAGTAGTGGCCCTGCAGCAGGCTGCTGAACAGGCACGTGGTGCCGATTGTTATGTCACGCTGGAGCCTTGCAGTCATTATGGCCGCACGCCGCCCTGTGCTGAGGCGTTAATCCAGGCTGGTGTGCGCCGGGTGGTGATGGCGATGCAGGATCCGAACCCGCAGGTAGCTGGTCGCGGCGCAGCGTTGTTGCAGGCTGCGGGTATAAAGGTGCAAAGCGGGCTGATGGCCGCAAGTGCCAGAGCGCTGAATCCGGGGTTTTTAACCCGAATGGAGCAGCAGCGCCCTTTTGTACGGTTGAAACTGGCGGCCAGCCTGGATGGGAAAACGGCGCTGAACAATGGTGCCAGCCAATGGATCACCTCGAAAGAGGCCCGTGCCGATGTGCAATTGCAGCGCGCGCAAAGCTGTGCTGTGCTCTCGACCGCGGAAACCGTGCTGCGCGATGACGCCCGTTTGAGCCTGCGGCCAGAGCAAGCCTTGTCGCCTATTAACCCCTTGCAGAATGGGAGCTATCGTCAGCCGACTCGGCTGGTGCTGGATAGGCGTCAGCGCCTGACCGGCAACGAAGCCTTGTTCGCCCAGCCGGGTAAGCTGGTACTGGTGTACCCCGAGGGGTGCACACAGCAGGCTCCGGCTGGAGCAGAGCTCTTACACGCCCCATGTACGCAAGAGCAGTTTGATTTGCCTGCGCTGATGCAGTTGCTGGCACAACAGCACATCAATACCCTGTGGGTAGAAGCCGGGGCCCGGTTGGCTGGCTCTTTGCTGCAGGCAAGCCTGGTGGATGAGTTTTGGTTGTACCAGGCACCAAAAATTTTAGGGCACCAGGCGCGCGGCCTGGTGCATTTGACCGAATTGACGAATGTAAATGATGCCATTGCACTGAGCTGGCAGGATATCCGTCAGCTTGGGCCCGATCTTCGTTTCATTGCAACGCTGCACGGCAGAGGATAGCATGTTTACCGGAATTATAGAGGCGGTAGGCCGTATTCGCTCCAGCCAGAAATCAGGGCAGGGCATGCGGCTGTGGATTGAAAGCGAGCAGCTGGATTTTTCCGATGTGAAACTGGGTGATAGTATCGCCAGCAATGGTGTCTGCCTGACGGTTACGGCCAAAAGCAGCGATGCGTTTCAGGCGGACTTGTCGGCGGAAACCCTGCGCCGTACTTTATTTGGCAGCTACCAAAGTGGCCAGCGGATCAACCTGGAAAAAGCGTTGTTACCAAGCAGTCGGCTTGGTGGTCATCTGGTCAGCGGTCATGTCGATGGGATCGGGCGTATCCGCGCCATCGAAAAGAAAACCGACAGCTGGGAGCTCTGGTTGGCTATGCCGCAGGAGCTTAGCCGATACATCGCTGAAAAAGGCTCTATTACGCTGGATGGCATCAGCCTGACGGTGAATGAGCTCAGTGCCGATGCTTTCCGCCTGACCATAGTACCCCACACGGCACTGGTCACCACCTTGCAGCAGGCCAAAGTGGGCATGACACTGCATTTGGAAGTGGACTTGATTGCCCGTTATCTGGAGCGCTTGCTGCAACCTGATGCAGCAGCGGCACCTGGTGTGAGTACCCATTTACTCCGAGCCCGTGGTTTTATCTGAGCTGGCCGGCTTTTTACCTGAAAAGATTCAGTCATAGAAGGTTTGTATGCAACTAAACAGTACTGCAGAAATTATTGAAGACATTCGTCAGGGTCGCATGGTGATTTTGATGGATGATGAGGATCGGGAAAACGAAGGCGATTTGGTGATGGCTGCCGAATACGTCACGCCGGAAGCCATCAATTTTATGGCAACCTATGGTCGGGGTCTGATTTGTCTGACATTAACCGAAGACCGTTGTAAGCAACTGAATTTGCCGCTGATGGTCGACAGCAATAAATCGCAGTTCAGTACTGCTTTTACTGTGTCTATCGAAGCAGCCGAAGGGGTGACTACCGGTATCTCGGCGGCCGATAGAGCTCGCACTGTGAAAGCAGCAGTGGCGCGCGATGCCCGTGCCAGCGACATCGTGCAACCAGGCCATATTTTCCCGCTAAAAGCGCAAAATGGTGGGGTGTTAAATCGTGCAGGTCACACCGAAGCTGGCTGTGATTTAAGCCGGTTGGCCGGGCTGGAGCCTGCGGCGGTGATTGTGGAAATTCTAAACGACGATGGCACCATGGCGCGTCGGCCGGATCTGGAAAAATTTGCTGCTAAGCACAGCATCAAAATTGGCACCATTGCTGACCTGATTGAGTACCGTAACTTGAACGAAACCACCATCGAGCAGGTGGCACGTTGTCAGCTCAGCACTGATGTGGGTGATTTCGAACTGGTTACCTTTCGTGACACCATTGATAACCAAATCCACTTTGCTCTGGTCAAAGGGGACATCAAGGCCGATGAACCCTGCCTGGTGCGGGTACACTTGCACAATACATTCAGCGACTTATTGCTGGCTGACCGGGCCGCGAACCGGAGTATTCCTTTGCATAAGGCCATGCAGCGCATCGCTAATGACGGCGGTGTACTGGTACTACTTGGCAAGCATGAAAGCCCTGAGGCTCTGGTGCGTATGGTGCAAGCCTTTGAAGCGGAAGATAAAGGAGAACAGCCTAAGTCAGCCCCCTGGCAAGGGACTTCACGTACCGTTGGGGTGGGCTCGCAAATTTTGGCCAGTCTGGGCGTTGGTAAGATGCGCCTGCTCAGCAAGCCGAAAAAATACCATGCCTTATCCGGTTTTGGACTGGAAGTAGTGGATTATGTCAGCGAGTAAACGGCTGCTATAATCCTTCGGCCTGGCCGCAGTTGTGGTATCATACGCGGCAATTTTGAATTTGAACCAAGTGGAGCTGCAAGATGCAGGTAATTGAAGCAGGCATGACTGCCCCGAATAAAAAGTTTGCCCTGGTGGTAGCGCGCTTTAACAGCTTTATTGTTGAAAGCTTGCTGCAAGGTGCCATTGATACCTTAAAGCGGGTTGGCCAGGTCCGTGACGAAGACATCACCGTCATTCGGGTGCCTGGTGCCTTTGAGCTGCCGTTAGCGGTGCAACGGGTGGCTGCCAGCAAAAAGTACGATGCGATCATTGCACTGGGTGCTGTTATTCGTGGTGGCACACCGCATTTTGAATATGTCTCGTCCGAGTGCACTAAAGGCATTGGCCAGGTGGCGATGCAACAGGATCTGCCGGTCGCTTTCGGTGTATTGACAGTAGACTCCATCGAGCAAGCCATCGAGCGTGCAGGCACCAAAGCCGGCAATAAAGGCGGCGAAGCAGCGATGTCGGCACTTGAGATGGTTAACCTGCTTGAGCAGTTGTGAGGATATCTGAATGAAACCCAATGCGCGTCGTAAGTCACGCTCATTAGCCGTGCAGGGCATTTACAGCTGGCAGCTTAGTCAGAATAAGATCCAGGACATTGAGCAGCAACTGCTGTTGGAAAATAACGTCAAGCAACTGGATGTTGCCTATTTTCAGGATTTGCTGCGCGGTGTGGTCAGTTACCACCAAACGTTGGATGAACTGCTCAAACCTTATCTGGACCGGCCTTTTGATGAAATTGATCAGGTCGAAAAGGCTATTTTGCGTGTCTCAGGCTATGAGATGAAGTACCGCCTGGATGTGCCTTACAAAGTGGTCATCAACGAAGCCATTGAGCTGGCTAAATCCTTTGCTGCCGATGACAGCCATAAATTTGTCAATGGTATTCTGGATAAAGCCGTCCGCACGCTGCGACCAAACTAAAGGACAGCCGGCATTTAAGCCGGCTTTTTCGCTATGGGTGAATTCGAAGTTATTCAGCGCTACTTTGCCAACTCAGGCCGAGCTCGTAAAGATACCCTGATTGGGGTGGGCGATGACGGGGCTGTTCTGCAGCTGCGCGAAGGCTATGATCTGGTGGTAACCACCGACACCATGGTTGCAGGCACTCACTTTTTTCCCGATGTCGACCCCCGCGCCTTGGGACACAAGTTGGTGGCGGTCAACATCAGTGATTTGGCAGCAATGGGGGCCGAGCCTGCCTGGTTGTCGCTGGCGATGACGTTGCCTAAAGTAGACGACCCCTGGTTGGCTGCTTTCGCCGATGCCCTGAGTGAAACGGCGGATTACTACGATTGCCAACTGGTTGGTGGCGATACCACCCGGGGGCCGATGACCTTTACCGTAATGGCGAAAGGTCAGGTACCGCACGGCAAAATGCTGACCCGCCGGGGAGCTAAGGTCGGTGACTTTATTTATGTCACCGGAACTTTGGGTGATGCGGGCCTTGGCCTGCGGCTCTGTCAGGGCCAGGTCGAAGTCAGTAAAAAGCATAGTGCCCATATTTTGCAACGCTTCCATTACCCAACAGCACGTCTGGCGATTGGCCAGGCGCTGCGCACTGTAGCCAGCAGTGCGATGGACTTATCCGATGGCCTGTATTCCGATATTCAGCACCTGATGCACCGCTCCTCCGTTGGTGCCAGTCTGGATGTGGAACGCTTGCCTTTGTCGCAAGCGTTAAAAGATAGCTGTGATCGCAGTACTGCCCTAGCGCTCGCCTTGTCGGGCGGAGAAGATTACGAGTTGTTGTTCACGGTACCTGAAAGCAAAAAAAGCATGTTGGATGTGTTGCTTTCCCCTTATGGTGTTCCTGTCACCTGCATCGGGCGCATTACCGGAGCCGCCGGTAAATTGGAACTGCGCGCTGGCAATGAACTCTTTGCTTACGAGCATCGTGGTTTTGAGCATTTTGAAAAATGAAAGCCGCCTTTAACCTGAAAAAATGGCAGCACCTGCTGGCACTTGGCTTTGGCTCTGGTCTGGCACCAAAAGCACCTGGCACTTTTGGCACCCTGGCAGCTGTACCCTTGGTGGCTGCTTTGATGCTGGCCCCACTGTGGTTGTATCTGTTGATTGTGATGTTAGCCTGGGTGTTGGGCATTTATGTCTGTGAGGTGGCTGCCCGCGATGTGGGCGTGCACGATCATGGCGCCATTGTTTGGGATGAAGTGGTCGGCTTCGCCGTGACCATGGTGCTGGTGCCGCTTAGTGCCTGGAGTTTGCTGCTGGGTTTTGTATTATTCCGCTTCTTTGATATTGTAAAACCCTGGCCCATTCGCTGGCTGGATCAAAAAGTTGCAGGAGGGCATGGCATTATGCTGGATGATATTGTCGCCGGCTTTATGGCCTGCCTGGCGCTTCATGCTGTGTTATGGTGCTTTGGTTAACGGGAGTTCAGGGATGGTGCTGAAGTGGTGCTGGATTTGTTTGCTGTTCAGCTTTTCGCTTCAGGCGATTGAGCGCTCCTTGCATGATTACGATATCAAGCACTGGAACAGTGCCGATGGTTTGGCATCGAACTCGGTGCGGGCTCTGACGCAGGATCAACAGGGCTACATCTGGGCCGGCACACTGTACGGCCTTAGCCGGTTTGATGGCTTTCGTTTTGATACCTTCACCAGTCAACAGCATCGTCAACTCGCCAGTAATTCCATCAACCAACTGATGACCGATAGCCAGGGGTTGATCTGGATCGGCACCAAAGCTGGTTTAAGCCGGCTGGACCCAAAAACGCTTATTTTTGAGCGCTTTAATATTCTCACTGAAGTCACGGCCATGGCTGAGGTACGGCCGGGTGAAGTCTGGGTCGCTGCAGAGCATTTATTTCGGGTACAGGCTGGGCGGGTCAGCCGGTTCAGCCCGGTACGTCAGCCGGTGATGCAGCTACGTAGCACTGAGCATGACGTGTGGTTGACCACCAGCGAGCATTTAATCCGCTATGAATTGGACAGCGGTCAATTGCAGCATTATTTATTACCCAGAGAATTGCAGCAGAGCCGTATCTACGATATAGCGCTGACAGATGGTCAGGTACATTTAGCGACAGAAGTTGGTTTCTACCACCTCAATAGCGAGGGCGAGGTAGCACGTTGCGATTTGTTGGCGCAAGAGAGCTCAGCGATATACCGTATTTTCAGAGACAGTCATGGCTCCGACTGGATTTCAGGCTACAGTCGTTTGCATCAGCGTCATCAGGGACAGGACTGGCAACAAATCAGTGCAACAGAGCTTGGTAGTAGTCCATGGTTCTATGACATTTTTGAAGATAAAGATAGCAATATCTGGCTCGCCAGTTTCAGTGACGGCATTTTTCGTGCTTCACCCGGTCATGTGCGTCGTGTTGTTGGGGAGATGCAAACTGATCCAATCGTCCGTTCGTTATTGGTAACGCCTGAGCAGCGTTTATTGATTGCCACCCAATCCAGCTTGGGCTATTTAAGCGAGCATGGACAGTTTCAGCTGCTGCTTGATCAGCAGGTGTTAGGTTCACAGAGTATCCATGATATTCATTTTTCAGATGATAGCTGGTGGCTGGCGATGGATAATGGCTTGTTTCGCTATGAGCCAGGTAGTCAAACCATTTCCAGTTTGGCTAGTGAGCTTGAAGGCAGTACCGTACGTTTTATTCAGCCAAGGCAAGCAGGTGGAAGCTGGATAGGTGGTGCTGCAGGCCTCTTCTACTGGCAGGACCAACAGTTACGGCCTTTTGCATTTAACCGTGAGCTGGAGTCCAGGCACGTGACTACCATCCAGGATCAAAGTTGGTATCAGGTGGTTGGAACGACCCGTGGACTTTATCAATTACAACAGCAGCGCCTGCAGCGGTTGGGTATTGGTAGCCCATTGTATAACAGCTACATTATGTCGTTGCTGATCCTGCCGGATGAAACCTTATTGGTAGGTACTTTGGATGATGGCCTTTTTGTCCGTTTCCCCAATGCAGAGTGGCGGCAGTTTGATAACAGCAATGGCTTACCCTATGGCCCGGTAGTCGCCATGTTGTTCGATGAGCAACAACAACAGTTGTGGTTTAGCACCCTAAAAGGAGTGTTTCGTCTGCCGCTACCGGCTTTATCGCAGTTAAAGCAGGATCCTTTGCAGGCAGAACAAATTCTCACTCCGTACCAACGTCAGCTAGGCAATACGCCAGGCCGTTGTTGTAATGGTGCTGGCCATGCCAAGCTGGCTTTATGGCAGGACCAACTCTGGTTCCCGAGTTTACAAGGGGTGGTAGCGATAGACCGCTTTTTTAAGCGTAGCAATGATCCTGATTTTCGCCCTCTGTTGCAGCAGATACAGGGACAACGCTCATTTTTACTGCGTGATCACCAAGCACGCCAGGTATTGCCGGTGAATGAGCGCAGCTTCAGTATCCACTATACGGCGCTGGACTTTTTTAATGCGACATCGCTGCAATTTCGTTATCGTCTACATGGGTTTGACAAAGTCTGGCAACAGGCTGCCAGCCGACGGGAAGCGATTTATACCAACTTACCGCCGGGGCACTATCAGTTTGAAGTGCAGGTCCGACAACAAAACCAATCCTGGGCCGAAGCGCAAAGTAGTCGCATTGACCTTGTGGTACCACGACGGTTTGATGAAACCTGGATGTATCAGGTGCTCTGGTTTGCACTGCTGGGCTTGATACTCTCTGGCTTGTTCTGGTTGGTACGACGTAACAACCAACAACAGCAATTGGCCTTATCTCGATTGGTGAGACAGCGGACCCAGGAGCTGGAAAACAGCAACAACCGCTTAAATGAACTGAATGCTCAGCTGGGTCAACTGGTGCATAAAGACACACTCACTGGCTTACGCAACCGCCGCTTCTTGTTTGAGCAATTACCAAAGGATATCGAGCACTACCAACGAAACCGCCAGAGTCTGCAACAGCAAGGCAAATGCGTGGCTTTAATTCATCTGGATTTGGATGGATTTAAATCCATCAATGATCAGTATGGCCAAAGTGCCGGCGATAGCTTATTGCAACAAATCAGCGCCTTACTGCTTCGCGAAACACGAGGCTCAGATTATGTAGTGCGTTATGCCGGTGAAGAGTTCTTGCTGGTATTGCGCGATATTGATACCAGTATATTGTGGGATTTTACCAACAAATTGCATGCATTAGTTGGCACTACCCGCTTCCCATTACCGGATGGTCAGCGCATTCAGCTTACTTGCTCCATTGGCTACTCTATTTATCCATTGCAACTGATCGGCGGCCAACTCATGAATTGGGAGTTGTCATTACAACTGGCAGAGATGGCGCTCTATCGAGTGAAGCATGAAGGCAAAGATGGTGTTGCTACACTGATCTTTGATGCCCGGGTCGATGCCTTTGAGTTTGAAGAGTCGATGCATATTGAAGCACAGATAGAGCAGCTTCTGTTCGAAGGGTTGGTTCAGTTTAAAATAAAGGCGGCCAATCATCAGGGCCCGGCCAGTGAGACTGGCGAGCCCTGATCGTGTTAAGCAAGACGTTGTTGGATTTGCTGCAAAATACCCGCTTGATCCAGACCCAGCTCGGCATATATTTCCTGTTGGCTGCCATGCTTGATGAATTGATCGGGTAAGCCCAGCGTCAGCAAGCCGCACTGGTGCTGCTGTTGGAGTAAGGCTTCAGCAACTGCGGAGCCAGCGCCGCCTTGTACCGCACCATCTTCTACCGTCACCAGCAGCTGATGTTCTGCAGCCAGCTCAGCCAGCAACGCCTGATCCAGCGGTTTGATAAAGCGCATATTAACCAAGGTAGCATCCAGAGTCTCGGCCACAGCCTGACACTCGTGCAGCAAGGGGCCAAAAGCCAGAATGGCTACTTTGCTACCCTGGCGCACTTTCAGCCCTTTACCGATGCTGAGTGCTTGCATGGTGTCGCTTGGTGCTACGCCGCTGCCACTGCCACGAGGGTAGCGAACAGCAGCTGGCCCTGGGTGCTGATAACCGGTGTAGAGCATTTGCCGGCATTCATCCTCATCGGCCGGTGCCATCAACACCAGGTTCGGAATGCAGCGCATAAAACTGATATCAAAAGCTCCCTGATGGGTGGGACCATCCTGGCCAACTACACCAGCCCGGTCAATAGCAAATAAGACATCCAGGTTTTGCAGTGCGACATCGTGAATTAGTTGATCGTAAGCCCGCTGCAAAAAGGTGGAGTAAATAGCAACCACCGGCTTTAAGCCTTCAATGGCAAGGCCGGCTGCCAGAGTAACCGCATGTTGTTCGGCAATGGCGACATCGTAGTAGCGCTTGGGAAAACGCCTGGAAAACTCAACCAGATCCGAGCCTTCACGCATGGCGGGGGTAATGGCATGTAAACGCTGATCCTGCTCTGCCATATCGCACACCCAGCGGCCAAATACATTGGAAAAGCTGGGCTTTCCACCAGCTTTAGCCGGCAGGCTACTGCTGCTTGGATCAAATTTGGACACTGCATGGTAGCCAATAGGATCCTGCTCGGCCGGGTGGTAACCTTTCCCCTTTTTTGTAACCACATGCAGCAGCTGTGGCCCTTTCATGCTGCGCATATTCCGAATGGTATCGGTCAGGCTGAGCACGTCATGGCCATCGATAGGGCCGATGTAGTTAAACCCCAACTCTTCAAAAAACGTACCTGGGGTTACCATACCTTTGAAATGCTCCTCGGCTTTACTGGCCAGTTCATGCAAAGGGGGGACGCCACTGAGAATTTTTTTACCACCTTCTCGCAGGTTGGTGTAAAAGTTACCAGATAAAATGCGGGCGAAATATTTATTTAATGCACCGACATTCTCTGAAATCGACATGTCGTTGTCGTTCAGGATCACCAGCATATCCGGTTTGGTTTCACCGGCATGATTTAATGCCTCAAACGCCATGCCAGCGGTAATGGCGCCATCACCAATCACCGCCACAATCCGGCGGCCGCTTTGTTCGGCTTGTGCCGCCAAAGCCATGCCCAAAGCAGCACTGATGGAGGTACTGGAATGACCTACGCTAAGGGTGTCGTATTCACTTTCTTCGCGATAAGGAAAAGGGTGCAGGCCATCTTTTTGTCGGATGCTATTCATCCGGTGACGACGACCGGTTAGGATTTTGTGCGGATAGGCCTGGTGGCCAACATCCCAAATTAAGCGATCAAAGGGGGTGTTGTAGACATAATGCAAGGCAACGGTTAGCTCAACCGTACCGAGGCCGGAAGCAAAATGCCCGCTACTTTGACTCACGCTGTTCAGCAAAAAGTCCCGCAATTCATGGCACAGCTTGGGCAGTTTTTCCTGTGGGATCTGCCGCAGCTGTTGTGGCAAGTCTGCTTGTGCCAGTAAGGGGTAGTTGTCGATATCAACTGTCATGCATAGGCCTTTGTTTTTAGTTTTTACGGGCAATTAAATATTGCGCCAAGGCTTGTAAATCTTCGCCCGGGTAGGGCAGCTGTGTCAGGGCTACCATCGCATCCTGATACAATTGTTCGGCTTTTTGCTTAGCTTTAGCTATACCCAGCAAAGCCGGGTAAGTTGCTTTGTTGGCCTGTGAGTCTGAACCTTGGGGTTTACCCAGGGTTTCCGTGTCGCTTTCAATATCCAGAATGTCGTCCTGCACCTGAAATGCCAGCCCTAGTGAGGCGGCAAAACAGCGCAAAAGTTCCAGGTCTTCCTGCTTGGATGCCGGACTGGCCAGCCAGGCTAATTCCACTGCACATTGGATCAGAGCCCCTGTCTTCAGGCGGTGCATCTGCTCCAGTGTGTTCAGTGTAAATTCCTGATTGGTATGGGCTAAATCAATGGCTTGACCAGCACACATACCAAGCGCACCACTGGCTTTGGCCAGCTGTTGTATCATGGCAATCACCCGCTCAGCCGGAACCTGCTGATAGGGATGGCTACTTAGCATATCAAAAGCCAGGCTTTGGATCGCATCACCGGCTAAAATAGCGGTCGCTTCATCAAAGGCGATATGGCAGGTTGGCTTGCCACGACGTAGCGCATCGTTATCCATCGCCGGCAAGTCATCGTGGATTAAAGAATAGCAATGAATGGCCTCTAAAGCAGCAGCAGGGGCGTCCAGATCTTCCAGCCTGGCTCCAAGCATCAGGCCGCAGCGATACACCAGAGAAGGACGAATCCGTTTGCCGCCCAGCAAAATACTGTACTGCATCGCCTGATGCAGTGCCTTTGCCGGCACACTTTGTTGCTGCAGTGTCTGCTGCAACATCTGCTCAACCCTTACCTGGTCTTGCGCCAAAAATGCAGGTTTCACGCTTGCTCATCTTCCGGGTTATGAAATGGCGCCAGCTCTGCCTGGCCATCTTTTTGCAGTAGTTGTTGCACCTGCTGCTCCGCCTGTTGCAATTGTTGTTGGCTTTGCCGCGATAATTGAATACCACGCTCAAATTGCCGTAATGACTCATCCAGCGAAAGATCGCCTTGCTCCAGTTGACTGACAATCTGCTCCAGCTCTGCCAGTTGTTGCTCGAACTGACTCAGATCGGTTTTCTTTTTTGCCATGTCTCCCTCGTTGTCTACTTCGGTACTTGATGCGACAAAGCCGCAGGCGAAGTGCCTTGACCCGCTATTATGGCGAATCAACCACGGCTTTTGAACTGGTTTTGCAGTAAAAGTGAATTTAAGCTTTGTTTTACTTTGTCGATAAACAGCTATCGGCTAAGATAAAAGCAATAAAGCTCAATCATTTGTCCGGTTTGGGGAGTCAGAAGTGGATTTAGCAACACTTATAGGCCTGGTGGGCGCTATTGGTTTCGTGATTATGGCCATGATCATGGCCAGCTCTGGCGATCCAGTCATGTTTGCCGATGTGGTCTCCTTATTGATTGTGGTTGGCGGCTCTTTGTTCGTGGTGATCACCAAGTTTCCGCTGGGGCAGTTTTTCGGTGCTGGTAAAGTGGTTGCCAAAGCCTTTATGTTCAAAATTGAAGATGCCGAGGAACTGATCGAGCAAGCTGTCCAACTGGCTGACTCGGCCCGTAAAGGTGGTTTTTTGGCACTGGAAGAAGCTGAAATTTCCAACCCTTTTTTGCAAAAAGGCATCAATATGCTGGTCGATGGCCACGATGGCGATGTGGTCCGGGCAACGTTGATGAAAGACATCAGTCTCACAGAGAAACGTCATGAGCAAGGTATAAGCATTTTTAGAAGTCTAGGCGATGTAGCACCGGCCATGGGGATGATAGGAACCCTGATTGGTTTGGTGGCCATGTTGTCGAATATGGATGATCCTAAGGCTATCGGCCCGGCGATGGCGGTGGCACTGCTTACCACCTTGTATGGTGCTTTTATTGCTAATGTGATTGCGATCCCGATTGCCGATAAGCTGGCACTTCGTAACCATCAGGAAAAGTTAAACAATCAGTTGATCCTGGATGCGATACTGGGCATCCAGGATGGCCAGAACCCGAAAGTAATCGAAGGCTTGCTGCGTAACTACATCGCTCAGGGCAAACGCGAAGTCGCAGTCGAGGAAGGGTAGTTCCATGAAAGACGATGCTGAAGAAGAGTGCAAATGCCCCCCTCCAGGTTTGCCGGCTTACATGGGTACTTTTGCGGATTTGATGGCGCTGTTGATGTGTTTCTTCGTGTTGCTGTTAGCATTCTCCGAAATGGATGTGCTGAAGTTTAAGCAAATTGCCGGTTCGATGAAATTTGCCTTTGGGGTGCAAAATAAAATTGAAGTGGAAGATATTCCAAAGGGCACCAGTGTGATAGCGCTGGAGTTTCGCCCTGGCAGGCCCGATCCAACGCCGATTGAAACCCTGCAGCAGCAGACCATTGAAATTACCCAGCAGATGATTGAGTTTCAGGCCGGTGAGGAGGACTCGGCCGGTGGCCGTCAGGAGCAGCAGCAGGATCAAACCGGTGGTATGTCGACCAGTATGGACGATGAAATCTCGGAAAGTGATGCCGCCGCGGCAGCCGCTCAGCAGGAAGTGAATGAACTGGTGAAGCGCATTGCCGAGCAGATGGAGCAGCAAATTTTAGATGGGGCTATCGAGCTGGAGTCGCTGGGCCAGCAGATCATCATCCGTATCCGTGAGAATGGCTCTTTTCCTTCGGGTTCCTCCTTCTTGCAGCCACGTTTTAAGCCGATTATTCAGGAAATTGGCGGGCTGTTAGCCGAGATCCCAGGTGAGATCACAGTGACTGGTCACACCGATGATGCGGTGATCCGCGATGAGCTGCATGATAATAATTGGGATTTATCAGCCAAACGGGCCGTGGCGGTAGCGACAGAAATGCTAAAAGCGCCTGGCTTTGATAAAAACCGGCTGGCAGTGGTAGGTTACGCCGATACCCGGCCTCTGGTGCCTAACACCAGCGAGCTAAACCGGCGGCGTAATCGCCGGGTAGAAATATCCATTATGCAAGGGCAGGCGAAGGAAACGGCTCCTATCAGTCTGGAGAACTAGTTATTTTTGCTTAACTAACCAATGTTAGTCAGTTTCTGCTCCATCAGGTATAATGCCGGGCTTTATCAGCGACACAAGCCCGGCAATGCTCGAATTTATTATTAAACTGCACTCTGAAATCACCATTAAAAGCAAGTCGGTGCGTAAGCGCCAGACCAAATTGTTGCAACAAAATCTGAAAACCATTCTGTTGCAACTGGAACCATCCATCCAGATTGAAAGCCATTGGGATCATTTGATGGTGCTGGTGCCTGAGGCCAAGCCTGAACTGCGCGCACAATTGATCGAGCGACTGGCTTGTATTCCAGGCATCGCCCAGTTTGCCGAGATGCAATCAAGCAGCTTTAGTAGCCTGGACGATATTTATCAGCAGGTACTGCCGGTTTTTGCCGATAAAATAACAGGCAAAAGCTTTTGCGTGCGGGTACGACGTGCCGGTACGCACGAGTTCAGCTCCACCGAAGCTGAGCGCTATATCGGTGGGGGCCTGAATCAGCAGGTGCCATCAGCCCGGGTGCAGCTGAAGAAGCCGGAATTTACCGTGCAGTTGGAGATCCGTAAAGACAAGCTGATCATGGTGCGGGCTCAGTACCCGGGCATGGGCGGCTTTCCGCTGCCGTCCCAGTCGGATGCTTTGTCCCTGATCTCAGGGGGGTTTGACTCTGCGGTGAGCAGCTATTTGATGATTAAAAAAGGCATGCGCAATCACTACCTGTTTTTTAATCTGGGTGGCAAAGCGCATGAAACCGGAGTTCGTGAGATTGCGTATTTCCTGTGGCAGAAATACAGCTTATCGCACAAGGTGAAATTCATCAGTGTGGACTTTGCCCCTGTAGTGGCTGAAATTCTGCAGAAATCCGATCACGGTTTAATGGGCGTGATTTTAAAACGGATGATGATGCGTGCTGCTGCTGAGATCGCAGAGCAGCTGGGGATCCCGGCCATCGTTACCGGTGAAAGTGCCGGCCAGGTGTCCAGCCAAACGCTGGATAATCTGAATGTGATTGATCGGGTGACCCCGATGTTGATCCTACGACCACTGATTGCGCACGACAAGCAAGATATCATTGATATTGCCCGCAAAATCGGGGTTGAGGATATGGCTGCCAGTATGCCGGAGTACTGTGGGGTGATTTCCAATAAACCCACGGTCAAAGCAAAGCTGGCAGATGTCGAGGCCAATGAGCAACGCTTTGATCCTGAGGTGCTTGCCACCGTCGTAGCTGAAGCGAAAATCCTGGATATCCGTACCATTGATTATCAGTCCAGCCAGCAAGTCACGACGGTTGAAGCGGTGCAGGCGATGCCTGCCGATGCCATTGTGCTGGATATCCGTCGTCCGGATGAGTGCGAGCAAACGCCTTTGGAAGTGGCCGGCCACCCGGTGGTGGAACTGCCTTTTTACAAGCTAAGCAGTCAGTTTAGTAGTCTGGCGCAGGATAAGCTGTATTACCTGTACTGCGATCAGGGGGTGATGAGCCGGATGCAGGCCTTACTGCTAAAGGATGAAGGTTTCCAGAATGTGGGGGTGTATCAAAAGCCGGCATCCTGACAGCGCTGATACAGCTGCTGGTGGCCTGGCAGTCTCAGGTCAAGTCGCTGCGCTTCACGTAGCACAAAGCCGGTAATAAACTCCAGCTCGGTTTGGCGCCCGGCCAGCCGATCCTGCAGCATGGAAGAGCGGTTGCTGGCGGTTTGTGCTATCACCTGCTGCAGCTGCTGCCAGGCGGCTGCTTTGTCTTGCGGATAGCCTGCACGCTCTGCCAGCAGGCAGAATTCATCCAGTAACTGCGTTAACTCTGCGGCAAAGCGCGGCTGTGCTAATTCGCCATTTTCCACCTGATGCAGTGCGGTCAAAGGATTGATCAGGCAGTTGATCAGCAGTTTTTGCCATAGATAGGGCTGGATATCGGCTACACAGTGCAAAGGTCCAATGGCCTGATGCAGGGCTTTGGCAACCTTCGGTGTCTGGCTGCTGGCAGGCTGTATTGCACCTAACACACTGCTGCCAGTGCCACTATGCACCACCTGGCGCTCAGCCTGGTAGCCTGGTTCAATGTAAGCACCATGGGTAGTGGTCAAAAACCACAACTGCTGCATAGGTTTTAACGGGGGCTGAATTGCTTCGAGCGTCCCCAGGCCATTGTGGCTTAAAATCAAACACGCATTCTCTGCCAACAAAGGCTGCAATTGCTGAATGCAGCTGAGTGCATCGTAGGCTTTTACCGCGATAAAGGCTGTTTCGATAGGCTGCTCAACCGGCCAGGGCTCGAAATGATGAGTATGGCGACTGCCATCAAGTGCCGTGAAGTCCACAGTCAAAGGGGCTGGCTGACGCAGCCAAAGCTTAACCCCAGCCCCTTGCTGCTGCAATTGGCAGGCGGCCAGCAAGCCGATGGCTCCTTTACCAACCACCAGCCAGGACTGTCTGTTTTTCGATGATAAGTCTGTCATACTGAATCTCACAGCAACAATGCTCGGATTGTAGCAATTTTATCGCTATAATCACGCTGTTTAATTTGTTGGGAGCTTTTATGCCATCTTTTGATATTGTGTCGGAAATTGAACAGCAGGAAGTGCTGAATGCGGTTGAAAATGCCAATCGTGAACTGGATACCCGTTACGATTTTCGTGGCGTCGAAGCCACCTTCACCTTGAGTGATCAAGTCGTGACTATGAAAGCGGAAGCTGAATTCCAGTTGCAGCAGATGCTGGAAATCTTCCGGGCCAAAGCCATTAAGCGCAACTTGGATGTGCGTTCTTTCAAAGAGAACGAGGTGGTGCACTCCGGCAAAACCTACAGCCAGACATTAAGCATGCTGCAAGGGATTGATACGGCCACTGCGAAAAAGCTGGTTAAACTGATCAAAGACAGCAAGCTGAAAGTACAGGCCTCCATCCAGGGGGATCAGGTACGGGTGACTGGCAAAAAGCGTGATGACTTGCAAGAGGCCATCGCCTTTGTCAAACAAAGTGAGCTGGAGCAGCCATTCCAGTTCACCAACTTCCGTGATTAGCCTCGACTCTTATTTCCACTATTGACCCCACTTTTTATCAAGACAGGCTGACTAGTCAGCCTGGTCTTGTTTGATGTTATTTAGCCATCTGGATTTCTATTGACATTTCTTCTACTCAGGCTACACTGGGCCCGCTTTTTTCAGGTGCTGCGTGAACACGCAGTGAAACGGGAATCTGGTGAAAAACCAGAGCTGCCCCCGCAACGGTAACAAGCCTGGTCCGAAACCACTGTCGTTTGATGGGAAGGTGAGGACATAACCTGCTTGTAAGCCCGGAGACCGGCCTGAAAAGTCCATCAACCAACCAATGTGCGGTGGGCACATTGCAGGAGTGTTTATGTTTAAGTATTCGTTGGCAGCTTTGGCTGTCACCTCGCTGCTGCCTGCAGCTTTTGCCGACTCGATTGAAACCATTACCATCTACAGCAGCCGCCAGCCACTTGCGGTGGAGCAAAGTCTGGCCAGTGTCACTGTGCTGGAGCGCGAGGATATTGTCGCTCGTCAGGCAGCCGATTTACCGGCGCTATTAAACCAGTTGCCGGGAGTGACCATTGCCCGCGACGGTGGCCGAGGCCAAAACACCGGAGTGTTTATCCGAGGTGGTAATACTGGTCATACTCTGGTGTTGGTGGATGGTGTCCGCACTGGCTCGGCCACTTTGGGGCAGAGCTCGCTGTCGATGATCCCGCTGGATCTGATTGAGCGCATCGAAGTGATCCGCGGTCCACGTGCCGCCTGGTATGGCTCAGATGCGCTGGCAGGGGTCATTGCCATTACCACCCGACGTCAGCAGCGTACTGAGTTCAATGCCGGGGTGGGCAGCTACGGGCTGCTGGAAACGGATCTGGGTGTGCAGCATCAGCAGGGCGACTGGCAGCTGCATGCGAATCTTGGCTACAGCCGGGCGGATGGTTTTGATGTGCAGCCAGCACTGGACCTGGATAAAGACGGCTTCTGGCAGCGTTTTGCCCGTTTAGGTGCGGCCTACCAATCCGAGCTGGGACAGTTTCACTGGCACAGCCATATCAATAGCGGCCGTTACGATTTTGATACCGCCTGGGGTAGTGAAGATCGCTCAGCGGTTTTGCAGCGCAGCCATGTACTGGGCTGGCAACATCAATGGGCTGAGACCGGTCATCAGTTGCAGCTAAGCCGCAACCTCGATAGTGATACTACGTTTGGCCCGGACTCACGCAGCCCCTTTAGTACCGCCCGCGATGAAGTGAACTATCAGTTGAACCATAGGGTGCAGCCAGCGCTGGATCTGTTGCTTGGGGCAAACTGGTATCAGGAAGAAGTGGCTAAAGCAGCGCCTGCTTATGAAGAGAGTAAGCGCAACAACAGAGCGCTCTTTGCCGGTTTCAATTACCAACCAGCTGACTGGTTGTTTGAGGCGGCGGCCAGACAAGATCGCTTTAGTCAGTATGGTAAAGAGCACACCTGGCAGCTGGCCGCTGGCTATTATGTGTCGGAGCAGTGGTTGCTACGTGTTAGCCGTGGTACGGCTTTTAAGGTGCCTTCGTTTAATCAGCTGTACTGGCCCGGTTTTGGTAACTCGGATTTAAAGCCGGAAGAGTCGGTATCCGATGAAGTGGCCTTGCGTTTTACTGGCTCGCGCTTGCAATCCGAGCTGGTGCTGTTTGACCGTGAGGTCACCAACTTGATTCAAGGCAGCGAGCAGGCTGAAAATGTGCTGCTTGCCACAGTGCGGGGTGCGGAGTACAGCCTTGGTCTGGCTTTAGCTCAGTGGCAGCATCAGCTGGCTTATACCTGGCTGGATGCACGCAATGAACAGACTGGTGAGCCTTTGCAGCGACGGCCGAAACACAGCATCAATCTGCGCAGTGGCTGGCAGGGTGAACAGTGGCAGGCGTTCGCCACCTTGGATTACCAAAGCGCGACCTTTCAGGGTTTTGACTGGAACAGCATGGCCAATTACCCGGATTTGGGTGGTTTTACCTTGCTGGGGCTGGGCGCCAGTTACCAGCTAAGCCCACAATGGCAATTACGAGCCAAGCTGGACAATCTGACCAACAAAACCTATCAGACCAGTATTGGTTACGCTACCGCTGGTCGTAGCATTGGTTTGCGTCTGAGCTATCAGGGCTTCTGAAGGCTGAAGCACTGATGGCCTTTGCGATCAGTGCTTTTTCAGTAAGGCAGCAAACTCCGCTCTGAATTTCGCCATTTTGGGGGCCACAATAAACTGACAGTAGCCTTGCTGCGGGTTTTGCATAAAATAGCCTTGATGGTAACTTTCAGCCGGATAAAAGGTACTGGCTGGGCTAAGCTCTGTCACAATGGGAGCGGCAAACACCTGTTGCTGGTTCATTTCGGCTAGCAGCTGGCTGGCTTGTCGCTGCTGCTCGTCGCTATGAAAGAAAATCACCGAGCGGTACTGGGTGCCTACATCGTTGCCCTGACGATTGAGCTGGGTGGGATCATGCAGGCAGAAGAATATCTGGCACAGCTGCTGAAAACGAATCACATCCGGATCAAAGCGGATCTGCACCACTTCGGCATGGCCGGTCTGGCCGGTACAAATTTGCTGATAATTGGGGTTTTGCGTATGGCCGCCCATGTAGCCACTGATGGCGGTTTCAACCCCCTGAAGTTGGTTCATGGCGGCTTCCAGGCACCAAAAGCAGCCGGCGCCAAAGGTAGCGGTTTCTAAGCTCATCGTATTCTCCTTATGCACGGATAGGATTGATCGTAGCGCTTCTGGTATACGTACACCAGCTCAATTGGATGAATAGGAATCAGCATGCGTGTTGCAATTGTAGGTGCCGGCGTCGCCGGTTTAAGTTGTGGTCAGGCGCTGCTAGCAGCAGGTGCAGAAGTGCACTGGTTTGATAAAAGCAGGGCCACAGCTGGCCGTGCCTCGGCCAAACGGGTTTTTGGCAGTCATGTCGATTTAGGCGCGCAATACTTTACTGTGCGTCAGCTGGCGTTTCGACAGCAAGTTGACCTTTGGGAGCAGCAGCAGTTGGTGGCCCCCTGGCCAGCACAGCTCTACTGCTTTGCTAATGGGCACTTGCAGCAATCCAACGATGATATCAAGCGCTATGTGGGCCTGCCGGCTATGCACAGCCCCTGGCGCGTCGGGCTTTCAGAGTTGGCATTTACACTCAACTGCCGCATTCAGGTTATAGAGTACCAGCAAGGTTGGCAGTTGCAGGCTGAGGATGGCCGCAGCTTCTCTGGCTTTGACGCCCTGGTGCTGGCACTGCCTCCGGCTCAGGCCGCTGAACTGTTGGCTCAGGACGACGATTTACGACAACAAGTACCCACCAGTTTGTTGCAGCCTTGTCAGGCGATTGCGCTTGAGCTATCAGAGCCTATTACGCATCCTGCAACGGCAGTGTTTGTCAAAAACCGGCCTGTAAGCTGGCTGGCTAACAACAGCGATAAACCCGGGCGAAAAGCCGAGCGCCAACACTGGGTGCTGCATTTTACCCCTGAGTTCAGTCAGCAGCACCTGACAGCCACAGCCGATGAGCTAAGCTTGCTGGCACAGGCCGAGTTGTCTTTGCTGTTTCAACAAGATGTTCAGGTAGAACAGAGTGTGCACCAACGCTGGCTTTATGCCATTGTTGATGCAGAGCAGCCTGCGCCAGGTGTGCTGATAAGCCGCCGTTTCCCTTGTGTGCTGACCGGTGACTGGTGTCTGGGAGGTCGGGTTGAAAATGCCTGGCTGGCAGGCCAGCAGGCAGCTAAGGCGGTGCTGCATGTCTGATGTGTTGGTTGTCGGTGGAAGTGGTGCTATTGGTTCGGCGCTGATTCAGCATTATGGCGCTTTAGGGCATGGAGTAACTGCCCTCAGCCGTAAAGCTGCGCCAGCCTGGACGCAGGAGCAGGACTGGCTGCACTGGTTGCCGGTTCATGAGCAGGAGAGTGCCAGTTTGCATGCTGTAGTGGAGCAAAGCCTGGTCAGATCTCCCGGTATCATTTATCTGTGTCAGGGCTGGCTGCATCAAGATGCGATGCTGCCAGAAAAAGCCATCAGTCAGTTAACCGACGAGCAATGGTTGCAGTCGTTGGCCGTCAACTTGTTGTCTCCTGCCAGATACCTGCAGGCGCTAATGCCGTATTTGTTTCGACAGCCTGAGGTGAAAGTGCTGGTACTGAGTGCCAAAGTGGGGAGCATTACAGACAATCATCTTGGTGGCTGGTACAGCTATCGGGCCAGTAAAGCGGCTTTGAATATGTTGGTGAAAACGGCCAGCATCGAGCTGAAGCGGCGTAACAAGGGGGCGACCTTAGTCACGGTGCATCCTGGTACCACCGCATCGGAATTATCCGCACCGTTTCAGGCCAGAGTACCAGCGGCACAATTGCAAAGCCCGCAAAGTACCGCCAGACGCTTGGCTCAGGTTGCCGCCGGTTTACAGCCAGAACACACCGGCTCGCTGCTGAACTGGGATGGCAAGCCCTTGGCGTTTTGAGTTATGTTCAGATTCGCTTAGGATACCAAAACGGGCCGGATTGCCGGCCCGTTAGTTTTTGTTTAACGTTGCTCTGGTCCGGCTGCTGCCTCCAGTGCAGCCAGCTCTTTAGCTAGTCGCTTAGGTGAGCCGGTATTGCGCGCCAAGGCTATGTACATGACTGGCACCACATAGAGCGTTAGCAGCGTAGCCAGTGCTACTCCAGAGAAGATGACGGTACCAATCACCATCCTGCTTTCAGAGCCTGGGCCTGAAGCCAGAATCAGAGGTAGGCTGCTCATGGCGGTGGTAAAGGCGGTCATGGTAATCGGGCGCAGGCGCTGCACTGCGGCACGGCGCACCGCCTCTTCAAAAGCCACACCCGCATCTCTTAACTGGTTGGCAAACTCCACAATCAGAATCCCGTTCTTTGCAACCAGACCAATCAACATCACCAGGCCTATCTGGCTGTAGATGTTCAGCGTCATGCCAGAGAAGTACAAGCCAGCTAAAGCACCGACCAGGCCAAGTGGCACTGTGATCATAATCACCAGCGGGTGAATGAAGCTTTCAAACTGCGCTGCCAGCACCAGATAGGTGATTAGTAGAGCCAGTAAGAATACCAGCAAGGTGGCATCACCACTTTCCTGATACAGCTGCGACTCCCCTTTGTAATCGATGCCAACATAATCATCAATTTCAGTACGCACAATATTTTCCAGGTAGGCGAGGGCTTCGCCCAGGCTGTAGCCAGGCGCCATATTGCCACTGATGGTAATAGCACGCATCCGGTTGTAGCGATTTAAACTGGATGCAGTCGCCTCTTCGCGCAAAGTCACCAGGTTGTCCAATGGGATCAACTGATTGGATGTTCCGGAGCGAATGTAGACATTGCTGATAGTCGATGGTGAGCGGAAGTCGTCATCCCAACCTTCCAGCAGTACATCGTATTCCCGGCCCCGATCCAGAAAGGTGGTGACCCGGCGTCCGCCCAACATGGCTTCCAGTGAGCGGCCAATGGCCCCAATGGAGACACCAAGATCCGCTGCCCGCTCTACATCAATATCTACCAACACTTGTGGGACGGTTTCGCGGTAATCGTGATCCAGCATCAGCAAGTTCGGGTTCTCGGCTGCTTTTTCCAGCACGATGTCGCGCCAGCGAGCCAAATCTTCATAGGTATTGCCCTGCAGCACAAACTGGATAGGTCGGCCACCGCCACCGCCTCCACCCAGGCCACTACGCATAAAGGTAAAGGCACGGATATCCGGCAGTTCATTCAGTTTCATCCGCACTTCGTTCATTAATTCTTCAGTACGGCGGTGATCATTATGCCAGTTCTCGGAGCCGACAATAGCGATACCGCCGTTATTCCCCCATCCAGGCACTCGGATCAGCAAGCGGTTGAACTCTCCCCGTTCGTAATACGGCAGCAGCACATCCTCAACCAGGCTCATATTACGACTGTTGCTGGCGTAACTGGCCCCTTCGGCACCATTCATGCTGACAAAAAAAGTACCTCTGTCTTCAGCAGGAGCTAACTCCGATGGTAGTAAACGCAGCAGCATGAAACTGGATAGCATACAGATGGCTACCAGGGCTATGACCGGCCAACGACTTTTGGTCACGACTTTAAGCTGGTTGGTGTAACCTGACTCCAGTTTCTGGAAGCCAATATGCAGCCAGTTGCCCAGTTTACTCTCACGTTTGCGGTGACTCAGAATTTTGCTGCACAGCATAGGTGACAGGGTCAAAGCCACAATGCTTGAAAACGCGACCGCAGCGGCGACTGCCAGAGCAAACTCAGTAAATAAACGACCAATCTGTCCTTCCATAAAGACCAGAGGCACAAATACTGAAATCAGTACCAGGGTGGTCGCAATCACGGCAAAACCGACTTCGCGGGCACCACGGTAGGCAGCCAGCAAAGGTGGCTCGCCCTGTTCAATCCGGCGGTATATATTCTCCAGCACCACGATGGAGTCATCCACCACCAAGCCAATGGCCAGTACCATGGCCAGCAAGGTCAGCAGGTTGATAGAAAAACCCAATGCATAAAGCACTGTCACGGCCGAGATTAGCGCAACTGGTACCGTGATGGCAGGAATAAAGGTGGCGCGAACATTGCCCAGGAAAAGATAAATCACCAACACCACCATGCTCATGGCGATAGCCAGGGTACGGTAGACCTCTTTGATGGACTCGGAAATAAATAGCGAGGAGTCGTAACCGGGTTCTATGGTGGTGCCAGGCGGCAGGTTTTGCTTGATCCGCTCCATTTCAGCTCGGGCATTACGCACTACTTCCAGTGTATTGGCGGTAGATTGCTTCACAATACCTATGCCAAGTACATTGCGGCCATCACTGCGGAACTCACTTTCTTCATCTTCAGAGGACAGCACCACATGAGCGACTTCGCCCAGTCGAACTAACTGGTTATTAGCACCGCGTTTAATCACCAGGTTTCTAAAATCCTGCTGAGTTAAAAAAGTGCGGGCCACGCGCACGGTGAAGTCACGGTCAAGGGACTTGATGTTACCAGCCGGTAGCTCAACGTTTTCGCTACGCAGTACATTCTCAATATCCTGAATGGTCACCTGGCGCGATGCCATGGCCTCCTGATCCAGCCAGATGCGCATGGCATAACGCCTAGCACCACCGAGACGCAAGTTAGCCACCCCATCCACTACCGAGAAGCGCTCTACAATATGGCGATCGGCGTAGTCGGTCAGCTCCAGCGAAGTCATGTTCGTACTATTCAGCACAAACCAGACCACTACATCATCATCGTCACTTGCTTTAAATACTTCTGGTGGGAATGCTTGATCAGGCAGGTTGTTCAGAGCCCTTGAGACGCGCTCCCGTACATCGTTGGAAGCCGCATCGATGTCCCGGCTGATGTTGAACTCGATGGTAATATTCGAGCGGCCATTCCGGCTGGTTGAGTTGATGCTCTTGATGCCCTCAACACCGCTGATTCGATCTTCCAGCAGCTGGGTAATACGCGACTCGACAATCTCTGCCGACGCGCCCGGATAGACGGTGCTGATACTGACGACAGGGCGATCGATGCTTGGGTACTCACGCAGCGGCAGCATGGTAAAACAGACAATGCCAAAAGTGAGAAGCAGCAGGTTAACAACAGTAGCAAAAACCGGGCGTTTCACCGATAAGTCTGATAGCAGCATAGGTTACTCCACCCGACTAATAGTAACGCCAGTACGTACTTTCTGTACGCCCTCGATGATGATTTCATCGCCTTCTGACAAACCATCAACAATTTCAACCCAGCCCGGAATACGTTCACCAATCTGGACCTGAAGTTGTGTCACCTTGTTGTCCGTCCCAACCTTGTAAACATATTGCCGGTTTTGCAGTGGCACCAAGGCATTCTCAGGCACCATCAGCACATCCTGATTGGTGAGTGTCACCCGAACATTCAACAGCATACCCGGACGCAAGCGTAAGTCCTGATTATCCACCACCCCGTGCACCCGGACTGATCGGGTCACCGGATCAATCCTTGGGTCAATGGCTTTTATTTCACCATGAAAATCCACATTCCGGTAAGCGACATTGCCAATCGTTACCGGCATCCCAACTGCCAGCTCAGCAATAAAACGCTCCGGTACATTGAACTCGACCCGAAGCACTGAAATATCGTCTAGGGTGGTAATGACACTACCGCTGTTGATGTAAGCCCCCTGACTGACCGAGCGTAAACCCAGTACACCATCAAAAGGTGCCCGGATGGTCATTTGCCGTAAGCGTGACTCAGCACTTTCCAGTTGCGCCAGAGTGGTATTGACGCGGGTTTGTTGCTCATCCAGCATGGACTGAGCTGTGGCTTGGGTAGCGGCCAGGTTTTTTAAACGTTCCAGCTGGCGCTGTTGTTCGGTTAATTGTGCTTGCAGCTCTGCAACACGGGCGCGTTGTTCAACGTCATTTAAACGGGCGATCACATCGCCGCGTTGCACACTCTGGCCTTCTATGACATTCAGATAAGTCAGGTACTCGCTGCTGGATGCGATCAGTTGCACCGAGTTATTGGCAAGCCCAGTTCCCAAAGCATTCACTTGTCTGGCTAATGGTTGTATTGCTGCCTCAGTGGTTTTAACAGCAACTGCACGGGCCGGCGGGCGCTGTCCGTTAGGCTCTTGCTGTGTTTGATAAAATAAGTACCCCGCAAACAGCAGCAAAGCTGCCAGCAAGAAAAGGACGATAGCGGAATGTTTTTTGGCCACAATAACTCCAGTGCTGAAATAAAAACGAGTGCATGGCTATTGTATGTAAATTAGTGCTCGTTGGATTTCATGTTGTCGCAGTGCATGCGGTATTGGTCGTATAAAACCCATTTTCTGACTGTTTAACGCGAAATAGCATGCCCCCAGCAAATACAGTATAGTTGTTGGCAGACGCAAAGTAAGGAAGAAGTATAATGTCGCAACAGGCAGAGACAGCGGCTACAGTTAAAGCTTACAAGGCCAGTGGTAATGAAGGTGGTGCTAAAACCATGCTGGTTAGTGGCGCCATTTTTGTGCTGTTGGTGCTTTATTCCTGGCTCTTTGTGGAGCAAGCCAATCCAATGTTGGCTATTTGCTTTATTGCAGCCTCCATCGGCATCTATACAGGCTGGGCGAAATTGGCTGAGCCACTGCATGGGATTGTCTGTGATGACAGCGGCGTGCGTTATCATCATAAAAGGGGCAGTTGGCTGCTTCCCTGGCAGGCATTCTCTCATTGCAGCCCACAACCTGATTTGGAGCACGAGGTCAACTACATCGCCTTTAAAGTGACCGATATGCATGCTTTTTTACAGCATTTGCCTCTGCGCTTGGCCATTAAATTGATGATGGAGCAGCGAGCACTTTGGTTTGCGGTTTTAAAAGAGAAATGCCCGCAGGGGCAATGTGCAACGGAGTGGCTGGCTGAAAAGGATCGCTTTTCGACCCCACAAAAGCAATACGATGGGGTGCTGGCAATGTTTGCCAATCGGATGCAGAAGCTCGGACAGTTTGCTGGCTTCGAATTGTTTATACCTGTCAACTGCATTGATGTCCCTGCGGAGCAGTTTTGTAAAGAGGTCAATCTGATGCGACTGCAGCAGTTGAACGCCGATTCTTAAGCTAGACAGTTCAGAGTGGCTGTATCATAATGGAATGAAATTAGTACTGTTAAGTCAGGTGGCTATGCATGAATAATTACGAAAAGGCATTTTTGGTAAGTGGGCGCAACACCATTATTCACAAGCAAAAGAAAGTGGATTTGGTGATCATTAATGACGATGAAGACCCACCGCTGATTGTGACCCGGCATGGGGTAAAGCCTTTTAAGGAAGCAGTGCCAGCCAGTCGTTCTGAAGCCAAAGAGCGTTATATGGAGCTGGTTGATATCTCCAGTACCGAAGTGTTTGGTGAGTGTAAGACCTTATTATTTGTTCAGGCGCTGAACAACAAAGAATACAAAATTGATTACAGCAAAGCCAATACCGAGCTATTTATTCGCGTTCATCAGGATAATTACATCTGATTGCTGATTTGCCCTGGCCAAAAGAGGTACAGGGCTTGCCTTTCCGCTGAATTTTTGTTTCATTAGGACTACACAGCAATAAGTGGTGTCCTATCCGGTGAGCGTCCAATCTATAAGCTTTAAAGAAAAAGAACAACAAGTGCACGCTGTTGTCTCCGTCAGTGATCAGCCATTGAGTAAAGAAGTCTTGCAACAAGCCATGCAAGCTGCTGGATTTGGTCGCTGCAAGCCAGTGCCAGAGCAAATTAAAAACCTGCTGGCGCACTATGAGCAAGAACAACAGAAAGTCAAAGAAAAGCTACAAGCACCAGGCAGTAAAGAGCTCAGTTATCTGGTGGCTGAAAAGATTCCAGCAGAACTTAGTTTCAGTATTGCCGAAGACAAAATGTCGGCCAGCGCTCATATCACCGCCGCTTTTGGCGGCGACCCAATCTCTGCCAATGCCCTGGTGAAGGCCGCCCAGAAAGAAGGCATTGTGTTCGGTTTTATCAAAAATAACATTATTCATTTGGTCAGCCAGGCCAGCAAAGCTGAGCCTGGAGCAAAGCTAAAACACACCATTGCTTTGGGACGCGCGGTGAGCCAGGGTGAAAACTCACGATTCGAGCCCTTGATCCCTTCGATGGAAAGTCGCCGTAACCGTCCGGTAATTAACCCGGACGAAAAAAAAGCAGACTTACGGGATTTTGGCGTGATCCCTTCGATAGCTCCGGGTGAGCCTTTGATGCGACGTCATCCACCTACTCCGGGGAAAGAAGGGATGACCGTCACCGGTGAGCCAATGCCTGCCATGCCGGGGCTAACTGTCGAGTGGAATTTAGGTGAAGGTGTTGGCTTGTCAGCCGAGGATCCAGATGTATTAAAAGCCACCCGTGATGGCTTGCCTCGCGTGATTGAAGCTGGTGCGACGGTGGATGAAGTCTTTAGTGTCAAGGAGGTGGATAACAGCACCGGCCACATTATTTTTAAAGGCTCAGTGGTTATAAGCGGTGATGTACGTGAAGGCATGAAAGTGATTGCCGGCGGCAATATTTTTGTCAAGGGAATCATGGAGGGAACTTTGCTTGAAGCCGGTGGCGATGTCACCATTCAAGGGGCTGTCATTGGTCATCAAATCTCCAATCCTGGCGCCGAAAGTGATTACAGCACTGTCGTGACCGCCAAAGGCGATGTGCAGTGCAATATGGCACAATATGCCCGCTTTAACTGTGGCGGTAATTTGTATGTCAACAAGCAACTGGTGCACAGTGCGGTAGAGGCTCACAGTGTCTTCGCCGGGCCGGAGGAAAAGCCCACCGGTAAAATTATCGGTGGTACCTTCTATCTGGATCAAGGGGTGTATGCTGGTAGCTTGGGGGCTTTGTCCATCAGTTCTGTCGTGATCCGTCTAAATCGTTTGATAGATCCTATCGTTGAAAAACAAGAAGTACTGCGTGCCAGTGTTGCTGGCCTTAAAACCGATATGGCGGCTGTAAAGGAAAAAATTGAGCAGTTTAAAAAGCTTGATGGAAGTCCTGCCATTGAAGCCAGACTGATGGAGCTATCGACAGAGTTTGAAGATTATCGACGCACGGCTACTGAGTTAATTGCCGATATTCGCTTGTTGGAAGAGCAACGCAAAGAGCTGTTAAATAAAGCAGAGGTAGTTGCCCGTAATGAGCTTTTCTCCGCGGTAGAAGTGCAGTTTGATAAAGAAATCATTCGTAGCAGGCGTGAGTATGGTCCGTCCAAAATTCATATGGTGGGTGTAAAGCCAGAAATCGAGCCGCTGTAACTCCTTGCTATGCCATGGAGCTCCTACTTTATCAGAGCTTTGCTATAGCCTGCAGCCAATTGGCCTGAAGCTTGCTATATTTTCTGTCAGAAGAGCGGCTACCCATCTTGAACGCATCGGCCGTTGGTAACGAAGTGACAGAAAAACTATGACAAACACCCGATGGCTACTACTGATTAGTTTGCTGCTGTTGATGGCTTGTGGTGATAAAGGCTCTGAAGCCGATGGCCTTGCCAGTGTCAATGCCGGGCCGGATCAGAAACTACATGCAGGAGCAGTATTAACCCTTGCAGCCCGCGGCGATCCTGCCGGCGGTGAGTTCAGCTGGCATCAACTCAGTGGTCCTGCTTTAGCTGACTTCCCGCACGCAGGGGCAAGCATTTCATTGACACTGCCGGAGCAAATCAGCCAGGCACGCTTGGTTTTTGAAGTGCGTTACAGATTGCCTGATGGTCGCCTGTTGACAGACCGGCTGCAGGTGGAAGTGATTCCAAGGGTGTCACAGCCAGTGGCATTCATTCAAAGTTCCCTCACCTCAGAGCAGACAGCCTTGACTGGTCAACTAGTCCTGCTGGATGGCAGTGAATCCTTTGATCCAGAAGGGCAAAGCCTTTCCTTTTTCTGGCAACAACTTGCAGGCGATATCAATTGGCTGGACGGCCAGAACCTGTCTGGGCCACAATTGCAGCTAAAAGCACCTTTACTGGCTGCGGATAGTCTTTTTTTGTTTGAACTCACGGTGCAAAATGATGCTGGCTTAAGCGATCAAGCTGAAATTCAGGTGAGAGTACAAGGCAACGCGGCTGGTATCTTTGCTGATCCGGGGCCGGAGCAAAGGGTAATTGAATTTAAGCGACACTGGTTGGATGGCAGCGATTCAGCTTCATTGCGAAGTGCCGTTAGCTGCCTTTGGACACAAATTGCTGGTAATACCGTTGTGCTGACCGATGCAACCGATTGTCGTACGGACTTTATCGTACCGGATAGCCGGCTTAAGCCTGGGTTAGTTTTTCAATTGCAGGTGCAAGACAGCAGTGGCGCCAGTGCAACAGCCCCATTAAGGTTAATGGTGCATCCCTCGGCGCTGCATTACCAGCCAGATACAGGCCAAAGACAGTGTTACGATCAACTGGCGGCGATCCCTTGTAACAATCAGGCCTATCCACGGCAGGATGCTGACTTTGGCCGTGATGCCATAGCGCCATTTTTGAATAAGATAGGTGTTGGCCGGGCAGGATTCGATTTTAGTAAGCTGGATGCCTTTGGTGATGAGTTACCGCGTGATGCTACGGAATTTGTGTGCCTACGTGATAATGTCACTGGCCTTATTTGGGAGTTAAAAGAGCCGGTTGCTGCAAGCCTGGCTTCGGCGTCGCTGCGCTCAGCCAGTAACTATTACAGTTGGACCAGCAGTGCCGATGGCAATGGCGGTAATGCCGGTCAGGCTGCAGCCGCCCAGGATGGTTGCCCCAGCAATAGCGATTGCGGCACTGCAACCTATGTCGCTGCGGTGAATACCAGCCTCTACTGTGGCGGGGCCAATTGGCGTCTGCCCACTGTTACAGAGTTAAACAGCCTGGTTGATTTTGGCGAAGCGGAAGTGCTTGACCCAGCACTGTTTCAGCATGAACCGGATTCAGCTGTGTTGGGACATCGCTATTACTGGACCCGTCAGAGCAGTGCTGAGGGCGGTGGTGCCCATGCCGTCTGGGTGATTAGTATGGGTGATGGCAATGATAACTCCTTGCCCAAACGTGCTGACAGTCGTGCTTATGTTCGCCTGGTACGCAGTCCTTAAGGAGATCCTATGCACTTTATCCTATTGCTAAGTGTGCTGCTCACTGCTGGCCTTGTGCAGGCTAGCCAGGCCTGTTTTGCTGACATTTCCGCTTCCACCCTAAATGATGATTTTACTGCTTTGCCTGGAGGACAGGTGCTGCAACAAAGCAGGGGATTGATCTGGCAGCGTTGCTTGTATGGACAAAGCTGGAACCACGCTGAGCAGCGCTGTGATGGTTCGGCTATCCGGTTGACCTGGCAGGAAGCTCTGCAGCAAAGCATCAGCATGTCTGACACTGCTCTTGCCTGGCGCGTGCCAGATGTAAAAGAAGCGATGAGTATGATTGAACGCCAGTGCGTTGATCCTGCTATCCGGTTGTCCGTGTTTCCAAATGCCAACAGTGAAACTATCTGGACCAGCACCACAGTGCAGGCTATGCCAGCTGAAGCCTGGGCCATTGCCATGTACAGTGGTAAAAACAACCGCAAAGGCAAAGAGCAGCAACTTTATGTGCGCTTTGTCCGGCTTTCCGATGAGTAGATGGTTGGCTGCGTTTGATTGTGCTGAGTAAAGAGTTGGAATAAGCTACCATCTACCAACAGTGGGGTAGGCAGGATTATGTTGTGAAACGTCTGATAATTTTCAGCCTGTTGTTTAGTGTCTGGTCAGTTCAGGCCCGCGACTGCAATATGGGCTTTGGCTATGGTTTGCTGATTTCCCCGGAGCAAATCCGCATTATGAGTAATGATCGGACTCTGATGCAGATCAATCATGATGCTCAGTTGTTTATTCAGGGCGAATGGCAGGATTTAAGCGAGGAAGACACCGCCTTGGTGACGGAGTACAGTCAGGGGCTGCGTAAGTTTGTGCCAGAAATTGTCAGCATAGCAGTGGATGGTGTTGAGTTAGGCTTATCTTCCATGGAGCGGATGTTGTCTGGTGTAGGCAGCCGATCGCAGCAAGCCGAATGGAATGATTTGATCCGGGAAACGACCTTTCAGTTGATGTCGCGTTTTGTCCGCAGTGGCGATCACTTTTATCTGGCGCCACAAAGCCTGAACGAGCTGGAGCATTTCTTAAATGGCGAATTGAAGCCACAACTCAATAATCTGGCGCGCCACTCCTTTGGGGCTGTATGGGAAGCACTACGCGATACCTTGCAGCATACCGATGCTAACTTTGAGCAAACCGATCCACAGCAGTGGGATGCTGTCGGTCATTTAGTGGACCGTATTAACTCAGGACTGGACGAAAAAGCCAGCTTGTTGGAAGAGAAAACGGCTTTGTTTTGTCAGCGGCTGAAGGAGCTGAACGAAATTGAGTCGCAATTGCAGCAGAGACTGCCGCAACTGCTTGCCTACGATCTGGTGGTGCAAAAGAACTAGGCCCGTTGCCGGGCCTGAGTATTTTTTTTAGTTGGTACTTTGCACCAGGCGAAAGCCATTATTGCGATGGCGGATGGTGGCATCATGGCTGGTGCGGTAGGTGGCTGTCAGCTCGGTTGGGCTCGACAGCCAAGTGCCACCTCTTTGCACGCGTCGGACACAATTACCAGATAATACAGGGGCTACCGAACGAGCTGCTTGTTGGTAATTTGGATTCCAGCAATCCATGGTCCATTCCCACACATTGCCGTGCATATCGAACAAACCAAAGTTGTTGGGCGCAAAGGACATCACGGCAGTGGTCCCATCGAGCTGAGTACTGCACTCACCACCACTGCGCCGTCCGAAGCGTGCTTGCTCGCAAGTGATCTGCTGGCCAAACTGGTAAGGATCCTGGTTGTGGGCCTTGGCGGCATATTCCCATTCTACTTCCGAGGGCAAGCGAAATTGCTGACGGGCAGCCTGATTCAGCCAGGGAATAAACTCCATGGTAATTTCATTAAAACTGACATTAATCACGGGTCTGTTGCCACGCCCCCAGCCTTCATCTCTGGGGCGGTGTTTGCATCCACCTTGTTCGACACAAGCATCCCACATGGCAAAGGTCACCTGATGGGCCATCATCTGAAACTCTGGCACCTCGATGGTTCTCACCGGCAACTCTGCTTCGGGGCAGTTTACCTGGGTACAACCCATGCTGAAGCTGCCTGCCGGGATAGTCACTAACTGGTACATTGAACGGGTTGCCTCCAGTCGCTGTGACTCAATCTGAGCCAGGCGCTCCATACTATGGTGTTCGGTCAGTAGTTGACGATCCGATGCGGAAGGCTTGCTGATGGCATAGGTAACACCCATCAACAACAGAGCGCCAATGCCAGCTGCGCCCAGTTGCAATTGGCGTGAAAAGCCAGCTGGCTTAGTGTCATCCTCAGGCGATGACACCGGGACAGCCTGAATGGGCTTGGACACGCCTGGCGTTTGTTCTGAACGGGGGGGAGCTTGTTTTACTGCTGGCTTTTCTTGCGGTGCCTTGGGTTGTGGGGCAGGTTTTAAATCAGCCACCACCGGTTGCAGGCTGGTATCATCCAGCCGGGCTAGTACTTCAGCCACACTTTGTGGCCGATCTTTTTGACGTAGGCGGACACAAGACTCCACCAAATTGTACAGGCCCTGGCTGTAGCCTTTGGTTTGCTCCCGAAGGGGAGGCAATGGATCGGGTTCGTGATCCAGTGTTGCATTGAGCCGATCCTGTGCATAAGGCAGCTCAATCCCCGTCATCAGACGATACAAGGTCATGCCCAGCCCATAAAAGTCACTGGCTGCGGTCAACTGAGTTTTCTTTGATAGCAGTTCTGGCGCAAGATATGGCGAGACAGACTCAAGCGCTAGCATGGCTGCCAGAGTATTGCTGCTGCCAACCAGCTGTGACTGGCAGAAATGGCTGAGTACCGGTGCCGACCACTCGCGCAGCAGAATGTTTTCAGGTTGAATCCCCAGATGCACGATACCTTTGCTGTGCAAGTGCTGTAACCCATCCAGCAATGGCAGCAGCAAGGCGCGGATATCTGCTTCTGGCAGAGGTTGAAATGCTTCTTGCTGAATCTGTTCCTGCAAGGTTGGGCTGTCAATTCGCTCATGCACACTGAGGAAAGTGCCACCATGTTGCAGACAAGCCAAAGTCCGGTTTAAAGCCGGGTGGTTGCAATCGGTCAGTTGTTGAATCACCTCAGAAAAACGTTCGATGCTTTCCTGCAAGGCATCTGTTTTTGACACATCACTGACACTGATCTCACTGAAACTGCTGCGCCTGCTGGCCAGCGCTGTGGGGAAAAACTCATTCAATGTGACCAGACGATTGCTGGTTGCACTTAAAGCGCGGTATGTAATGCTGATATCATTGTGCCGCAGTGCTTTAACAATACTGTAATCCTGGACTGGGGATCCTGTGCTTAAAGGTACTCGATTTTCTGTTATTTTCATTATGATCTTGACCCTAATGTAATACTTTTGTCCCTTTTTTTAAGAAATTTGCGATTACATTCCATGCCTTAGGCTTCAGGTATGTTATAAACGGAATTGAGGCTCAGGCCAAGCGATTATTGATAAAAAAGGCGGGGTTAGCCGCCTTAGTCAGAGTTTTCTTGGGTTATTGCTGTTTTTCAGCGATGTAGGCATCAATCAGCTGCTCCAGTACATCCAGGGGAACTGCGCCACTTCGTAGTACCACATCATGAAATTCGCGGATATCGAAGTGCTCACCGAGCTGTGTTATGGCCTTTTCCCGTAACTCGAGCAAACGGATCATTCCAATTTTGTAGGCTGTGGCTTGTGCCGGCATCACGATGTAACGCTCGATGGCTTTTTGTGCATCACCGGCAGGGTTTGGGGTGTTTTCTACCAGGTAAGCAATAGCTTGTTCACGGCTCCAGCCTTTATGGTGAATGCCGGTATCCACCACCAGACGGGCAGATCGCCACAGTTCCATCGCCAATCGGCCAAAGTCGGAATAGGGATCTTGGTAAAGACCGATCTCTTTGGGTAGTAATTCGGTATAAAGCCCCCACCCTTCGGTGTAGGCGGTATAACCACCAAAGCGGCGAAAACGCGGGATCCCTTCCAGCTCCTGCTGAATGGCCAGTTGCATGTGATGGCCAGGCAAGCCTTCATGGTAGGCCAGAGCTTCCAGTTGATAGATCGGCATATCACTCATGCGGTATAAGTTGGCGTAGTAAATGCCTGGCCGGCTGCCATCCATCGATGGCCGTTGGTAAAACGCTTTACCGGCGGATTGTTCACGAAAGGGTTCTACTGCCCGCACTTCCATGTCCGCCTTTGGCAAGGTCAGGAAAAGCTCATCCAGTCGGGTCCGCATATGATCGATCACATCGGTTGCTTGCTGCAGGTAGGCCTGGCGTCCTTCATCGGTATCCGGGAAGTAAAATTGTGGATCGCTGCGCATAAACTCAAAGAACTCTGCCAGCGAGCCATCGAATTCTACCTGCTGCATGATATGGCGCATCTCTTGATGGATCCGTGCGACATCATCCAGGCCGATTTGGTGGATTTGTTCCGCTGACAGTTTGGTGGTCGTCATGCGGTTTAAAGCGTGTTGATAAAAAGCCTGGCCATCCGGCAGGCGCCAGACCCCATCGTCGTCTCCGGCACGCTGTTCCAGTTGCTCTAAATAAGCAATCAGTTGTTGGTAGGCAGGCTTTACACTGGTGATCAAGGCAAGCTCGGCTTCATTCAGCAGCAATTGCTGTTCTTCTGCTGATAATGGCAATGCAGTCACTTTACGCTGAAAGTCGGCCCAGATCAGATTGTCGTCGCCATCATCAAACGGAGCTCCACTGATCACATTTTTGCTGTCGTTCAGTACATAGGGAAAAACAAAACGGGGGATGATGATGCCTTGCTCAGCACGTTGTTCCAACTGCTCAATCAATTGAGTAAAGAGCAATGGGACTGCGTTCAGCCGGCTGATGTATGCTTTAGCATCTTGCTCATTGTCTATTCGGTGCTGGTTTAACAAGGTAACCGGTACCGTGGTATGGACGCCTCGCATCTGATTGACCGGGTAGCTGTACAGATGCCAACGGTCATTCTCCAGTTGTTGCTGCAATCGTTGTGTCATCAGTTGATAGCTGAGCAATGTTTGTTCATCGAGCGCCGAGCTGTCGATGTTGCCAAGCAGCACCTGATGTTGACGTGTTAGCTCCAGATCTGCCAAACGGCGCTGCTCGGATAAATCTTGCCAGCGATCGTTGTTGGTTTTCAAGCCCAACTGGGTTTGACGCAGTGGATTAGTCGCCAACTCTTCATCAAATATCTGCTCAAAAATAGCATTGGCGCGTTCTGACTCGGTGAATTGACTACTTTGCTGGCTGCTGTTTGCAGTACTTGGCGAATAACTGCTTTGCTTGGCTGGCTCGCAAGCGGTAAGTAAGCTTAAGCTGATGGCAAGCGCCAGACTGGTCAGGCGAAATGGAGTGGACATGGTAGCTCCTTAAATAAATAGGCTCAGCAAGTCATTCAGGTAACGGGCGCCTTTGCTGGTCACCTGCCAGTGTTTCATATCTTGCTTAATCAGTGCCAGCTTAGAGGCTTGGTGCAAGGCTGCCGAGACACTTTCGACCGGCAGGCCAGTGCGTGCGGTAAAGTCGTCGATGGGGCAGGGTTCCAGTAAGCGAAACCGGTTCATAAAAAACTCGAACGGTAACTCATCGGCCCCAACCAGTCGCTGCTCATCGAGATAAGGGCGGCTCAGATCCATATAGCCTTTGGGGTGTTTGATCTTGGTTGTGCGCAGTACAGCCTGTTTCTCTGGCAAGGTGATTTTGCCATGGGCTCCGCAGCCGATCCCGAGGTAATCCCCAAAACGCCAGTAATTCAGGTTGTGCTGGCATGGATGATCAGGTTTGGCATAAGCTGAAGTTTCGTATTGCTGGTAGCCGTTAGCCAGCAACAATTGGTGACCTTGCTCCTGGATTTCCCACAGTAACTCATCTTCAGGTAAGACCGGTGGCCTGGAAGCAAAGGCGGTATTTGGCTCAATGGTTAACTGATACCAGGATAAGTGGGGTGGCTCTAAAGCGATGGCTTGTTGCAAATCGGCTATGGCAGCTGCGACTGTTTGACCGGGCAGGCCATGCATTAAATCCAGGTTAAAACTATGCAGGGGGAGTTTGGCTGCCAGCTGCGCTGCCTGGATGGCCTCAGTGCTGCTATGGATCCGGCCAAGTGCAGTTAGCTGTGTTTGCTGAAAGCTTTGCACACCAATCGAGAATCGGGTCACTCCAGCTGCCACATAACCGGCAAAGCGCTCAGCTTCAAAAGTGCCGGGGTTGGCTTCCATGGTCACTTCGCAACCATCGGCCAGTTGCACGCAGCTACGGACACCGGCCAGAAGTCGTGCTATGCCGGCGGCGGTAAACACACTGGGGGTGCCGCCGCCGATAAAAATACTTTGAATCGTGCGGTGCTGCACCCAGGATAGATCCTGCATTAAATCATCCAACAAATGGCTGATATATTCTTGCTCCGGGATCCCCTGCTTGACGGCATGGGAGTTAAAGTCGCAGTAAGGACATTTTTGGATGCACCAAGGTATATGAATATACAGCGATAAGGGCGGTAGTTGCAGGCTCAAGAGACCAGATACCCCTGTTGTTGCAATTGGCTTAGCAGTTGGCGAAGTGCTTGGCCACGATGACTGCGTTGCTGTTTTTGCGCTTTGCTAAGCTCGGCAGCAGTGCAGCTGAGCTCAGGCAGGTAAAACACCGGGTCATAGCCGAAACCTCCCAGCCCCTGGGGTTGATGATGGATGACTCCTTGCCAGCGACCATGACTGATTAAAGGCGTTGGATCTTCGGCATGGCGCATAAACACCAGCACACAGTGAAACTGTGCCTGACGATGTTGCACCGGTACTTGACTGAGTGCTTGCAGCAGTTTATTGACATTATCAGCATCGCTGGCCCCTTCGCCGGCAAAGCGGGCGGAGTAGATGCCAGGCGCGCCATTTAAGGCATCGACTGCCAGGCCGGAGTCATCGGCAATGGCCGGTAAGCCGGTATGAAGGGCGGCATGCCGGGCTTTGATAATGGCATTTTCGACAAAACTCAGGCCAGTTTCATCGGCATCAGCCAGCTTAAATTCACTTTGGGGTGTTACGGTGCAGGCATAAGGAGCCAGCATGGCTGCCAACTCCTTCACTTTGCCCTGATTGCCAGTGGCTAAAACCAGTTGTTTCATGAGGTCTCAATCAATGTAGTAAGTGTGTTCAAAGCGCAAACGCTGCTGCTCATTGCCCTGTTGCAGCTGGATATCAAAGCGCCATAACTCTTCGTTGCGAATGGTCAGCGGAGCGAAGTAATAGATGGCAGCGCCGTCCCGTACCTGCTGAAAACGCAGGGTACGTTGTTGCCCGAGCAGGTTACGGGCTGTGCCGGTGACATTCACCTGTTGGGCCGTCTGATCATCGCTGCTCAGGACAGACAGATTTACAATACCGGTAAACCGGCTGCGCTCGATACCATAACTACGGGCTACTTCAGGGGTTAAAAAAGTGGCATTAAAAGCCAGATAGTGGACATCCCAGGGACCTAAAGTTTGCTTTTGCTCGGCGACAACGAAGCCACTGAACAGCAAAAAAAGACAGGCCAGCCAGATTCTCATACACACCTCGTTCACGTAAGGCAGGGGGGATAAAGTATAGCTGAAACCGACTGTGCTGTCGCAGGGTAAACCGTTGAGACAGCACAGCGGGAAAGGCTTTAGAAGCCCCGTAACACATCGGCTAGCAGGATTTGTACAAACTGCAGCGCAATTAAAGCAACCAGCACCGATAAATCCAGGCCTCCCATGGGTGGGATCACCCGGCGGATAGGTCGAAGCAAAGGCTCAGTGAGTTGGTGCATGACCTGTTCAATGGGATTACGGCCCTGACTGAACCAGCTTAGGATGGCACGGATCACCAAAATCCAGAATATCAGGCTAAGGCTTTCTTTCAGTAGAATCAACACACCGGCAACCAGCGCCTGGCTGGGGGCAATACCACCTAACAACAATTGCTGCAGCACCAGCATTTTGACCACAGCCACCAGCCATGCCAGCACCAGGGTAGCAGTATCCAGTTGTCCCAGACTGGGGATTACTTTACGTAAAGGCAACACCAAAGGATTGGTTGCTTTGACAATAAACTGACTGAATGGATTGTAAAAATCCGCCCGAGCCAACTGCAACCAAAGTCTTAGCACCACCACCATCAGGTAGAGATTAAAGCCGGTATTGATTAGAAAAAACAGCGCGTTATTCATAGCGTCCCCAAAAGTTTTTTATGGTATTCGTTACAGTGTTTGCGCCATCTCACGAGCTCGCCGAATAGCGGCCTGCATGGCTTGACTGACCATTGGCTCCAGACCGGCATTGGCAAAGCTGGTAACCGCCTCATGGGTGGTGCCGCCTTTGGAAGTTACCTGAGCACGTAACTCGGCAAAGCTGTGCTCGCTCTCAAGCGCCATTGTTGCGGCCCCAAGCGCTGTTTGTGCCACCATTTTTTTTGCTTGCTCAGGAGCAAAACCCAAAGCTTCGGCTTCTTGTTGCATCGCTTGCATAAAATAGAAAAAATAAGCCGGCGAGCTGCCGGTGACTGCAATGACATGATCAATCTCAGCTTCGTTATCCAGCCAAACCGTCATGCCGGTGCCTTTGAACATGGCATCGACAAAAGCTTTTTCGTAATTGGAACAGCGGCTTGGGAAAAGACCGGTCACACCAAGGCCGACCAGGGATGGCGTATTGGGCATGCTTCGCACCAGACGTACTTCGCCCAGCCAGCTTTCATAGCGACTAACCGGCAAGCCGGCAGCCACGGTGACAAAGAGTTTTTCTTGAATTTCTGGTACCTGCTCAATCAATTGCTTGCAGACATCACCCATCATTTGCGGTTTTACCGCCAGCACAATGACATCGGCTTTTCGCACTGCGGTCAGATTATCCAGCGTGGTCTGAATACCATAATCAGCGGCTAAAGCCAGTAATTTCGGCTCGGTGCGATTGCTGGCGATAATATTGCTGGCTGGATAGCCTGATTTGACCATGGCTGCAATGACGCAGCGTGCCATATTGCCGGCACCAATAAAGGCCACCATGTTGTCATTCATGTCTTTCATAATTCCTTACGCCAAAAATTGCGGTGCCTAATCGTATCATAGTTGCGCCATATTTTAGAGCCAATGGCCAGTCGTCACTCATTCCCATTGACAGTTCACTCGCCAGAGGAAAGTGAGATCTAAGCATCTTACTTAATTGCTGCATGCGGGCAAAAGCTGGCTCTACCGGCTCTTGTTCATCCGGGGCAGGGATGGCCATCAGACCTTTGAGTTCAAGACCGGGCAGGGCAGTTACTTCTGTTGCCAGTGCTAACACCTGGTCCGGATTGATGCCTGCTTTGCTGGTTTCACCACTGATATTGACTTGCAGCATCACCTTCAAAGGTGGTAGCTGCTCAGGTCGCTGAGAAGATAGCCGACTGGCAATTTTAAGCCGGTCCAGGCTGTGGCACCAGGATGCATGTTCTGCCACCAGCCGGGTTTTATTCGATTGCAAAGGACCAATAAAATGCCAACAAATCTCCTTCAGCTGTGATAGCGCAACAGCCTTGTCTGCCAGCTCTTGTGGGTAATTTTCACCAAAATGGCGTTGTCCGGCCTGATAAGCGGACAAAATGTCGGTATCAGGTTTGGTTTTACTCACAGCAATTAATTGCACATCTGCCGGGTTTGAACCAAGCTTAGTGCATTGCTGTGCAATTTGTTGGTAGGCGCTTTCCAAGCGTTCTGCTATGGTATTCATACATTCAATCGTACTAAGTGAGAATTGTCATGGATATTACTGAGTTACTGGCATTTAGTGTGCAACACAAAGCATCGGATTTACACCTGTCTGCCGGGGTGCCACCACTGATCCGAGTGGATGGCGATGTCCGAAAACTCAATATTCCTGCCTTAAATCATAAAGAAGTTCATGCCCTTGTGTATGAAATTATGACCGATAAGCAACGAAAAGAATACGAAGAAAACCTGGAAACGGACTTTTCTTTTGAAGTGCCAAATCTGGCCCGCTTCCGGGTCAATGCTTTTGTGCAAAACCGTGGTGCTGCGGCCGTATTCCGTACCATCCCAAGCGATGTGCTGACGCTGGATGATTTGGCTGCGCCGGATATTTTTAAAACGATTTCGGAGAACCCGCGCGGCCTGGTGCTGGTAACCGGACCTACTGGCTCGGGTAAAAGTACTACGCTTGCGGCCATGATCGATTACATTAATACCACCCGGCATGATCACATTCTAACTATTGAGGATCCGATAGAATTTGTGCACCAGAACAAGCTGTCGCTGATTAACCAGCGGGAAGTTCATCGCGATACCCATAGTTTTAGCAATGCCCTGCGCTCGGCGCTGCGGGAAGATCCCGACGTCATCCTGGTCGGTGAGCTTCGGGATCTGGAAACCATCCGCCTGGCAATGACCGCGGCAGAAACTGGTCACCTGGTATTTGGCACCTTGCACACCACCTCAGCACCGAAAACCATCGATCGTATTATCGATGTGTTTCCGGGTGAGGAAAAAGACATGGTGCGTTCGATGCTCTCAGAATCGTTGCGGGCCGTTATTTCACAGACGCTGTTAAAGAAAATAGGCGGCGGCCGGGTAGCAGCCCATGAAATTATGATAGGGGTACCCGCCATTCGTAACCTGATCCGGGAAGATAAAATTGCCCAAATGTATTCGGTGATCCAGACTGGTGCCTCGCATGGCATGCAGACCATGGATCAGTGTCTGGTCAATTTGGTGAATCGTGGCATAGTGTCGCAAAAAGACGCTCAGGGCAAAGCGCAGGACAAAAACACCTTCAGTACCATGGGGCGGATGTAAGGGGGCCATATGCAACTGACCGAATTTTTGCAAGTCATGGTGGATAAAGGCGCCTCGGATATGTTTGTCACCGCAGGCATGCCGGTGGCCGCCAAAGTCAATGGTGAACTGGTGCCCATTGCGGAGCAACCGCTGACTGAAGACGACTCGTTTCAGTTAGTTGTTTCTGCGATGAATGAAAAACAGAAACAGGAGTTTGTCACCAGTAAAGAGTGTAACTTTGCCATCGCCAATCAAGCGGGACGCTTCCGGGTATCGGCTTTCTGGCAGCGGGATCAGGCTGGCATGGTGGTGCGGCGTATTGTGACCGATATTCCCAATGCCGATGATCTGGGTCTGCCACCGATTTTAAAAGAAATCATCATGTCCAAACGCGGGCTGGTGCTTTTTGTTGGTGGTACCGGTACTGGTAAGTCGACTTCTCTGGCGGCCTTGCTTGGCTACCGCAACCGCAATGCCAAAGGTCATATTCTGACCATAGAAGATCCGATTGAGTTTGTGCACGAGCACCATAAGAGTTTGATCACTCAGCGTGAAGTGGGGATTGATACCGAGTCGTTTTCTGCGGCACTAAAAAGCTCGCTGCGCCAGGCGCCGGATGTGATCCTGATCGGTGAGGTGCGGGATATGCAGACCATGGAGTATGCACTGTCGTTTGCTGAAACCGGCCACTTGTGTGTGGCTACGTTGCACGCCAACAATGCCAACCAGGCCATTGATCGCATCATGCATTTGGTACCCAAAGAAATGCACCAGAAGTTGTTGTTTGATTTATCGCTAAATTTGCGCGCCATTGTGGCGCAGCAGCTGGTGCCCACAGCGGATGGAACCGGCCGGGTGGCCGCGATTGAAGTCTTGCTGAACTCGCCACTGGTGGCGGACTTAATTTCCCGTGGCCAGGTCGGGGAAATCAAAGCGCTGATGGCCAAATCGCGCGAGTTGGGCATGCAAACCTTTGATCAGGCGCTGTATGACTTGTATGAGCGTGGCCAAATCAGCTACGCCGATGCACTGCATCATGCTGACTCACCGAATGATCTGCGTTTGATGATTAAACTGCGTAGCAATGATACCCGTGGCTCTGGTTTGTTATCCGGAGTGACGATCGAAGGCTTTGAGAAACCGGATGCTTAAACATCCGGTTGTAAGCTTAGGAGGCGTATGAGCCGGATTGGTGCGATTATGAGCCGCAAGGTATTAACCACCAGTGAGGATGCCAGTTTATCCTCGCTGCGTGAGGTGTTCTCGGCCGCCAAGTTTCAGCACCTGCCGGTGGTGGATAGTTCGGGCCGGTTGCAGGGCATTATTTCGGTCAAAGATTATTTCCGCGCCCTAAGTCCTGTGATGGACTCGGCTTTTGAAACCAGTGTTGAGAATTACATCCGCAGCCGTAAAGTGCGCCATGTCATGACGTCGCCGGTATTCACAGTCAGCGATAAAACCAGCATCAAAGAGGCTGCCAATCTGCTATTGCAGTACAACATTGGCTGCTTGCCGGTAGTCGATGCCGAGCAGCGTTTGCTTGGTATAGTGTCCTGGAAGGATGTGCTTCGTTTTGCCTTACAGCCAAAGGCTGCAGGGCAACAGCCAGACCGCGTTAAATAAGGAAAGATCCCGGCACCACGCTGACTTTTCATTTGTTTCCGATATACTGACGACGTCATCGTTCATTTTCTGAGACTCCCGCTTTATGCCTGACACCCATTTGAAGTCGCTGATACTGGCCGTCTTTAGCGTTTTACTGGCTATGGTTTGTATTCAGTCCGGTGCTTCAATCGCCAAACAACTTTTTCCGGTCATCGGCCCAGAAGGGACCACGGCTCTGCGGGTTGGTTTTTCCGCCCTGATTTTATGGCTGGTGTTCAGACCCTGGCGGCACTGGCCACAAGGACGCCAATGGCGAGCACTGATTATTTATGGTGGTTGCCTTGGAGGCATGAATATCCTGTTTTACATGGCAATAGAACGGATCCCACTGGGGGTAGGCGTTGCACTGGAGTTTACCGGTCCTCTGGCGGTTGCCTTGTTATCCTCACGGCGCAAACTGGATGTGCTCTGGGTGGCCTTTGCGCTGGCTGGAGTCCTTTTGTTAATGCCGGATATGCGCGGTGCTGATGCGCTGGACCCGGTTGGAGTGATGTTGGCATTGGCCGCCGGCGGTTGCTGGGCTGGTTATATTTTGTTTGGTCAAAAAGCAGGTAATCTGGCGCCGGGTGGTGCCACTGTGGCGCTGGGCATGACCATAGCGGCACTTTATCTTTTCCCCATTGGGGTGGTTAGTGCCGGTGCCGATTTATTTCAATGGCAGATCCTGCCATTAGCCTTGATGGTGGCGGTGATGTCCAGTGCTTTGCCATATTCCCTGGAAATGGTGGCATTGAAACGCTTGCCCTCGAAGAACTTTAGTGTATTGATGAGCGTAGAACCGGCTGTGGCTGCCATGGCAGGCTTGTTGTTGCTGGCAGAGTTTCTCAGTATTTGGCAATGGCTGGCCATTGCGATGGTGATTACTGCATCGCTTGGCAGCAGTTTGACCAAAGCAAAGTCAAAAGTTTGATCTGTATCGGGAATTATTGGCCATAATTGGCTATGCTTGCTTAACATTTGGACCTGGAGGCATCCCCATGACAGCAAAAAGTGTGGCCGAATTAATGACCTCAAACCCGCTCTTTGTTCGGCGCGAACAGACACTAAAAGATGCGCATGATTTGATGCGGACAAAAAATATCCGCCACATACCGGTATTGGATGAACAAGATAAGCTGGTTGGCGTGTTGACGCAGAAAAAAATGATTGCGACTGTGATGGGTTTGCTCGCCAAGTACGGCACCAGTGCGCTGGAGCGCAAAGAAAAGCAGCAAATTATTGGTGAGCTGATGGATACCGATTTTGCAACCGTAAAACCACAGCAATCACTTGCGGAGGTCATCAGTTATTTTTTAAAAAATAAGCATGGTTGTTTGCCAGTAGTGGATGATAACGATCAATTGCTGGGGATCTTGACCTCATCGGATTTTGTTCGTCTGGCGGGACAATTGCTGGAGGCCTGAACCGCTTTCGTTACAGGAGTTAATGCTCAGGCTTCTGATTGAACCAACTGGTCTGACGCTGCTCTTTCTTGGCTGCATACATTGCTGAGTCGGCCTGGCGCAGCAGCTCATCACTGCTGGTTTCGCCTTTAAAAAGAACCAGACCAATACTGCTGCTGCATTGATGCATTCTGGCTTTAGGCAGTGGGTAGGGGTGCTGCAGTCGCTGTTGAATTTTGTTGGCCAGAAGTTCCAGTTGGGTCCGGGCTTTAGATTCGTCTGCATCAATTTCCCGAATCAATACCACAAACTCATCCCCGCCAAAACGTGCCACAGTGTCGGCACTGCGTATGCTTTGTTGCAATCGACTGGCGACCTCCACCAGCAAGGAGTCACCGACCTTATGACCAAAGAGATCATTGACTGGTTTAAAGTTATCCAAATCAATAAACATCAGGCCGGCAAACTTTTGACTGCGCTGACTGGCTGCAATGGCTTGCAGTAAGTGCTCCTCCAGTAGCCTTCGATTGGCAAGGCCAGTCAGGCTGTCGTAAAATGCCAGTCGCCGTATTTGCTGACTGTTCAAACTACGGCTGATAGCAAGCTCAGCTAGTTTGCTGTAGGTTTTAATTTTATCGAGCAACTCTTCCGATGGCTCTGCAGGCTCCCGATGATAAATTGCAAAGGTACCCAATACTTTTCCTTCAGCATTTTTCACCGGCTCGGACCAACAAGCCTTTACTCCAGCGAGCTGTGCCAATGCCAGAAAAGGTTGCCAGTAGGGATGGCTTTGAATATCGCTGACAATGACTGTGTCACCGCTAAAAGCTGCGGTCCCGCAAGAACCTACCCCCAATCCTAACTGCACACCATCAATGGCTTGATTGTAAGCATCGGGTAAGGAGGGTGCTGCGCCATGACGTAGAGTTTGACCATCTGCGTCCAGCAATAGGATGGAGCAGATGGTACCTGGGTGCAATTGTTCGACTTGCAACACTAAATGATGCAACACCGAAGACAGCTTCGCACCCTCGCTGATCTGGCCAAGAATTTCATTTTGCATGGTCAGCTCAAGTGTACGCTGTGCTACCAGCTTTTCCGTGTGCATCAGACTGTGCTGATAGCGACTATTCAGTAGACTAAGCTGGCTAATTTGCAGGGCCAGAGTGGAGAGCATATTGAGCATGGCAGGTAGCTTGGCTTCATCGACAATCGGCACTTCCCGAATCGCCGAAAGGTAGTCCTGCTTGTTAAAGCCAGCTTGCTCAGCTTGCTGGGTAAAAAAGTCCAGATCGGGTTCTGAGGTGAAAAACTGGCCAATAAAAAGATTGGCAATATGCAGCCCTTCCAACAGGATGGGCGTGGCACAGTCAATCAGACCATTCCGGCAACGATAGGTTGAGTAGTTCTTGCCTTGTTCAAGCTGCAGGGCCAAGTCTTTATCACTTTCCAGGCAGCGACTTAAGGTAGAAGGGGCTTGGCGATGAAACTGCATGCAGGCGCGTTGCCAGCGTGACGAGGCAAGTACTTTGCCCTGTAAATCCAGTAAAGCAATGGGGATCCCCATCACTTCCAGAAAATTCTCGAACAAGGTATTTAATTGCGAAAAGTCTGCTGCGGCCACCAGTTCAGGAGTAGCCGATTGATCTGGCGCAGGCAATGCCTTATTCCAATCGCTGGAGAGTGGGTCCAGCATCTGAATGAGATTTGCCTCACGATGCAGGTGTGGCTGTTTTTTAGTCATATCTAATCTATTTTAGCTCAGACAAACTATCTGAGCCACAGCATTCAGCAACCATTTCAGAGCTGAGAGCCTACAGCTGTATCACTTGCTTGCCACTGTATCGCTTATACTTGCAGCTCTATTTGTGCCGCTTTTGCAGTACCTTCAGCACATCATTCAGCTCCAGTTGTTGACTCTGCAACAATACCAGCAGATGAAACACTAAGTCGGCCGCTTCATTGGCCAGCTCTTCTTTATCGCCAGCCATGGCCGCCAGCGCGGATTCGACGCCTTCTTCACCGACCTTCTGAGCAATGCGTTTTACCCCTTTGGCAAAGAGGCTGGCGGTGTAGCTGCTGGCTGGGTCGGCCTCTTTGCGGCTTTGAATCACCTGCTCTAAATCGTACAAAAAGCTCAGCGCCGGGCTGTTGCTTTGGTTGTCGTGCCAGCAGGTTTCGGTGCCAACATGGCAGGTCGGGCCCTTGGGCATCGCCAGCACCAGGATGCTGTCAGCATCGCAGTCGTTGCTAATGGCAACCAAGTCCAGGGTGTGGCCTGAGCTTTCGCCCTTGGTCCAGAGCCGTTGTTTGCTGCGGCTAAAGAAAGTAACTTTTTCGCTACTCAGGGTGTGGCTGAGCGCTTGCTGATTCATATAGCCCTGCATCAGCACTTTGCCGGAGATGGCGTGCTGAACAATGGCTGGCAGCAGGCCGGTGTCGGGCCATTTGAGTTGGCTGATGGTGTCTTTATTCATGGTCGTTTCTCAAGTTTGTTTCATTTAGTTTATGGTTTCATTGGTTACACACCAAACTTTGCAAGCAACAGGAGCGGGCTGCTAAGCGGAGCTTCTTTGGCATGGATGCCAAAGCAGAGCCTACAGGGATGTATTTACGGCGTCTCCGTGTGCAGTCTGCTCTTGTTGCCAACACCGATGCATTCTAACCGGGCTGACCAATGGTGATTTTTTCGGGAAACGCTGTAAACCCATCCCTGGGCGCTCTTGAGACGCCGTCCGGGCGTCTCAGGTTCCCGGAAAAACACCATCCGGTCATCCCTGGTATTGCTGTATACCCTAGGGCCGAATCGATACCCCAGCGGCAATCAGCTGCGCCTTTAAATCGGCAATCTCAATCACCGCTTTGTGAAACACACTGGCTGCCAGAGCACCATCGACATCGGCTTGCTGGAACACTTCGGCAAAGTGCTCAATTGCCCCGGCGCCACCACTGGCAATCAAAGGCACCTGGCATAAAGCGCGAATGGCCGAGAGCTGGGCAATATCATAGCCTTTCCGTACCCCATCCTGATTCATGCAGTTCAGCACAATTTCACCGGCACCCAGTTGCTGCACCTCTTGCACCCAGTCGCGGGTCAGCCAGCGGGTCTTTTGGGTACGGCTTTCGTCACCGGTAAATTGGTACACCTGATACTGACCACTGGCGACATCAAAGAAGCTGTCGATGCCCACCACCACGCACTGCTGACCAAAGGTGTCGTGCAGCTCGCGCACCAGCTCTGGCCGCAGCAGGGCAGGGCTATTGACCGAAATCTTATCGGCACCCATTTCCAGAATACGGCCGGCATCCTCAACACTTTTGATGCCACCAGCAACGCAAAACGGAATATCAATCACTTCAGCGATGCGTTGCACCCAGCTTTTATCGACCACCCGGCCATCACTCGAAGCGGTGATGTCGTAAAACACCAGTTCATCGGCACCGGCTTTGGCGTAGCGCTCGGCCAGCGGCACGATATCGCCGACAATTTCGTGGTTGCGAAATTGCACCCCTTTGACGACTTTACCATCCCGCACATCCAGACAGGGTATTATCCGTTTTGCCAGCATGCTATGGCCTCCTCCAGGGTAAACTTGCCTTCCAGTAAGGAGCGGCCCAGGATCACACCGGCCACGCCGGAGCCACGCAGGGCCCGGATATCATCCAGGCAGCCAATGCCGCCGGACGCCTGCCAGGCAATCTGTGGGTAAGCCTTGGTCAGCTCCTGATACAAAGCGACATTGGAGCCGCTTAAGGTGCCATCTTTGCTGATATCGGTGCAAAGCACATGTTTGGCGCCGGCGGCAATAAAGCCATCCAGTACCTGCTCTAAGGTCACATTGGAAGCTTCAATCCAGCCATGGCTGGGCAGGGTTTTCTCGCCTTCAGCGTTAATGGCCACATCCAAGGCCAGCACAATGCGTTCACCGCCATAGGTTCTGAGCCAGCTTTGCACCAGTTCGGGCTGGCGAATGGCCAGGCTGCCAATCACTACCCGGCTGGCGCCAGCTGCTAAAAGCTCCTGCACATCCTGCTCCGAGCGCACACCACCGCCGACCTGGATCTTAAGTGGGGCCTTGGTCATCAGCTCGGTCAGCAAGGTCAGCTGGCGCTTGCTGGCATCTTTGGCGCCGGATAAATCCACCACATGCAAAATGGGTGAGCCGGCAGCAGCGTATTGATCGCGCAGCGCCAGCGGGCTGAAACTGTACTCGGTGGTTTGGTCGTACGAGCCCTGATAGAGCCGGACTATTTGGCCGTCGATTAAATCAATGGCAGGAATAATCATGGTTGCCACTCCAGAAAGTTTTGCAGTAAACGGGCGCCGGTTTTGCCGGAGCGCTCCGGGTGAAACTGGGCACCGGCCACATTGCCTTTGCCAATCACTGCTGAAAAATCGTTGCCGTAATCGCACAGCGCTAGGCTATAACGGTTGGGAGCCACCCCAAAGCTGTGCACAAAATAGACGTAATCCTGGGGATCAAAACCAGCCATCAGTGGGTGCTCGCTGATGCTGTGTAAGGTGTTCCAGCCCATATGCGGCAGGCGCAGGCCATTGGCCTGCAGCGGCAGCACTTCACCCGGGATCAAATTCAGGCAGGGCACATCGCCCTCCATGCTGTGGGCGGTCAGCAGCTGCATGCCAAGGCAAATTCCCAGCAGCGGTTGCTGTACTGCTTGCAGGCACTCAATCAGTTCACGCTGCTGCAGATTCTGCATGGCCTGACGGGCACTGCCAACACCCGGCAGCACAATGCGGCTGGCGGCTTTGATGGCGCGTGGATCTTTGCTGATGGTGGCGTCTGCTCCCAGGCGCCTGAAAGCAAAATACACCGAGCTGATGTTGGCGCAGCCGGTATCCACAATAACCAAACCGCTCATTACAGCACCCCTTTGGAGCTTGGCAGGGCCTCGCCACTGACGGCAATGGCCTGACGCAGGGCCCGGCCAAAGGCTTTAAACAAGCCTTCCACCTGATGGTGTTTGTTGCCCTCGGTGATGCTCAAATGCAGCGTCATCAGCATGGCATCGCTGAGGGAGCGGAAAAAGTGCGGCACCATTTCCAGGTTCAGGCCACCGACCAGGCCATCGCCCAGCTCGGCGTTGAATTTAAACAAAGGGCGACCGGATAAATCCATCACACATTCGGCGCGGCACTCGTCCATCGGCAGCACAAAGCCAAAACGGTTGATGCCACGCTTATTGCCAAGGGCTTTTTTCAGTGCCTGACCCAGTGCCAGCGCCGTATCTTCCACGCTGTGGTGATCGTCGATGTGCAGATCGCCTTTTACCGTGACCTGCAACGAGAAGTTGCCGTGGGTGGCAATTTGCTCCAGCATGTGATCGAAAAAGCCAATGCCGGTATCAAACTTATTGTTGCCGGGCTGATCCAGGTCCACCGCCACCCGGATATCGGTTTCGCGGGTGGTACGAACCACTTCGGCGCTTCGGCCCCGGCTTAAAATACGCCGGGTGATTTCGGCCCAACCCAGGCTGTCACGCTGGTATTGGAATGACGGCAGCCCCATGTTTTCTGCCAGCTGCACATCGGTCTGACGATCGCCAATCACATAGGAGTTGGTAAAATCGATTTTGCCTTGCTGCAGATAGTCTTTGACTAAACCCAATTTGGGTTTGCGACAACTGCAGTTGTCTTGCTCAAAGTGCGGGCAAATCAACACATCGTCAAACTGAATGCCCTGCGAGGTCAGCAGCTGCATCATCTTGTCGTGCGGCGCATCAAAGGTCGGGCGCGGGAAGCTGTCGGTCCCCAGGCCGTCCTGATTGGTCACCATCACCAGCCGGTAACCGGCGGCCTGCAATTTCAGCAAGGCCGGCACCAGGCCGGGTTCGTACACCAGCTTTTCCAGGCTGTCTAACTGTTTATCGATGGCGGGCTCTTCCACCATGGTGCCGTCACGGTCAATAAAAAGGATCGGTTGGCCACTCATGCCGTTGCTTCCTGTGAATTGGGGGTGCGCGCACCCGTGTTGCTAAAATAGTCCTGCATCGCTTGTTGCAGCGCTTGCATCTCATCCGGGCTGCCAATCGACACCCGCACCACTTCCGACAAGCCAAGCTGTGCCGATTGGTTGCGGATCAAAATTCCCTGCTGTTGCAGTGCGCTGACGCAAGCAGCGGCATCCGGGACCTGCAGCAGCACAAAGTTAGCCTGGCTTGGCCAGACCCGAGATACACCTGGCAGTGTGCTGGCAAAGGCACTGAATTCAGTGCGCAACTGATTGATGATGGCGACGCTTTGCTGCATGCGGGCAATGCCCTGCTCTAACAAAGCCTGCACCGCAATTTGCGCCACCGGCTCGGCAATGGGGTAGGGCGCGATCATTTGCTTTAAGGCGTTGATCACCTCGGGCGCAGCCAGGGTAAAGCCACATCGCAGGCCGGCCAGCGCAAAGGCTTTGGATAGGGTGCGCAGGATCACCAGGTTCGGGTACTGCGCCAGTAAATCGACCACTGACGCTTGCATGGCAAATTCGATGTAGGCTTCATCCACCACCACCAAAGCGCTGCTGGCAAAGTGCTCCAGCACGCTGACAATTTGCTGGCGGCTAATCAGGTCGCCGGTCGGGTTATTCGGGCTGCAAATAAACACCAGCTTGGCTGCGACCTGTGTCAGGGCTTCGACATCCAGGCTGGCATCCGGTTGCAGCGGCACGATCACGGAGGCGACCTGATTGCTCTCGGCGCTGATGGCGTACATGCCATAGGTCGGTGGGCAGATGGCAATGCGATCTTTGCCCGGCTCACAAAAACTGCGGATCAGCAGCTCAATGCCTTCATCGGCGCCGCGACTGACCAACACCTGCTCAGGGCGAACACCGGCGTAGCGGGCATAGCCTTCAATCAGCGCAGCCGGTTGGCAGGATGGGTAGCGGTTAAACTGCCCGCTGAGCTGGTACTCGCTCGCCAGTGCATTCTCATTGGCATTGAGCCAGATGGCGCCACCGCTCATGCTGCGTCTGGCCGAGGCGTAGGGCACAATGGCCTGCACGGAGGCGCGTGCCAGTTTCGAAATATTAACGCTCATTCAAAGACTCCCCTTGTGCTAAGCCCTGCTGCAAGCTAGGCTCTGGCAAATCGAGCTGTTGTAAACCCAGTTGTTGCAAACGAAGAGAGACCGCCAGCGCATGAGCGGCCAGTTGCTCGGCTTCAGCCAGGGTCACAATCGCCGGGCCTATTGCTTTCATGCCCGCTGCCGTCAGCTTTTGCACGGTAAAGCGGCGGTAAAAGTCGGTCAGCGACAAACTGGAAGCGGTTCGGCTGTAACCATAGGTTGGCAGCACATGGTTGGTGCCACTGGCGTAGTCCCCGGCAGACTCCGGTGTCCAGGGACCGACAAAGATGCTGGCAGCGCTGGTAAATTGCGGCACCAGGGCATCGTCGTCGTACGTTTGCACAATTAAATGCTCCGGCGCATAGGCATTGGTGACGGCTACCGCTGTCGCTAAGTCGGCGGTGCAAATCGCCCGGCTGTGGCTGAGCGCCTGGCGGGCAATATCGGCCCGCGGTAGGATTTTTAGCTGCTGCTCCACTTGCTGCAGAACTTTGTCGATCAGCGGCTGACTGGGGCTGACCAGCAAGACCTGCGAGTCCGGCCCGTGTTCGGCCTGCGACAGCAAGTCGGCGGCAACAAAGGCCGGATTGGCGCTGTCATCGGCCAGTACCAGTACTTCGGAAGGCCCGGCCGGCATATCAATCATGGCGCCTTGTGCATCCTGACTGACTTGCTGCTTGGCTTCGGTGACATAGCGGTTGCCTGGGCCAAAGATTTTATCGACCTTGGGGATGCTTGCTGTGCCATAGGCCAGGGCGGCAATGGCCTGGGCGCCGCCAATGGTAAAGATTTGCTGAATACCACAAAGGTCAGCGGCATAGACAATTTCCGGGGCGATGTCCGAAGCCGAGGGCCGGCCCGGAGGCGTCACCAGCACGGTGCGTGGGCAGCCGGCCAGTTGGGCTGGCACACCCAGCATCAGCACGGTGGATGGCAACGGAGCACTGCCACCCGGAATGTACAAGCCTACCGAGCCAATTGGCCGCTGGCGCAATTCACAGAAGACACCAGGCGTGGTTTCCACCTGAATATCGCTGGGCTGTTGGGCGGCATGAAAACGGCGGATATTGCCATAAGCCAGCTCAATCGCGGCTTTGCGCTCGGGCTTAAGCTCTGCTATTAAGGCTGCTCGCTGTGCTTGGGACAGCAATAAGGCATTGTCGGCCAGGCCATCAAACTGGGTGCTCAGACGTTTGAGCGCCGCATCGCCATCGCGGCGTACCTCGGCAATAATGCCTGCCACCGTAGTGGTAAGCCCCGCCGAGTCCGGAAGGCTGGGCCTGGCCAGAGCGGCGGTTTGTTCGGCAGCACTTAGCTGCTGCCAGTTCAGACACTGCGTCATGCCTTACTCCATCATCTTCTCTATCGGCAGCACCAAAATGGAGCTGGCGCCTAAGGATTTTAATTGCTCCATGGTTTCCCAGAACAGGGTTTCACTGCTGACCACATGCACCGCCATCTGATCGTCGTTGCCAGCCAGTGGCAGCAGGGTGGGGTTTTCCGCACCTGGCAGCAGCGCAATGATGTCGCTCAGTTTGGCTTTGGGCGCATGCAGCATGATGTACTTGCTTTCGTTGGCCTGCATCACCGCATTGATGCGTGGCATCAGGGTGTTGATCAGCTTTAACTGGGCGGCGTCGGCCAGATCTTTACGCTGAATCAGCACCGCCTTGCTGCGGTAAATGACTTCCACTTCTTTCAAGCCGTTGGCTTCCAGGGTTGCGCCTGTTGAAACCAGATCACAGATGGCATCGGCCAGGCCGGCCCGGGGCGCTACTTCGACCGACCCTTTTAAGGTAACGATCCTAGCCTGCACTCCTTGCTGCTTCAGGTAACGATTGAGTAGCCGCGGGTAGGTGGTGGCAATGGTTTTGCCGTTCAGGCTGGCCGGGCCATCGTAGGCCGACTCTTGCTGCACGGCGATGGATAAGCGGCAGCCGCCGAAATTGAGCCGGCTTAGCACCGCATAATCACAGGGCTCGTTATCCAGCTGGCGCTGCAAGGACTCTTCTTCCAGCACGTTTTCGCCGACAATGCCCAGATCGCAGACACCATCCATCACCAGGCCAGGGATGTCGTCGTCACGAACCCGCAGGATATCAATGGCCATGTTTTCAACATGCGCAATCAAGCGCTGCTCACGTAAATTAATTTTCAGGCCGCAGCTGCCAAGCAGTGCCTGAGATTCCTGCGACAGGCGACCGGATTTTTGCATCGCAATGCGCAGGCGGTTGGAATTTTGGTTAAACGTCATGCTGGTACTCCGAAATCAATAAGAAAAAACCCCGGGCTCTCCCGGGGTTTTTGCAAGCTGCCACCGGAGGAACCAAACATCAGCCCTCCGACAAAGCCGGATGGCTTAGTAATGATGATGGTGGTGGTGAATGAGATTCATGCTCATCGCTTGCTCTTTGTTGTCTGGCTTTAATGTTATACAACTTATCGTATTGCGTGGATGCTGACAAGTTGTTTTTAAAATCCAAAGAAGGCCCTTATTCATGTTAAGCTATTGATTATACGAATTAACTGATTCCGTTTGGTTTTCTGGTCATAAAAAATTCATGCTTTATCAGCGCTAAAACCCATTAGGTGCGGTTAAATTTTGGTCATGTTGTATAGTCATTGGGATTCTCACGGCTGGCGGGGTTGATTTTGTATACAATATTCTTTATTGTCTGGTGAGCTAAAACACTTTATGAGATACCAACGAAAATGAAAGCTACTCACTTGCAAAGCACCAAGATGCTCATTCGTGTGTTAAGCACAGCTCTGTTTTGTATGGTGCTGCCTGCTCAAGCGGCACCGGATCGAGCCAGTATCGAGCAGGCACTGGACTTACGGCAGCAGTGGCTGCCATTAACCCGAGATCTAATGCAGGCGCCAGCCTGGACCGCCGATGGACAGGCATTTTACTACCAACTGAGCGTGGAAGGAGGCTTTCAGTTTTTCCGCCAGTCACTTAAACATGGGCATACTGAACTGGCGTTTGATCACCAGCAGATCGCTGCTGGCCTGGCTGCTGCCAGTGCCACTGAGGTGTCGGCGTTGCAGTTGCCTTTTGGCAGTTTTCGATACAGCAGCGATGAAAGCGCCATTCAATTTTATGCACTGGATGCCCAGTGGCGCTGTGAGTTAAGCCAGCCCGTCTGCAGCCAGCTGGATTCAAAACAGCGCCCCAAAGCCTTTGGCGTGGTGCGGGATCTGCAAGTGCCCGCCAGCACCATGCCGGTGCTCTCCCCGGATGGCCGCTATCAAGCTATCATCCACCACCACAACCTGCAGGTGCTGGATAGTGCTGGTCAGCTGCTGCTAAGCACTGACGATGGCCATGCCGATCACTTTTACGATGTCGACTCCATCAGCTGGGCACCGGACAGTTCGGCGCTGCTGCTGGTCAGGGTGCAGCCTGGTACAGCCCGCTATGTCACCCGGGTATTGGCGGCACCCGAGGATCAACTGGAGCCTAAAGTGATTCAGCAGCTGTACCCAAAGCCCGGTGATGCCGTGGATGTTGATCAGCCGGTGCTGGTAAAGCTGCAAGCAAAAACCGTAACGCCGATTGAAAATGCACTCTTTGCCAACCCCTACCGGATTGATCAGCTGGCATGGCAGCAGGATAGCAGTGCCTTTACCTTTCGCTACACCGAGCGCGGTCATCAGCGGATGCGGATTATCCGCGTCGACGCTGCAACCGAGAAAGCAACTGCTTTGGTCACGGAAGACAGCCCCACCTTTGTTAATTTATGGGCAGCCTTTCATCAGCCCTTGCAGCACGGCGAGCAGGGCGTGGTCTGGCTATCGGAACGCGATGGCTGGGCACATTTGTACCGTACGGACAGGAGTGGCAAGCAGCTACAGCAACTGACCAGTGGCAACTGGCGGGTGCGTCAGGTGCTGGCGGTTGATGAAAACGCTGGCCAGATCTGGTTTACCGCCAGTGGCTATTATCCAGAGCAGGATCCCTACTACGAGCAGCTGTTTCGGGTTGATTTGGCTGGCGGCAATCTGACAGCCCTGACAGAGCGCAATGCCCATCATGACGTCGTACTTTCTCCGGATCACAAACACTACATTGTGCGCTACTCGCGGGTGGATTTGCCCTATGTGGCAGAGCTGCGCCAAAGCAGTGATGGGGCTTTGGTCCGCACCCTGGCTCAGGCCGATATCAGCCGGTTGACCGCAGCCGGCTTTCGGCCGCCACAGCCGTTTGTTGCTAAAGGTCGGGATGGGGTCACTGATATCTGGGGCTTGATCGTCAAACCGCAAAATTTTGATCCGGAAAAAAGCTACCCGGTGATTGAAAATATCTACGCCGGCCCGCACGACAGCTTTGTGCCCAAGAGCTTCTGGCCCTTTGGCTTTCATGCCGGTGGCGATAAAGTGATTGGCATGCAGGCACTGGCCGATCTGGGTTTTATTGTGGTGCAAATCGATGGCATGGGCACCGCCAACCGCTCCAAGGCTTTCCACGATGTGGCCTGGCAAGATTTAGTGGACTCAGGCTTTCCCGATCGCATCTTATGGCATCAGGCGGCAGCAGATAGCTTTCCCTGGTACAGCATCGGGGGTGGCATTGGCATTTACGGCGCTTCGGCTGGCGGTCAGAGCACGGTCGCTGCTTTGCTGTTTCATCCGGATTTTTACCGGGTCGGTGTGGCCTATGCCGGTTGTTACGATAACCGGATGGATAAAATCAGCTGGAATGAGCAATGGTTAGGCTATCCGGTGGGTCCCCAGTATGCCGCTTCATCGGTGGTGGAGCAGGCGCATTTGCTGCAAGGGCAGCTGCTGATTATCAACGGCGAGCAGGACAGCAATGTAGATCCGGCCTCGACCATGCAATTGGTGGATGCACTGATCCGGGCCGATAAAGACTTTGATTTGCTCATCGTTCCGGGCGGCGAGCATTCTGTTGGGCGATCAACAGGCCCGATCCGTTATGTACAGCGTCGTCAGTTTGATTTCTTTATCCGGCACCTGCAAGGTTCTGCCACGCCGGATTGGAACCGGGTACAGTAATGTTGAAGCAGTCACTTCGCTAACAGGTATATCTATTTCGTAGCAGATGAGGGTGATATGTCCTTAGAGTTCAAAACCCGTACCCAGGTTGTATTGGAAGAAATTCGCAACCGAATTTTAAGCGGAAAAATTAAGGCTGGAGAACCGCTTAGACAGGCCGCACTGGCAGAAGATTTAAATGTAAGCCGTATTCCAATCCGGGAGGCATTACTTCAACTCGAAGCTGAAGGTTTGGTTGTTTTTGAGCCTCACAAGGGGGCTACAGTAACCGAGCTTTCAACAACGCAGGTCATGGAGTTGTTTGAGCTACGGGCTTTGCTGGAAACTGAGTTATTGCGATTGGCAATACCAAAGTTGACTGAAGCACAATTGGCCGAAAGTGAGCATATTTTACGGCAAATGACTCTAGCCTATCAGATGGTCGATACTTCTGGTAGTTGGAGTGAGCTGAATAAGCGTTTTCATTTAAGTTTGTACCTGGCAGCAGAGCGGCCAATGATGTTTGAAATTGTCCAGAACCTCAACAAGAACACAGATCGGTACATCAGGTTACATTTACTGCTGGCTGGTGGCGTCACTAAATCAGATCCAGAGCACTTAACATTGTTAACGCTATGCAGGCAAAAGAATGTTGAGCAAGCTTGCATTTGGCTGCGCCAGCACATTTTAGGAGCAGCCAGTGAAATTATTGAGCTGGTTAAGCAGCAATAACATGGAGTGGTATTTTCCTTACCGCTTTAAGGAAAAGAACAGGAGTCACTATGGCAAACGGCATCGGTGGAACAAGTATAGAAGAAGCTTTGAATACTTTACATGATATGGCTGCCTCGCTAGCACCTATCGAAGTGAAAGAGTACCAACAACGGCTGGATAACGCCCTGAGCCTGATGCAGCAGCATCAGCTGGATGCGGTGTTGCTAAACGCCGGCACCAACCTGCGTTATTTTACTGGGATCGACTGGTATGCCAGTGAGCGGCTGGTGGCCGCCTTGCTGCTGCGTGATGGCCGTTTGCTCTATGTACTGCCGCATTTTGAGATTGGCAGCATTCAGCCCAGGATGCAGCTTGAAGGCGAGATCCTAAGCTGGCAGGAGCACGAAAATCCATACCAGCTCTGTGCCGATGCCATCATGGCTTTGGCCGGCGAGCAGGCCCGGCTGGCGATTGATGAAAGTGCGCAGTTTTTTATTGCGGATGGTATCCAACAGGTGGCGGCCAGCTTTCAGCTGAGCAATGCCAAAGTGGTCACTGCTGGCTGTCGGATGCAAAAATCCACTGCCGAGCTTGCGCTGATGCAGCGGGCGATGGATATGACGCTGGCGGTGCATCAGGCCACCGCCAGCATGCTCTATCCCGGTATCAGCACCGCAGAGGTCGAGCGTTTTATCGATCAGGCCCACCGCAAAGTAGGGGCATCGGGCTCGTATTTTTGCATTGTGCTGTTTGGCAGTGATACGGCTTACCCGCATGGCGTGGCTCATCCGAAAACGCTGGAAGTGGGGGATATGGTACTGATTGACACCGGTTGCCGTTTGCACGGCTATCTGTCGGACATTACCCGCAGCTATGTCTTTGGGGAAGCCACGGCCAAACAGCGTGCGGTCTGGCAGCATGAAAAAAATGCCCAACTGGCCGCTTTTGCCGCAGCCACACCAGGTACGGCTTGCCAGCAGGTCGACCGGGCTGCCAGAGCCTACTTGCAACAGCAGGGCTATGGGCCCGATTATCAGTTGCCAGGCTTGCCGCATCGCACCGGTCATGGCATTGGGCTGGATATTCATGAATGGCCCTACCTGGTTGAAGGCAACAGCACGTCACTGGCAACCGGTATGTGCTTTAGCAATGAACCCATGCTGGTGCTGCCTGGTGAGTTTGGTGTGCGGCTGGAAGATCATTTCTACATGGCCGAACATGGCCCGGTCTGGTTTACCGAGCCGGCGCACAGCATCGACAATCCGTTTGGTGTTTGAGCCTCCGGAACCAATGGCTTGGTTGTCCTGTCTTAACTTAAGCAACAGTCGATTGAGGGCTGTTGCTTAGGTTGTTGCTTAAGCTTTGTGCTTTGTTGCCGATAACAAGCTAAGCTTGTAACGATTTTATCAACGGAGGCGGGCAATGGATGTCATTATTCCATTTTTGCAGCGCACCCCGGGTACGCCTGTCGAGCAGGAGCCCAGGGTAGTCCCGCCTGTGTTTAAAGAAGCCCGGTTAACTCCACTGAAAAAGGAACGTGATCAGCGTGATGAGCGCTATGGCGGCAACAAACGCCAGGCCCGCAGCCTGCCCGAAGCGCCGGAAACCACACCGGAAGAGCAACAAACCGTCGACGAGGACGGCCATGTCGATATCTATATCTAAGCCTTTTCTGCTACCATAGCGCCACAAAATTATCGTTACCTTGGTTAAGGCAGGCATGGCATCCATTCGCGCAGAGGTGGCAGCAGCATTTCGTCCGGCAGGGCCTTTGGCCCGGCAGATCCCAGGCTTTCGCGCCCGCGATGCCCAGTTGCAACTGGCCGATCGCATCGCACATGCCATTGAAAAGCAGAGCGTGCTGCTGGCTGAAGCGGGTACCGGTACCGGCAAAACCTTCGCCTATCTGGTGCCGGCGCTGTTATCCGGCCAGAAAGTGCTGATCTCGACCGGTACCAAAAATCTGCAGGAACAACTGTTTCACCGCGATTTACCCAGCATGACCGCCGCTTTGGCCAGCCCTTTGCAGTTGGCCTTGTTAAAAGGCCGCGCCAATTATCTGTGCCTGTACCGGCTGGAGCAGCATGTGGCCCATGTGCCGGTGGCCGAGCCGCAGCTGCTGCAGGATTTAAGTTTAATCAACAAGTGGGCAGCGGAAACCCAAACCGGCGATATCGGTGAGCTGACCTACATTGCCGAAGACTCCAAAGCATTGCCCTATGTCACCAGCACCACCGACAACTGCCTGGGCAAAGACTGCCCGGTGTACGAAGACTGCCATTTACTGAAAGCCCGCAAAAAAGCCCAGGCCGCCGATCTGGTGGTGGTCAATCACCATTTGTTTTTTGCCGATTTGGCGATTAAAGACACCGGCTTTGGTGAGCTGCTACCGCAAATGGATGTGTTTGTATTCGATGAAGCGCATCAATTGCCGGATTTGGCCTGCGATTACTTTGGCGAGCATGTCTCCAGCCGGCAGCTGCTGGAGCTGTGCCGCGATCTGGATCTGGCCTGCAAAACCGAACTGCGCGATCATCCTCAGCTGCGCAAAATCACCGACAAGGTCGCGCAGCAGGTCAAAGACTGGCGCTTGCAGTTCCCGGTAGAGCCCGAACGGGGCAATTGGCGTGAACGCAGCCAGCAACCACAGATGCAAAGCATGATGCAGCGTTTAACCGAGAGTATGGAGTTGCTGTATCAGGTACTGAAGGAAAGCCTGGGACGCAGCGAAGCCGTTGATCATTGCTTTGAACGGCTGGCACAAAACCGCAACCGTTTGCAAAAATTGAACGACACCAGCAAGCCGGATGTCAGTCTTTGGTATGACACCAGCCGGATGCATCTGACCTTGCACCTGACGCCGCTGAGCATTGCGGAAAAATTTCGTGAGGTGGTGTTTGCTGGCCAAAAAAGCTGGGTTTTTACCTCGGCGACACTTTCGGTCGATGGCGGTTTTGCCCATTATCAGCAGCAAATGGGGCTAGAGCAGGCTGATACTCTGCTGCTGGACAGTCCCTTTGATTACCAGCAGCAGGCACTGCTGTGTGTGCCGCGCTATTTGCCGGAGCCGCATCAGCATCAGGCGATGCAGCAAGCCTTATTGAACACCGCCATACCGCTGATCGAGGCCAATCAGGGCCGCTGCTTTATGCTCTTTACCAGTCACCGCATGCTGAAGTGGATGGCCGAGGTACTGCCAGAGCAGATTCGCCAGCCGGTGCTGGTGCAGGGCCAAACCAGCAAGCGAGTGCTGCTGGATAAGTTTGTGCAGTTGGACGATGCCGTCTTGCTTGGCACCAGCAGCTTTTGGGAAGGGGTGGATGTGCGTGGCGATGCGCTGAGCTTAGTGATTATCGACAAACTGCCCTTTGCCAGCCCGGACGATCCTTTGTTGCAGGCCCGGATGGAAGCCAGCAGTAAGCAAGGGGTGGATCCCTTTGCTGCCGTGCAACTGCCGCAGGCGGTGATCAGCTTAAAGCAGGGCGTAGGGCGTTTGATCCGCGACGTCACCGATCGCGGAGTGCTGGTGATTTGCGACAACCGGCTGGTGACCCGACCTTACGGTGAGGTGTTTTTAAAAAGCCTGCCGCCGATGCAGCGAAGCCGCGATCTGACACGGACCTTGCAGTTTATTGCCGACAAAGCCAGCGCCAGCAAAGACGACTAACGGGCTATTTTCTCTGATCTAGAGCCTGTACTCTAAGGTCTGACCTCTTTATACTGCCAGCCTTTTGTTGTCGACAAGGCTGTATCTATGTTGAAAAGATCCCCGCTTACCCTGGCTGTGGTCAGTGCGCTGCTGTGCGGTTCGCTGCAGGCCGAAGGTTACAAACTCTATGAGCAATCGGTCAGCAGCATGGGCACAGCCTATGCCGGGCGCGGTGCCCAAGTCACCGATGCCAGCCTGGTGTATTCCAACCCGGCGGCCTTAACCCGGTTACAAGGCGCTCACTTTGCCGGTGGCATCAGCTTGGTCGGTGCCAGCAGCCGTTACTCGGATGCGCAAGCTTTCAGTGCCAATGGCCAGCCGGTGGCCGGGCGCAGTGATGGCAACAACAAGCTGCGCTCTGTGATCCCATTTGTGTTTTACAGCAACCATCTTAACGAGCGGCTGAGCTATGGGCTTGGTCTTTATGTGCCTTTTGGCATCGGTGCCGAGTACGACGATGATTTTGTCGGCCGTTATTTTGCCACTGAAACCGGAGTACAGGTGGTGAGCGCTCAAGTTTCGCTGGGTTACCAATTGACCACTAACTGGTCGGTAGGCGCCGGCGTTTCGCTGAACCGGGTGAGCGGCGTTTTATCCAAATACAAAGATCACAGTGGCCTGTGTGAGCTGGGGGAGGCCGCAACCAATGCGCTTTTTGGCGCGCCGGTATACAACGATGCGTATTGCCACAGTCACTATGAGGTAAAAGGAGACGATCTGGCGCCTGGCTTTAGCTTAGGCCTGCACGGTGAGCCCTGGCAGGGCACCCGATTGGCTCTGATGTACCAATCAGCCATTCGTTTTACCCTGACCGGTGATTCGGTGATCAGCAATACTCCGATCACAGGTGCCAATGTGCAAGGGCATCCCGGTTATCTGGTGATCGCCCCGCAGCTACCGGCCATTGATTTAAGTACCGGCAAACTGGCCGCCATGTCACAGCTGACTGAGGCCAGCCAACTGGATTTAAACACGCCAGCCAGTGTTGCTTTTAGCCTGGATCAACAGCTGACTGAACCGTTATCGCTGCAGTTTAGCCTGGCCTGGACCGAATGGAGCCGCTTTCAGAGCATTGATATCATCAGTAACGACCAAAGCCCCAGTATATCGCTGAGCACAGAGTTGCCACAAAACCTCAATGCGCCAGGCTATATTGGTTATATTCCACAAAAATGGCAAAACAGCTGGTCCGCTGCAGTCGGGCTGAGCTTTCAGGCACAGCCGAAGGTGCTGCTAAAAACCGGCCTGGCCTTTGATCAGAATCCGATCCGGCCCGAGCGCAAAACAGCGCGGATCCCAACCGACGACCGCACCTGGCTAACCCTTGGCGCCAACTGGCGTTTTTCTGCCAAAAGCAGCCTGGATGTCGCTATTGGTCGCATGTGGATGCCTGGCGTTTCGGTCGATGAGTTTGAGTACAATGTGCAGGACCAGCCGCTGTACCAAAGCCGTTTTCAGGCCAACTACCGCAACAAGGCGCTGTTAATTGGCATGCAGTTCAATCATAGCTTCTAAGGTGCTTGCATGGTGTTTTGCTGCCAGCCAAGGTAAAATCCGCTGTCTTTTTAGCTGTGACCCTTGGAGTATGGCGTGAAATTACTGGCCCTGGATACCTCAACCGAAGCGTGCTCTGTTGCTCTGCTAAATGGCAATGAGCTGCTGACGCTGGATGAAGTCTGCCCGCAGCAGCACAGCAAGCGGGTGCTACCAATGGTACAGCAACTACTGGCCGATAGCGGTTTAAGCTTAGCCCAGCTCGATGGCCTGGTGTTTGGCAAAGGGCCGGGCAGCTTTACCGGTGTACGGATTGGCGTTGGGGTGGCGCAAGGGCTGGCTTTTGGTGCCGACTTACCAGTCTATGGTGTCTCGACCCTGGCAGCCATGGCGCAGGCCGCTTACCGGCAATTGCAGGCCAGCCAGGTGCTGGCAGCCATTGATGCCCGTATGGCCGAAATCTATTTTGGCCACTATCAGTTGGATGCCAATGGCCTGATGCAGCTGCAAGGCCAGGAGCAAGCGGTTAAACCGGATCAACTAGCCCCGCTTGACGCTGCTGGGAGTTATACCGCGGTGGGCACCGGCTGGCAGACTTATGCTCAAGTGCTGCAGCAATGGCAAGTGGCAAAAAGCAGCGATATTTTGTACCCATCGGCACAGGATATGCTGCCGCTGGCCCGGCAGGCGAGGGATGCCGGTCACTTTGTTGCGGCCGAGCAGGCAGAGCCGAGCTATGTGCGGGATACTGTCAGCTGGCAAAAGCTGCCAGGGCGTTAGTGCTCTTTCTGGCTACTTGGCACTGCCGCCGACACTGGTTATACTTCAGCCAATCATTTATTTTTTGCTGAGCTACTGCCTTGAGTTTTAGTCTGGAAAATAATCTTGCTGCCACAGGCGTTGCCGGGATCTTTCGGGATACCACGCCACGTCCTGCCCGGCCGCAACAGCCAGCTGTTAACTCGGAGTTGCCACAAGGGCAGGGCATCCGCCGCTCTGAAAAAGCACTGGATGCACTGGAGCAAAACCGCAGCCGGCAAAATGCCATGCCAGCAGGAGCCCAGGCATCGCAAAAGACAGCACTCTACCAGGACATTGCCAACCAGCAGCAACGCACTGAACTGCAATCCATGCTGGGCATTGACCTGTACGCTTAACTTTCCGTGTGAATCCAGCTGATCTTCCTGCTTATCCCCATCGTAGAATACCATATTGTCTTCGACTGGATTGATCATGCCCTGTTGTTTAATTACCGGCGCCAGCTCCGGCATTGGCCGCCAGCTTGCCTTAGATTACGCCCGGTCCGGCTGGCAGGTGTTGGCCGTCGCCCGCTCCACCGGTGCGCTGGAAGCCCTGGCCGCTCAACATAATGGCATCCGGCCTGTGGTGGCCGATCTAACCCGGGCTGAAGATGTGGCCGCGCTTTGTCAGGGCATCGCCGAATCCGACCAGCCGCTTGATTTGGCGGTTTTAAATGCCGGGACCTGCATTTATGTCGATGCAGGGGATTTGCAGCTGCCAGACTTTGAGCAAACCTTCGCCATTAATTTCTTTGCCATTGTCCGGTTAAGCGCCGCCTTGCTGCCCTTGTTGCAGCAGTCGAAGCAAGGGCGGCTGGCACTGGTCAGCAGCCTGGCGCACTACTTTCCCTTTACCCGGGCCGAAGCCTATGGGGCCAGCAAGGCTGCTGTCAGTTACTTTGCCGACAGTTTGCGGGTGGATTGGGCCGATAAAGGGGTGGAGGTCACTCTGATAGAACCCGGTTTTGTCGATACACCGCTAACGCAGAAAAATGACTTTGCCATGCCGTTTTTACTCAGTGTCGAGGATGCCAGCCAGCGGATGCTGCAAGGGCTGAGTAAGGGCAAGCCTCGCATCCGTTTTCCTAAACGCCTGGTCTGGTCGCTGAATCTGCTGCGGCTACTGCCTTACCCGCTGCGGATCAGGGTAGCCGGGGGAATGAAACCATGAACTGGCGCGCCGTGATTGGCTTTGAACTTGGCTGGTTGGCACTGGTGTATTTTCAACATCTGGCGATGCTGCCGGTGGCCATCTATCTGCTGTGGGCCTGGTGGCGTTTGCCGAAACCCAGGCAGATCCTGGTGTTGCAACTGGCGCTCTTGGGGATAGCTATCGACAGTGTTTTGGTGTTCACCGGGGTGTTGCAGTTTACCAGCACCATCTGGTTGCCCGCCTGGTTCTTATTACTCTGGTGTTTGTTTGCGCTGGCGGTGGTGGAAGTCTTTGCAGCCTTGCTCAAACCACTTTGGCTGGCGCCTATTCTCGGCGCTGTGGGTGGCCCGTTATCTTACCTGGGTGGAGCTGTGTTAAGTGGCGGTCAGTTGCTGATGCCTTTGGGGTGGCTGTCCTGGACCTGCCTGGTGCTGATCTGGGCGGGACTGGCCGCTTATTATGGTTCGTTAAATAAGGAGCGATTGCATGCACAAAAGATGGCTTAATATTGTTTTATTGCTATGGCTTTGGCCCGTAGCTGCCATGCCGGATTTGCAACTGGTTGGCGAGGGCAGTTTTCGCTATCTGTTCTGGCAACTGTACGATGCCCGTCTTAAAACCAGTGATGGCAGTTTCGATGACTATCAAAGCAATGCACCGGTGCTGCTGGAGCTGACCTACAAACGCAGCATCAGCCGCGACCAGTTTATTGATGCGACCGTGGATCAGTGGCAGCATCTGGGACAAAGCAGCGAGGCACAGCAGCAAGACTGGGCCAATCAGCTGAAAACTATCTGGCAGGATGTTGGACGGGGCGATCGTTTGGCCGCTTTGCTACAGCCGGATATGACGGTGGATTTTTTCTTAAACGGCGAAGCGATAGGTCGTGTGACAGATACTGAGTTTGGCCCCTTGTTTTTTGATATCTGGTTGCACCCGGATACCAGTGCACCAACGCTGCGCCGCCAGTTGCTGGCGGCGCGTTAACTGTTCAAGGTCAACAGGCCCTAATTGGCCGATTGCTGAATAAAGCCCATGATGCGCTTGGCAATATCAATGTTGTCCATAAAGCCAGTAAATTGCTCTGCGCCGGCACCATAGGCCATCACTGGTACATCGGCTGCGGTGTGGCCTGAGGTTGTCCAGCCGGTGCGGGTGGCCTGGTTGATGTAGCCATTGAGCAGGGCATACAATTCGGGTTGCTGCTGATGAACGGCCAATACATCCGCTAGCTGGTTGTCATCCAGCGTCAGTCCGGTCCAGTGGCGCCATTGATCGGCCAGCTCTGCCGGCTCCAAGGCCATCATACGTTGGGTAATTTCCCGGACCGTGTATTGTACACCATAAATTAAATCGGCACGCCATTCGTAAATGCCATCGGCAGCCAGCGCGAGGCCGCCGGTTTCATGATCGGCGGTGATAATCAGCAGTGTGTCTGGATTAGCATCAACAAAGGCCTTGGCCGATTGAATAGCGCGGGCAAAATCGTGCATTTCGGCCATAGCACAGGCAATGTCATTGGCATGGCCACACCAGTCGATTTGGCTACCTTCGACCATCAGCACAAAACCTTGTGGATGGTTGGATAATAGCTCCAGTGCTTTTTCGGTCATCACCTGCAATGGTGCTTCCATCTCCTGGTTTAACACCGAAGGTAGACCACCATCAGCCAGTAATGCCAAAGCGGGTGCTTGCGACAGCTGTGCCAACTGCTGCCAGCTGTCGGCGTACTGGTAGCCTTCGGCCTGAAACTCAGCCACCAGATTGCGATCATCGCGGATAAAGTGTGTCAAACCGCCACCAAGCATCACATCCGGCACCAATTGGCCCTCAATACGAATATCAAAGAACTGATCGGCAATGGCATCCATATTACGCCGGCTTTTATTGTGCGCTAAGAAAGCGGCCGGGGTGGCATGGTTGACCTGCGAGCTGGCGACGATGCCATTGGCTTTCCCCTGGCGTTTTGCTTGTTGCATTAAGGTGCCAATCGGCAGATGTTGCTGGTCGACTGAGATAGCCCCGTTGAACGTTTTTATTCCTGTTGCCAGGGCCGTGGCGCTGGCCGCCGAGTCGGTGACCAGAGTTTGATCGTCCGGCCAGGTGCTGGAGATGCCGGTCCAGAGCTCATCGTAAATGGTTGGTTTGATCTGTTGTTGTTTGCCTTCGGCCAAAAAATAGCGATAGGCCGTCAGATAGTTGGCCCCCATGCCATCGCCAATCATAAAAATAATATTACGAGGCGCTGAGGTTTCAGCCGGCTCCGGTGCGGGAGCGGGTGTTTGGCTGCAGGCGCTCAGTAACAGGGCGGAGCAGGCTAGCAGAGTTCGGATGGTCATAGTCAGTCTTCTTTTAACAGCATTGGCTAAAGTGTACCTAATTGTGCTAATGAAGACAAAAAGCTCGGTTAAAAAGGGTATTTCTTAGGGTAAGTGACAGAAATGCTGGACAGTTTGAACTTTCGTGGCATGCTGTACTCAGATGATTTGTAAAAGTTTGTAACTTCTCCTGCAAGTCAACGAGGTTTGTATGGCGCTAACAACAAGAATAATTCAGGCGTGTCTGCTTTGTTGTATCACTGTGCTGTTGCCGCTAAAAGCGGAGACAGCACTTGAGCAATTATCTTTCTCCGATCAGCTGCATTATTATGCTGAGCATCCATTGCGTTCAGAGGAACACAAGGCCCGCAATCGCTATCGCAATCCGGTCGAGACTTTGCTGTTTTTTGCGATTGAGCCACAGCATCAGGTACTGGAGATTTGGCCCGCCCGTGGCTGGTATACCGAAATTTTGGCACCCTATCTAAAGGAGCAGGGCCAACTGACCATTGCTCATCACCGTCAGCTGCAACTGGATATGGATGATGACCGACAGCGCTTTTGGGCGCGCATCAGTCGTCAGCTCTCTGAGCGCATAGAACAGCAGCCGGAACATTTTGGTGCCGTAAAGCAGCTGGCATTTGACCCGCCTGAATTACTGCATCTTGGTAAAGAAAATCAATACGATCGGGTACTGAGTTTTCGTAATGCCCATCTCTGGGACCAACACGGCTTGTTGCTGCAAAGCATGCAGGAGTTCTTCCGGGTACTAAAACCGGGGGGAATTCTTGGGATGGTCGAACACAGAGCCAGCCGGGTTTCAGATATCACCAGCTTTGCCGCAGAAGGCTATCTGGGTGAAGCTTACATTATTATGGTTGCTGAGGCCGCAGGCTTTGAGTTACTTGATCGCAGTGAAATCAATGCCAATCCGTTGGATAGCCGCGATCATTCGCGTGGGGTTTACAGTTTACCACCCACCCTGGCAATGGGCTCAGAAGACCGTGCGCGCTTTTTAGCGATTGGTGAGAGTGACCGCATGACGCTAAAATTTATCAAGCCCTAAAATTTATCAAGCCAGAGTATGCTGCGCCTTCTTCCTATGCAATACAACCATAAATTCTTGTTAGATAATCTTGAGCTGGCGGCGTTTAGCTGCAGTGAAACACAACCGGCACAGCCAATACTTTGCTTGCATGGCTGGTTGGATAATGCGGCTAGTTTTATCCCATTGGCAAGTCACTTGCCTGAGTTACCACTGTTGGCGCTGGAGTTCCCGGGCCATGGCCATTCATCACACCGCAGCCCGGATGCGGCTTATTATTTTTTTGACTGGGTGCAGGATGTTGTTGCCCTGTGTCGTCAGCAACAGTGGCAAAATCTTACCATCATCGGGCACTCGATGGGGGGCATGGTAGCAACCGCCCTGGCAGCGAGTTTCCCGGAATTGGTGAAGCGGTTGGTATTGATCGATACTCTGGGGTTTGTGGTCGCAGAAGAATCAACCGTTGCCAGCCAACTGCGCCAGGGGATTGATTCGCGCCTGAAACCAAACTCAGGGCGAGCCCCTTGCTACCCAAGCCTGCAAGCTGCAGCCGAAGCCCGGCAAAAACAAAGTGACTTCTCACTGACAGAAGCTTTGTTGCTGGCCGGGCGAGGGACTGTGCAGCAAGCCGGAGGGGTTCGCTGGCGGGCGGATATGCGTTTACGCCAGCAGTCGGTGTATCGGTTAAGCCCAAGGCAGGCAGAGCATTTAATTGCTGCCGTTGCATGTCCGGTACTGGCAGTTCTGGCACAAGATGGTATGTTTAACGAACAAGCCGAAGCTTGGCGGCACCATTACCAACAGCTGAGTGTGGATAGCGTAACGGGTGGACATCATTGCCACATGACGCAAGCGCCGCTGGTCGCGGCCAGCATTCAGCGATTTTTATCTGCCGCATCCTGAGGTAAGATGACAGCAAGCCAATTGTGGCCTGACCACTTTTGTGGGAAGATAATGAGCTAGAGTAAAAACTCTGAAAAGGCATAGCTGCATTGACAGTAAGGCCAAGCCATAATAAAACAGAATAAAACACTATTAAGACAAGAATTTTTAAGGAGAGGACGGTGGAGCAAGTTTGGTTAAAACGTTACCCAGCCGGCGTACCTGCAGAAATCAATGCCGATCATTATCATTCCTTACTGGACATCATTGAGCAGAGCATCAATAAGTTTCCGGACCATACTGCTTTTGTCAACATGGGCAAAAGCATCACCTACCGTGAATTTGATAAGCTGAGCAAGGCTTTTGCAGCCTACCTGCAAAAAGAGCTGAATTTAGGCAAAGGCGATGCGGTAGCCGTGATGATGCCCAACTTGCTGCAGAACCCAGTGGTAATCGCCGGTATTCTCCGTGCTGGATGCACTGTGGTCAATGTGAATCCACTGTATACCCCCCGGGAGCTTGAGCATCAGCTGAATGACTCCAAAGCCAAAGCCATTGTCATTGTTGAAAACTTTGCTCACACCCTGGCAGCGGTGCAGAAAAAGGTCAAAGTTGAGCACGTGATCCTGACTAAAATGGGCGATATGCTGGGCACACTGAAAGGTACCATCGTCAACCTGGTGGTGAAGCATGTCAAAAAGCTGGTGCCAGCTTATCAACTGCCCAAAGTCATTCCATTTAAAGAAGTGCTGGAAAAAGGTCAGCACCTCAAATATCAGTTGCCGGATGTCGATGGCAGCGACTTGGCTTTCTTGCAGTACACCGGAGGTACCACAGGTGTATCCAAAGGCGCTATGCTGACGCACCGTAATATGGTAGCCAACCTGGAGCAGGCTTCTGCTTGCCTGGATCCGGTGTTGGAAGAAGGGAAAGAGCGGGTAGTCACCGCACTGCCGCTGTATCATATCTTTGCATTGACCGCGAACTTCCTGGTTTTTATGAAGTATGGTGGCACCAACTTACTCATTACCAACCCACGGGATATGCCGACCTTTATCAAAGAGCTCAAAGCTTTCCCATTCACTGCTTTAACCGGGGTCAATACCCTGTTTAACGGCCTGATGAATACGCCTGGTTTTACCGACATTGATTTCAGTCAGCTGAAAATTTCGCTGGGGGGCGGTATGGCGGTACAGCGTCCGGTGGCTGAGCGCTGGCAAAAACTGACCAAAACCCGCTTGCTCGAAGGCTACGGTCTGACCGAGTGCTGTCCTCTGGTCACCTTGACCCCTTACGATGTGGAAGGCTTTACCGGGAGTATCGGCTTGCCAGCGCCTTCAACCTTGATCCGCATTGTTGATGAAGACGGCAAGGATGTTCCAGCCGGTGAGCCGGGCGAAATGATTGTGCAGGGCCCGCAAGTGATGAAAGGCTATTATCACCGTCCTGAAGAAACCGACAAAACCATCAAAGATGGTTGGTTGTACACTGGCGATGTCGCGCGCATGGACGAGGATGGTTTTTTCTACATCGTGGATCGCAAGAAAGACATGATCCTGGTGTCAGGTTTTAATGTGTTCCCGAATGAAATTGAAGAAGTTGCTGCGATGAACGACAAGGTATTGGAAGTGGCCGCGGTTGGCGTTCCAAACGATGCGGCAGGTGAAGTGGTGAAACTCTTTGTGGTAAAGAAAGATCCATCATTGACCGCCGAGGAGCTCATTGCCCATTGCAAACAAAACTTAACGGGGTACAAGGTACCTAAGCACGTTGAGTTCCGGGATGAACTGCCTAAAACCAATGTCGGTAAAATCTTACGCCGTGAACTGCGGGAGTCTTAAGTTCTGTTAAAGCCACTACTGCAAGATAATGACAGCCTGCAGCAATTTTGCCTGCAGGCTGCAACCAAACCCTTATTGCTGCTCGATACAGAGTTTATCCGCCAGAGTACCTTGCAACCAAAACTTGGCTTGATCCAATTGTACGATGGCGAGGAGTTGGTGCTGGTGGATCCGCTGGCCATCAGCGACTGGCAGCCGCTGCAAAACCTGTTAGCCAATACCAAAGTAACCAAAGTCATGCATGCCTGCATGGAGGATTTGGATGCTTTTCAGACCATAGGTATTGAGCGCATTGCCCCTTTAATCGACACCCAAATGGCTGCGTTATTGTTGGGGCAGGGAAGCAGCGTAGGCTTTGCTGCACTGGTCGAGCAGGTCACAGGTACCCAGCTCGACAAAGGTGAGTCCCGCACCAACTGGCTGGCACGGCCGCTTCGTGATGCTCAGCTTACTTATGCTGCCAACGATGTGCTTTACTTGTTGCCGGTGTATCAACAGCTGCAGCAGCAGTTGAGTGCTGAGCAGTATCAATTGTTGCTGCAAGAGGCAGAGCAACTGCAGCTTCGGCGCAGCATGCAGTGGCCCGATCAATTGCGTTTTATTGATATAAAGAACAGTTGGCAGTTGCCGCCTCGTGCTTTGGCCGTGTTGCAGCAACTGGTGGTATGGCGGCTGGACTATGCCAGAAGCAAAGATTTGGCGTTGGGGCTGATTTTTAAAGACGCCCAGTTGTTTGATATTGCCCGCAAGGCCCCTGCAAGTTTTGCTGCTTTGCAGGCCATTCCAGGATTGCCGGAGCGCGAGCTCAAGCGACATGGTCAGGCGGTGCTGCGTTTGGTTAAGCAAGCGTTGGACAGTGATCCGGCAGCGTGGCCACAGCCGGCTTATCATCGGGAGCAGTTTGCCGGTTACCGTGAGGTAACCGCGCAAATTCGGGATAGTGTGCAGCTTGCAGCTGGCAAACATCAGCTACCTACCGAATTGCTTGCGACCAAACGGCAACAAACCGAATATTTAAATTGGTGTTGGCGGGTGTCGGATACAGAGCGGCAAGGATTACCTGTGCCTGAGGTTCTGCGTGGCTGGCGCCGGGCACTGCTAGAACCGTTGCTCCCCAGACCTGAGCACCTGAGTGATAGCTAAACTGGCTTTATACGTACCAAGGCTGATCTGGATCAGCCTTTTTTTTGCACGTTAAACAGTTATTTTTTCAAATAATTTTCATGTGATCGTCTCTTGGAATGGTGGCGTAAAGTTTGAGCAACCATCAATCAATAAGGGTATTCACATGAAAGGAATAAAGCGTCTTGCTGTTTCGGCAGCCATAGTGACTTCACTTGCAGCATGCAACAGCAGCTCGGACCGTATTGAACTGCCGGTTAACCCACCACCACCACCGCCACCGCCGGTTGTTGACGCTTCGTTGCGGGTGATTCATGCGGTTTCTGATGCACCAGCAGTGAACATTTTGGCCAATGGTGATGTCGCCGTTGCTGACCTTGACTACGCTGAAAGCTCTGAGCGGCTGGAGCTTCCACCGGCTACCTACAGTGTTGCTGTCGACGCGCTGTTACCCGGTGACGAAACACTGACCGTCATCGGCCCGGTTGATCTGGCCTTTGAAGAAGCCACCAACTACAAAGTATTTGCTGTAGGCTCTGTGGTCGCCGATAGCATCATGCCTGTGGTAGTAACCTCAGACATTGAAGACATAGCAGATGGCAACATTCGTTTGCAGGTGGTGCATGCCGCAGCTGCCGCTCCGGCAGTGGACATCCATGTCACCGCTCCCGATGATGATTTAACTGCACCGCTAGCGACACTGGACTTCGCTGAATTTACCGGTGCAGTCGATGTTCCTGCTGGTAATTACCGGGTGCGCATTACACTGCCTGGTGAAGATACTGTGGTATTTGACAGTGGCTCGCTGGATTTAGCCGCTGGCACTGATTTGGTTGTGGCTGCCATCAATAATCGCTTTGCTGGTGACTCACCGGTATCGTTATTAGCGGTTGCCCCGAACGGCAGCTTCTTTGATGTACTGGATGCTAACAGCAAATCTGCAGTACGGGTAATCCATGGTGTCTCCGATGCCCCGGCGGTCGATGTGTTGGTAAATGACACGATCCGCTTGGTAGAAAACCTATCCTTCCCGGATTTCACTGGTTACGTCAATGTTGATCCGGATGAATACAACGTCAAAGTGGTTGCCAACGCCGACAACAGTATTGTTGCGCTGGAGGCAGATCTGGATTTGGCTGCTGGTGTCTTCTACAGCGTGCATGCCCTGGGCTCTCTTGGCGAAGGTGACATTTCTCCTCTGGTATTAATGGATATGCCGCGCCGGGTAGCCACCGAAGCCAAAGTACGCATTATTCACGGCTCTTTCCTGGCACCCAACGTAGATATTTATGTCACGGCAACCAATGATATCAGTGAGGCAGAGCCAGCGTTCAGTGATGTACCTTTCCTGGCTGAGACCGGTTATGTTTCACTGGCAGCGGGTTCTTATGTGGTCACTGTCACTGCAACTGGTAGTAAAGATGCAGCCATTGGCCCGGTGACTCTGGATCTGGAAGCCAATACCATTTACACCGCGATAGCTCGTGATGGTGAAGGTTTAACTGCTGATTTTGGTTTGATTCTGATGGACGATTTTGTCCAGGAAGATTAATTCTGTGCTTGCATCCTGACTGATGTGCAGCTTGGCCCACTGAAAAGTGGGCCTTTTTTATGCTGGGTTTTGAGAACTAACGCTTTTCATCCGGGAAACTGACATTGAGTTCAAGCACCGAAAGTTCATCGGAGCGCTGCTCTAAAGAGACAGAGATCTGATCCGCCGGGATATCAACGTATTTGCGAATCACCTCCAGGATATCGCGTTCAAGCTGGGGCAGATAATCGGGGCCAGAGCGGCGATTGCGCTCATGGGCCACAATGATTTGCAGCCGCTCTTTGGCGGTACTGGCGGTTTTCTTCTTGGTGGAGCGAAAATAATCCAGTAATGACATGCGGCTAACCTCCAAAAATCCGTTTCAGTAATCCTTTTTTCTCCACCGTTAAAAAGCGGAAATCGACGTTATTGCCAAGCAACCGGCTCACCGTATCCAGATAGGCCTGACCAGCATCGCTGTCTTGATCCAAAGTGACCGGTTGGCCAGAGTTGGATGCATTCAGCACCGCCTGCGACTCCGGGATGACACCAATCAGTGGAATCGCCAGAATTTCCTGTACATCCTCCACGCTCAGCATTTCGCCTTTAGCGACCCGCTCCGGATTGTAGCGGGTGAGGAGTAAATGTTCTTTGATCGCATCTTCACCACGTTCTGCCCGGCGTGATTTACTGCTGAGCATGCCTAAAATGCGATCCGAGTCGCGCACGGAAGAGACTTCCGGGTTGGTAACCACCACAGCTTCATCGGCAAAATACAGCGCCATCATGGCACCGGCTTCAATGCCGGCTGGCGAGTCACAGATAATGAACTCAAAATCTTTCGCCAGCTCGTTCAGTACTTTTTCCACGCCCTCTTTGGTCAGCGCATCTTTATCGCGGGTTTGTGATGCCGGCAGAATAAACAGGTTCTCGACCCGCTTGTCTTTGATCAGGGTTTGTTTCAGGTTGGCTTCACCATTGATGACATTGACAAAGTCGTAAACCACCCGGCGTTCACAACCCATGATCAGATCCAGGTTGCGCAAGCCGATATCAAAATCCACGATCACAGTTTTATGACCGCTTAACGCCAAGCCTGTGCCAATAGCAGCGCTGGAGGTGGTTTTACCCACACCACCCTTGCCTGAGGTCACCACGATAATTTTTGCCATGGTTGCAATTCCTTCTAGTTATTCGGTTGATGTTACAGCTCGCTAATAGCGATACTGTTGTCCTGCATCCGGATGCAGGCTGCTTTATTCCAATACTCACCTTGCAGGCTGTCGCTTAACCAGTAATGCCCGGCTATCGAGACTAATTCGGCCTGCAGGTGGTGACAAAAAATTCGTTTGCTGGTATCGCCACTGGCACCGGCGATGGCTTTACCACGTAAGGTGCCATAAATGTGGATGTTGCCATCGGCGATCACTTCTGCACCAGCACCAACCGAACCCCGGACAATCAAATCTGCGCCTTTGGCGTAAATCTGTTGGCCAGAGCGGATGGTTTGCTCCACCAGCTTGCTCTGCATGGGTACCTGCTCGACACGGGCGTCATCCACCGGGCTTGATGGGGTAGCGACAGGTTTGCTGTCCTGGCCCAAACGCAATACCGCCAGGCCTGCCGCCTGAGCCTGCTGTTTTTGCTCCGCAGTTGCCCCGGTCACACCGACCAAAACCAGCTTCAGTTGCTGAAATAGCTGTTTTAATGCATTAAAATCAAGTGATTGATGTTCTGGTGTAAGTTGAATCACCATAGCAGCCTGATGAAAAAAGCCCGGCGCCTGGTCGAGTTTCTGTTGCAAAGCGGATTGCAGGCCGGCGACACTCAGGTCGTTGCTATGAATGACCGACAGCGTAAACAGGCTGCCTTTCAGCTCAAAGAATGGTTCAGACATAGTTTGGTATGATCATCTCAATTGGTTGAATGCAGCGCACATTCAGCTGTTGTTGTATTTGTAATGGTATTCTGTTTTATCCAGGCTTAGCCGCTTTATCACAGAGAACGGAATAGGGCGACCCGGTTGGGTGAATTTCATCCTGTTAACTCTGCATCAGGGCGGGAAGCGCGGTACAAGCCAATGGCTTCATGGTATAGTTTACTGCAGTGTTAGGCAAGTTTGATAAAGTGATTTTACGCCATGCTGTGTGCCGTTTATAAAAGTCTGAAAAAAGACCAAACCTATCTGTATATTGAGCGTCGGGATGATTTTGAAAAAGTGCCTGAAGCCTTGCTGGCCACTTTTGGTAAGCCCGAGTTGGTGACACTAATTAACCTTGAAAAACGAACTTCTTTGGCTTTGACCGATCTGAATAAACTGAAGGCAGAGCTTCGTGATAAAGGCTACTACCTGCAGTTGCCTCCGCCGGCGGAAGATTTGCTGGCAGAGCACAAAGCATTCATCACAACAAAATCATAAACGGGAGTATTATGCGCATAAGTTGTTGGATCAAGGCCACCGCTCTTAGTATGTTGCTGGCTTTTCCGCTGTTGGCGAAACCAAGTTTCACCGAGTACGCCGAAGGCTTGCGGCAAGAAGCGGTTGAGCGTGGCTACGATGCCGATTTGATCGAGCAGGTTTTTTCCAGTCTGCAATTCCACGAGCGGGTGGTCACGGCTGATCGCAATCAACCGGAGCGGGTGGAAACACTGGATACTTATCTTCCCAAACGGGTGAGTGAAACCCGGATCCGGATGGCGCGTGAACGCTACCAGCGCTATCAGGAGCAATTAAAAGAAGTGGAAGCCCGCTATGGTGTGCAAGGGCGCTTTATTGTTGCTCTGTGGGGCCTGGAAAGTAGCTTCGGTCGCTTTATGGGCAACCACTCAGTGCCTTCTTCGCTGGCAACCTTGGCCTATGAAGGGCGGCGTGAGGCTTTTTTCCGTAGCGAGTTCTTCCATGCCATGGATATTCTGGCTGCAGGCCACATCGAATTGGACGAGATGAAAGGCTCCTGGGCTGGTGCCATGGGGCAAAGCCAGTTTATGCCCAGCTCGTTTTTATCCTATGCGCAGGATTTTGATGGCGATGGCCGCAAAGATATTTGGGGCAATCAGATGGATGTGTTTGCTTCCATAGCTAACTATCTGAAAAGACTGGGTTGGGATAACAGCCAAACCTGGGGCCGGGAAGTGAAGCTGCCAGAGAATTTCTCCATGGATTATGCCATTCCTCGTGGTACGCCTAATCGCGCCGCCTGGCTGCGTGAGTGGGCACGTACTGAGCGCACACTGGCTGAGTGGCAGGCGCTGGGGGTACGGCGGTTGGATGGCCGTGATTTACCCGAGCGTGAGATCAAAGCGGCTTTGATTTTACCGGATAATGAAGGTGGCCGGGCGTATTTGGCCTATGATAATTACAAGACCCTGATGCACTGGAATCGTTCCTATTACTTTGTCACCAGTGTTGGCTATCTGGCCGATTTAATTGCAGCGGGCGAGTAAGCCCTGTGAAGCGAGTGAGTTATGTATCAGCATCGTAACCTCTGTGGTGATCGGATTGACCTGCCCGTTGGCAAAGTCGTGTGCATTGGTCAGAATTACCAGGATCATATTGCCGAAATGAAAAGTCAGGTCGCTGCCGAAGCTTTATTTTTTATCAAGCCAGCTACGGCCCTTGCCGATTTAACCCAGCCGGTCGCGATCCCACTTCATCATGGTGCTGTGCATAATGAAACCGAACTGGCCGTATTGATCAAGGCACCGTTGCAAAAGGCATCGGTTGAGCAGGTGGCGCCAGCCATTTGGGGGTACAGCCTGGCGCTGGACTTGACGCTGCGTGATATTCAAACTGAGCTGAAACGGCTGGGACGCCCGTGGGAGATTGCCAAAGGCTTTGATGGCGCTTGCCCGGTTGGTCCTTTTGTACCGCAAGCACAGGTGAAGCACCCGCAGCAGCTGGATTTTAGTTTGCTAGTCAATGACGAGCTGCGCCAATCCGGCACCACGGCCACGATGATCCGTGGTATTCATCAGATGATCAGTGAAATGTCGCAGTGGTTTACCCTGCAACCGGGCGATATTGTGCTGACCGGTACGCCTGCAGGGGTGGGGCCTTTACAGCCAGGAGACCGCCTGGTCTTGCAGCTGGCCGACTTGTTGAGCCTGCACACTGAAGTGGTGGCAGCATGAGTGTGACCGAACGTTTTTGGGAACAGAAATCTCTGGCCGAGATGACGCCGCAGGAGTGGGAAGCCGTCTGCGATGGCTGCGCCAAATGTTGCCTGAATAAGTTTATCGATGATGAAGGCCCTGAGCTGGATTTTTTGCCGACCGATCAGTTGCAAGAAGGCGAGCAGGTGCATTATACCAATATTGCCTGTCGTTATTTAAATTCGCACAAATGCGAATGCACCGAATATCAAAACCGGACCGCTCTGGTACCTGACTGCATTCAATTGACCAAAGACAACCTGAAAGACATCTTTTTTATGCCGCCTTCCTGCAGTTATCGACGCTTGCATGAAGGCAGAGGCTTACCAAGCTGGCATCCACTGCTGAACAATGGTAAAAAAAGCCTGATGCATAAAAAACAAATGTCGGTGCGCAACAAAACCATTTCGGAAGCTCAGGTCAATTTGCATGACTTTGAAGATTTCATTGTGCGCTGGCCACTGAACGACCTTGATTGAGGGTAAATGCGCTTAAAGCAGATCCGGCTGGCGGGGTTTAAGTCCTTCGTTGACGCAACTTCTGTGCCTTTCCCGCAGCAAATGACGGCTGTGGTTGGCCCCAATGGCTGCGGTAAATCCAATGTGATTGACGCGGTGCGCTGGGTGCTGGGGGAAAGCTCGGCCAAAAATCTGCGCGGTGATGCTATGACCGATGTTATTTTTAATGGCTCGTCACAGCGCAAACCCGTGTCACAGGCCTCGGTTGAACTGGTGTTTGAAAATACTCAGGGCCGGGTACAGGGCTCGATGGCGGATCGCAGTGAGATAGCGATCAAGCGCTTAGTGACCCGAGATGCGCAATCCAGCTATTTCCTCAATGGCAGCAAGTGCCGCCGCCGTGATATCACCGATATCTTTTTAGGGACCGGCCTTGGGCCACGTAGCTATGCCATTATCGAGCAGGGCATGATTTCCCGCTTGATTGAGTCCAAGCCGCAGGAACTGCGGGTGTTTATCGAAGAAGCAGCCGGTATTTCCAAGTACAAAGAGCGACGGCGTGAAACCGAAAATCGTATCCGGCATACCCGGGATAATCTGGATCGTTTATCCGATGTGCGGGAAGAGCTCGGCAAAAACCTCGACAAACTGAAACGCCAGGCCAGTGCTGCAGAGCGTTACAAAGAGCTAAAAGCCCGTGAGCGCGCTCTAAAAGCGGAGGTGACCGCGTTACGCTGGCTCAAATTTCACCAGTTACAAACCCAACTGGAACAGCAACTGGCCGCCGAGGAAACCGAGCTGGAAAAGTTTCAGGCGGCGCAGATGGGCGATCAGCGGGTGCTGATTGAGCTGAAAGAGCAGCAGCAGGACCTGCGTCAGCAGCAGACCATTGAGCAGGAAAGCTTTTACCGGCTTGGTGCTGAAATCAGCCGTATCGAGCAGCAACTGCTGCATCAGCGTCAGCAGCGACAGCAGCGCAGTTCAGAGCTGGATAAAGTGCAGCAGCAACTGCAGGACGCCAAAGCCCATCTGACCTTGGAGCAGCAGCAACTGGAAGAGCAGCAGGCTTTGTTGGAAGAAATCCTGCCCGAGCAGGCTCTTTGTGAAGAACAAGTGACCTTGTTGCAACAACAACTCGAAAGCCTGGAACAAACTCAGGAACAGGTGGAGCAGGATTGGCAAAGCTGGCAGCAACAGCAGTTTCAGCTTGAGCGCCAGCAGCAGCAATGGCAGTTGCAGCTCAGCAATATCCAACAACAACAAAGCCAGCAGCAACAGCGTGAGATACGCTTGCAACAGCAGCTTGCTGAGTTACAGCAACAGCTTGCCGTCGATGCCGGCAGTGAGTGTGAACAAAGCTGGCACCAGGCCAAGGCTAGCACAGAACAGATGCGCATCGTGTTGCAGCAAAGCGAGTTGCAATTGTCTAACACACAGCAGGATCTGCAGCAGTGGCAGCGCCAGCAAGACCGGCTGCAACTGCAGTTGCAGCAGCTCAGCCAGGAGCAAAGTAAGCTGCAACAGGCACAGCAACAAGCCAATCAGCAGCAATTGATCAGTCAGTTGCAGGTGGAGCCAGGTTGGGCGGAAGCCGTCAGTCTGGCACTTGGCGCCTTACAGCATGCCAGTATAAGCCCGCACTGGCCAGATACGTTAAGCCAGACACTGTTGCTAACCCAGCCAGTCACCGCGCCAACAAAGCCAGCAGGCCCTTGCCTGGCAGATAAAGTACAGGGCGTAGCCATCCCGGATTATTTTTATCGCATTCTGTTGGTGGACACAGATGCCAGTGCCCAGCAACAACTGCAGAGTTTAGCGACAGGGTACACCCTGATGACAGCCAGTGGCCATTGGTATGGGCCTAACTGGTGTTTGCTGGCCGGACTGGACGAGCAAGACAGTTATCTGGCGCGGGCCGAGCGACTGCAGCAGCTACGCAGTGAGCAAAGTGATTTAGCCCAGCAAGAGCAAACCGTATTCGCCGAGCTTGAAGCTGCCAGCACGCTACTGAGCCAACAGCAGCAACAGGTTGCCAGCAACAAGCAGGCACTGCAGCAAAGCGAGCAACTGGAGCAGGAAGCTCGTACCCAATGGCTGTTGCGGCAGCAGCAAATGCAGCAATGGCAGCAGCACAGCCAGCAGCTGGAGCAAGAGCTGGCGCAACTGGCATCGCAGGGTGAAGAGACGCTGCTGCAGCAAGAGACGTTGACAGAGCAGTTGCTGCAGCAGGATGAGCTGCTGCTGCAGCATCAAAGCCAGGAGTCCAGCCTGGCACAACAGCGGCAAGAACTGCAGCAGCAACTACGGCAGCAGCGGTCCAGGCTGGAACAGCAGCAGCAACAGTTGCAGCAGTTGACGGTACAACGGACCAGTGGACAGCATCAGTTGCAGCTGCTGCAGCAAAACCTGGTGCGCAGCCGGCAGCAGCAACAGCAGCTGCAGGAGCGTGAGCAACAGCTGTTGCAGCATGATGAGGACGATGAACCCGACTTGGTGTTGCATGAGTCGTTGCAAGAGGCCCTGCTGCAGCGGGAAAGCGCAGAGACACAATTGCAGCAGCTGCAAAATCAGCTGTCAGAGTGTGAACAAAAAATGCGCGAGCTGGAGCAAGGCCAGCACAGTATCTTGCAGCTGGTGAATCAGAAGCGTCAGCAGCTCGAGTCGCTGAAGCTGGATGCGGAAGGGCATCGCATTCGGGCCAACAATATGCTGGAACTTCTGCAAGAGCAGAAGGTCCAGTTAAAACAAGTGCTGGAGCAGTTAGCGACGGATGCGGATGAGCAAAAACTGCAAACGGAGTTGGATAAAACCAGCGATGCCATCAGCCGGCTGGGTGCCATTAACCTGGCGGCGATTGATGAATACCAGCAGCAAGCCGAGCGGAAAAGTTACCTGGACAGTCAGCACCAGGATTTAACCGATGCACTGGAAACGCTGGAAACAGCGATCCGTAAAATAGACCGGGAAACCCGCCAGCGCTTTAAAGACACCTTCGAGCGGGTCGACCGTGGGCTACGCGAGCTGTTTCCAAAGGTATTTGGCGGTGGCAGTGCTTACCTGGAATTGACCGACGATGACTTGCTGGAAACCGGCGTTAGCATCATGGCCCGGCCACCAGGAAAAAAAAACAGCACCATTCATTTGCTGTCGGGTGGTGAAAAGGCGCTAACCGCATTATCATTGGTGTTTTCGATTTTCCAACTGAATCCAGCACCTTTTTGTATGTTGGATGAAGTCGATGCACCTTTGGATGATGCCAATGTCGGACGTTTCTGCAATCTTGTACGGGAAATGTCGGAAACGGTACAATTTATCTATATTAGTCATAACAAAATAGCCATGGAGATGGCAGCTCAACTGATGGGCGTGACCATGCAGGAACCTGGTGTGTCCAGGGTGGTCGCAGTCGATGTTGATGATGCAGTAAAAATGGCTGAAGCCTCTTAGAATCAAAAGGATCCGGGAATGGCGAGTGAATTACGTTTAGCGCTTTTTATTTTGATAGCCTTAGCCATTGGTGCTTTGTTGCTCCATGGCCTCTGGACGGTGCGAAAAAATGCCGCTCAGAAACACCGGTATTATCCTGGCAAGGATGACAGCAGCGATTCAGCTGCCGGCAGTGCCGGTAGCGATGGCTTCGATGAATTTGGGGTGGGCAAAGTACGGGTGATCCGTAAAGGTGCTAGTCAGCCCGAGCAGGATCGCTCATTCAGTGGGCCTGCTGAGCCGGATTCAGAGCCAGCCGAAGTGCAGAACCAATTCAACTTTGATGAGCCCACGGACCCGCAGCTGAATTTCAGTGCGCTGGATGCAGATGAAGAACGCACGCCAGCAGCATCAGGCACAGACAGCGGTGCTGCCGCGCAGCATGAGCAACGTGTGGCGTCTGCAGACGACGAGACCAACCAGGCAGGAGCGGCTCCTTCTGAAGTCCTGATCCTCTATGTATTACTGCCGGAAGGGCGGGAAATTAAGGGGCAGGATTTGTTGCCATTGCTGCTTACCCTGGGCTTTAAATTTGGCGAGATGGATATTTTCCACCGTCATCAGGACAGTGCTGGCTCAGGCGAGGTGCTGTTTAGTCTGGCCAATATGTTTAATCCGGGTACCTTTGATATTGAGCAGATGGATAAAATTACCACCCGTGGGATCAGCCTGTTTATGACCTTGCCAGGCCCTGGTGAACCGCTGCAAAACTTCAATTTGATGAACAATGCTGCCAAGAAAATTGCCGAAGAGTTTGGCGGTCAGGTGCTGGATGGCCAGCGCAGTGTACTGACGGTACAAACCGTGCGGCATTATGTAGAAAAAATCCGCGAGTTTCAGCGCCAGCAACTGATCCGCGGCGCCCGTTGATACCTGGCAGGCAGCGTCAGGCTGCCTGCTGTTGGTTTGTTTTTAAGTGAGCACCCTGCCATGACCACCCCGACGCAGTCCGATGTCGAGCAACTGCAGCAGCAGTTGAACCAATACAGTTATGAATACTATGTGCTGGATCAGCCGAGCGTACCGGATGCCGAGTACGATCGGCTGTTTCGCCAGCTGCAAGCCTGGGAGCAACAATGCCCAGAGTGGATACAACCAGACTCGCCCACCCAGCGGGTAGGCGAAAAGCCACTGGGGCAGTTTGCCCAGGTGCAGCATCAGGTGCCGATGTTGTCACTGGATAATGCGTTTGGTGAGGATGACTTTCTGGCGTTCTGTAAACGCATGGCGGACCGGTTGGATTTCAGCGGCGACTTTCATTTTTGCTGCGAGCCGAAACTGGATGGCCTGGCCGTCAGTATTCGTTATGAGCAAGGCATGCTGGTGCAGGCCGCCACCCGGGGCGATGGCAGCACCGGCGAGGACATTACCAACAATGTTCGTACCATCCGGGCGTTGCCGCTTAAGCTGCGAGGCAAGGGCTGGCCTGAAGTACTGGAAGTACGGGGGGAAGTCTTTATGCCCCTGGCAGGGTTTGAGCGCATGAACGAGGCTGCCCGGTTGCGTGGTGACAAGGTGTTTGCCAATCCACGCAATGCCGCGGCCGGTAGCTTGAGGCAGTTGGATCCTGCGATTACCGCCAGCCGGCCACTGATGTTTTATGCTTACGGTGTAGGCGAGGTGCAAGACAGCACGGCCAAGCTTGATAGCAGCAGCCACTATCAGCGGCTGCAACAGTTAAAAGACTGGGGCTTTCCGGTGTGTCCGGAAATTAGCGCCGTGCAGGGAGCCGACGCCGTGCTGGCTTATTACCAGCATATTGCAGAGCGTCGGGCCAGCCTGCCTTATGAAATTGATGGGGTGGTGGTGAAAGTCGACAGCCTGGCGCAGCAGAGGGCACTTGGCTTTGTTGCCCGGGCGCCACGTTGGGCCATTGCCTTTAAATTTCCTGCCCAGGAACAGCTCACCACCTTGCTGGATGTGGAGTTTCAGGTGGGCCGTACCGGTGCTATTACGCCGGTAGCTCGCCTTGCCCCGGTGCTGGTGGGTGGGGTGACGGTTAGCAATGCGACCTTGCACAATCAGGATGAGATCAATCGGCTGAATGTGCAGATTGGCGATACGGTGACGGTGCGCCGGGCGGGGGATGTGATCCCACAAATTGTTGCGGTGTTGCCGGAACGTCGGCCAGCCGACAGCCAGCCGATTGTGTTCCCAACCGAGTGCCCGGTCTGTCAGTCCCGCATCGAGCGGGTAGAAGGCGAAGCCGTGGCGCGTTGTACCGGCGGCCTCTACTGCGCAGCTCAGCGTAAAGAAGCGCTGAAACACTTTGTTGCCCGTAAAGCGCTGGATATTGATGGCCTGGGCGACAAGTTGATAGAACAATTGGTTGATCAGCAACTGGTGCAAACCCCGGCTGATATTTTTCGGCTGGATTTACCGGCACTGCTTGGTCTGGAGCGGATGGCCGAAAAATCGGCCACTAAGTTGCTGCAGGCGATTGAGGCCGCTAAAAGTACCACTTTACCTCGCTTTATTTATGCGCTGGGCATCCGTGAAGTCGGCGAGGCTACGGCGTTAAATCTGGCGCAGCACTTTGGTGATCTCAACGCTATCATGCAGGCTGATGAAACTGCGCTGCAGGAAGTACCGGATGTCGGGGCTGTGGTAGCGCAGCATCTGGCCGCATTTTTCCAGGAACCGCACAACCAACAAGTAATTGAAGCGCTACTGGCGGTTGGCATGCACTGGCCTGCTATTGAATTGCAAGCGGCCAGTGAGCAGCCGCTGGCCGGGCAAACGGTGGTGCTGACCGGTACCCTCAGCAGCATGGGGCGGGATGACGCCAAAGCACGCTTGCAACGTTTGGGAGCCAAGGTCTCAGGCTCGGTTTCGAAAAAAACCTATGCCGTCATTGCCGGGGAGAATGCCGGCTCCAAGCTGACCAAAGCCGCTGAACTGGATGTAGCGATCTGGGATGAAGCGCGAATGCAGGCTTTATTTACTGAATACGGGGTCGATTGATGGATTGGCTGCATGAACTGTTGTTGCAATGGGGCGCCTTGTTCCGGCCCTACGTGCGGGATATTGCCCTGGCGATGGTCGCGACCAGTCTGGTGGTGTTTGGCGATGACATCAACCGCTTTATTCGTCGCCAGGTGGCGGGGTTGCACTTTTTTTGGCGCACGCTGATTTTTGTGCTGGTGTGCGCTTTTGGCTATGGCGCTTTTACGCTCTTCGTAACCCCGGTGGTCGCCAGGCAATTAGCCAGCTTAAACAATCTTTGGCTGCCCTGGGTGACTTTGGGCATCTTTACCCTGCTTGGCATCTTAGCCCAGCGCAGGCGGCAGGCCTGATGAAGCCGCCCTTGCTGTGGCCGCTGGATGAAGATGGGCTGGTGGCTCTGCCGCTGCGGTTGTATCTGCTGTTGCTGTTGCTGCTGCGGCCCATTCTGAGCTGGATCCTGGCGCTGACCATCCCGGAGCAAAAAGGTGAAATGCTGGCTTTCTTTTATCCGGATCAGCAGCAATTTTGGTTGGCCTGTTTACTGGCTCTGCCGACCCTGTTGCTTTGTGTCGCGTTAACGCAGCGCCGCCCCAAGGGCCATAGCGGTTGGTTTCGTATCTGGCGTTTTGGCAAATGGTTGCTGCTGGCTAGCCTGATCCCGGATTTGACTCTGACCATCCGTGCTTTACCGCCTTACGTCGCAGTGGAGCAACCCTGGTTGCTGCTGGCCCCTTCCTTATTGGTGATTGGCGGCCTCTGGTTACTGCGCAGCCGGCGGGTACCGGTTATTTTCAACGAGTGGCCAGAGCCAGCACCGGCCAAAAAATAGGCGCTGCCGCTGTTTTTGCATCCTGAGTTAGCAACAGCTAAACTGAAGTATTCTGGTCATATCTCTGGTGTACAGGTGAGATCTGCAGCGAACCCTTCCAACAAAGCATTGTTTCAATTGGTCGCCAGCCTTTCTGCTTCCCTAACCGGTGCCAGCACTGCGCGGATGGATCAAGCCATTGAGCAAGCGCTGGCAGCCATAGGCGACTTTTTCGCTGCCGACCGCAGTTATCTCTTCGCTTTTGATCCGGACTATCGGTTAGCAAAAAATACCCATGAATGGTGTGCGGCGGGCGTTTCCAGTCAAAAAGCATTGCTGCAACAGTTGGATACTCAGGTTTTTGCCAGCTGGATGAAGCCATTACAACAAGGTGAAACCATTGCTATCAGCGATGTGCATCGAATGCCGGAGCACAGTGCAGAACGCTTGTTGTTGGAAGCGCAACATATTCGTTCCGTGATCATGTTGCCATTGCTCAGTGCCGGCCAACTATTGGGGATGATTGGGCTAGATATTGTGCGTAGTCAAAGTAACTGGCCGGATGAAACCATTGCTGCTCTGGAACTGATAGCGGGCAATATTGCCGGTGGCATCATGCGGCAACAAATGGAAACCAAGGCTGAGCGACTGGCATTTTACGATGAGCTAACCTCCTTGCCAAACCGGAGGTTATTGCTCGAGCTGATCCAGCAGTCGTTGGCTAATTCAGCACGCTCGGGCCGCTTTGGAGCCTTACTGCTGGTTGATTTGGATCATTTTAAAAGTTTGAACGAAAGCCATGGTCATCAGCTGGGCGATCAATACCTGCAGCTGGTGGCGCAGATTATTCGTCACAACCTGCGGGATAGCGATGTGATGGCGCGAACCGGTGGTGATGAGTTTGCGGTAGTTGTCAGCGATCTTGGCACCACCAGTCAGGATGCCGCGATGCATGCACGTAAACTAGCGGATCAGATCCTCAGCAGTATCAATTGCCCAATTCCACTGAATGAGCACCGCTATCAGGCCTCGGTCAGTATCGGTATAAGCCTGTTTCATGGTGAACAGTCCAGTGTGGATGAGCTATTAAAGCAGGTTGAAATGGCAATGTACCGCGCCAAAGCTGCCGGTCGCAATAGCGTGGAGTTTTTTGACAGCAGAATGCAAACGCTGGCCAAACAGCGATCTCAATTGGCGCAGGATCTGCATCAGGCCATCCGACAGCAGCAATTTCATCTGCTGTATCAGCCCATTGTTAAAGAGCAGAAGCTGTGTGGGGTAGAAGCCTTAATTCGTTGGCAACACCCGGTGCAAGGGTTTATTTCACCGGGTGTTTTTATCCCTTTTGCTGAACAGAGCGGCCTGATTATTCCTATCGGTGATTGGGTTTTGAAGCAAGCGTGTACTCAACTGGTGCAATGGCAAAACGACCAACATATGCGCCAGCTGAGTTGCTCGGTCAATATCAGTGCCTTGCAATTTGCTCAGGATAACTTCGTTGAAAAAGTGATGCAGTGCATGTTGGAAACTGGTGTCAACCCAGAGCGGTTAAAGCTGGAACTCACCGAAGGCATGCTGATTGATGATGTCGAAACGATTCGCGCAAAAATGGGAAAGCTGCAAACCCTGGGCGTCACTTTTTCACTGGATGATTTTGGCACCGGTTATTCATCGCTCAGTTATTTGCACCGGTTTCCGCTTAGTCAGTTGAAAATCGATCAGCAGTTTGTCCGCAATCTCGATACCAACCCACACAACAAAGCCATTACCAGAGCCATTCTGGCGCTGGCGGCCAGCCTGGAGCTGGAAGTGGTGGCCGAAGGGGTCGAAACCCAGGCTGAGCTGACGCAGCTTAAAGCGCTTGGCTGTGAGTTATTTCAGGGTTTTTTGTTTAGTAAGCCACTCAGCCCTGAAGCGATTGTTGGGTTGGAACCGCAGAGCCTGCCACCACGAAAGGACTAGTCTGAAGCCGGCGTGCCAAAGCGATCCGGGTGTTTCTCTTTTAGTTTTTGATAGCGTTTGAATTGTTCAGGATTCAGCTTGCCCCGCTCAATTATATCCAGACAGCGCAGGATCAGGGTTTCCTGTTGACTGTGATTGATACTTGGACGCCTGGGCGCGGATAAAATGGTTTGCAGTAAGTTCAGCGCAATAGCGGCACTTTTGGGCATCACTCTAAGCGCAAGCTCAAAGGCTTTAAAGGCTTCCTGCCAATTGCCGTGCTGATACAGATGCACAGCATTGTTGTTGAGTTCGCGGGCACCATAAGGCATGCTGGCGCGCTCTTGTTGCTCCTGCTGCAGATAGGTACTGAATACCGGATCTGCACCTTCCTGCTGACAACGCAGACTGATGTGGCGAAACAGTTTGTTGGCAGCGTCACTTAACCCAACCTCATGCAGTGCTTTGGCCCGGTCCAATGCATCTTCAATGGAGTCGTCATCCGGCACTTGTTGTTGCAAATCTTTCAATAATTGTTGGGCCTTGTCTTTATTATCCTTTAAATAAAAAAGCCGGGCCTGAATCACCTCTTGTTGGAAGTCTTTGCGGTTATCAGCGAATTGTTGGCGGATGGAGCTTAAACACTGGTTTATTTGCCGGCTCAGGCGCAGGCTTTGTTCATCATCCTGCTCCAGCGTGAGCGCAAAGTCGATGCCCGCTCTGGCCATATTCAGGTAAAGATCGGGTTGCTCATGCATCGAGTGGCGGGAAAACTTCACCATGCTTTTGGCCGCATGATACTGGGTTTCGTAGTCGTGGTTGATCCGTGATAGTTGCAGCAGTTTTTGCTGGCGCAACAAATTGCGCGGAGCCAGGTTGGTAGCTTGTTCCAGGTGCTGCTGAGCGACATCATACTGTTGCTGACGAAACTCCAGCTCTGCCATGCAATCCAGTGCCTCCAGTTTGGTTTCCGGCCGGCGACTGAGTTGCTGCAACAGCGTGAGAGCCTGCGCATCTTTATGCAGCAGCAGCAGCGTACGCGCTAACCCGATCCGGGCCCATGGAAATGGCTGAATATCCAGCATGGCGTTAAAAAATTGCTCAGCGGCATCATGTTGCTTCAGTTGCAACAGCAAATCGCCTTTCAGCTTCAGCAGCAATGGATAAAAAGCACTGTTGGCCGATTTGGCCAGCTCCGTATTCACGACGTCAAGCGCGCGGTCAGGTTGGCCATTATCCAGCAACTGATAAATGGGTTTGAGTCGTTGCTTGCGCTTCAGGACTCGCTCAATCCGCACTTCCAAATCGCCAATCACAAAGGGTTTGGCCAGAAACTCATCCGGTTGCAGTTCAATCACGCTGTAGACCAGGGAGGGATCGGTATCGGCACTGATGAAAATAAAACCGGTACTTAATTTTTGCAGGCCTCGGGCTTTCAGCTCTTCGTACAGCTGGAACCCATCTTTGCCTTTTTGCAGGTTATGGGCACAAATAATCAAGTCGTACTGGCGAGTTTTACATAACTGAATGGCATCCTGCGCCCGATCGGCCACATTAATTTGCTGATAGCCCAGTTTTTCCAAGGCAAACTTCAGATAGCTTTGCGCCAGCGATTGTTCATCGATGATCAGGATCTGAACGTCTTGTGAAATGTGCTCTACCATTGAGTTGTTAACATCCGGCCAGGAAGTGCAAGGCATAAAGCAACTATAGCAAGAGAACAGCAAAGTATTGAAGCAAAAAAAGCAGAGCTTACAGGAAATTAAAAAGGAGCAGGAGCGGGTGGTGCTCTTTCAGCTTAGTAAATGATTGAGTGTGAGAATAAGCGAATAAAAGAAGATGGTGGATGATACTGGGTTCGAACCAGAGGCAACCGTATTGTCACAGGGAGCGGGTGGTGCTCTCTCGGCTTTGCTAATGATTGAGTGTGGGAATAATGGAAGCAATTGAAAGTGGTGGATGATACTGGGTTCGAACCAGTGACCCCCGCCTTGTAAGGGCGGTGCTCTCCCAGCTGAGCTAATCATCCACTCTGAGAAAATAATCGAACAATTGATGATGGTGGATGATACTGGGTTCGAACCAGTGACCCCCGCCTTGTAAGGGCGGTGCTCTCCCAGCTGAGCTAATCATCCGCTGCATCAATGGCGCTCATTATAGAGTTCGGTGATTGAGTGTCAACAGGAAATTTTGAATTACGAAGCAGTTGCTGTAAAAAGCGTCACTTTGCTGTCATAAAGCACAATTGACTGCTGGCGAGCGGTAAAATGGCTGCGCTGTTGACAGCAAAACTTGCTACAATAACGCCATTTGATGTTGCCTACAGGAATGCCTTATGTCGATTGTTACCCGTTTTGCTCCAAGCCCTACCGGTTATTTGCACGTTGGTGGTGCCCGAACTGCGTTGTACAGCTGGTTATACAGCAAAAAAATGGGTGGCAAGTTTATATTGCGCATTGAAGATACCGATCTGGAACGTTCAACCCAGGCATCGGTTGATGCAATTTTGCAAGGCATGGATTGGTTGGGGCTGGATTGGGACGATGGTCCTTACTACCAGACCAAGCGTTTCGATTTGTACAAAGAGGTGATCCAGCAGTTGCTGGATGCCGGCAAAGCCTATAAATGTTTTTGCAGCATTGAAGAGCTGGATCAAATGCGCGAAGCACAGATGGCAGCCGGTGAAAAACCACGCTACAACGGCATGTGGCGTGACCGTACCGATCATCCGACCGATAAACCCTACGTGATCCGCTTCAAAAACCCGCAGGATGGCACTGTAGTCATTGATGATTTGATCAAAGGTCGTATTGAAATCGCCAATAAAGAGCTGGATGATTTGATCATTGCCCGCACCGACGGCTCACCGACCTACAACCTGACCGTGGTGGTGGATGACTGGAAAATGGGAATCACCCATGTGATTCGTGGCGATGATCATGTCAACAATACCCCGCGGCAGATGAATATTCTGGCGGCACTTGGCGCAAATATCCCGCATTATGCCCATGTGCCAATGATCCTGGGCGACGATGGCAAACGTCTGTCCAAGCGCCATGGCGCTGTGGGTGTGATGCAATACCGTGACAATGGTTTCTTGCCAGAGGCATTACTGAATTACCTGGTACGCCTGGGCTGGTCGCATGGCGATCAGGAAATATTCAGCAAAGCCGAGCTGGTAGAGTTGTTTGATCTGAAAAACTGCAATCGGGCGCCATCCGCGTTTAACACCGAAAAACTGATTTGGCTAAACCAGCATTACATCAAAACCTTGCCTGCAGAGCGGGTAGCAGAAGAGTTGGCCTGGCATCTGCGAGATCAACAACTGGATACCAGCACAGGCCCGGCCATTACCGAAGTGATTAAAGTGCAGGCCGAACGGGTGAAAACCTTAAAAGAGCTGGTCCAGGTCAGCCGCTATTTCTACGAAGACTTCAGTGCTTTTGAAGAAACCGCAGCCAAAAAGCATCTACGGCCGGTTGCGGCAGAAGCGCTGCAATTGGTGCAGCAAAAGCTGACAGCCTTAACCGATTGGACCAGCGAAGCCATTCATCAGGCGATCCATAGCACAGCAGAAGAGCTGGGACTTGGGATGGGGAAAGTTGGTATGCCATTGCGGGTGGCGGTCAGTGGTGGCGGTAATTCACCATCGCTGGATGTAACCCTGGCCTTAGTGGGCCGCGAGCGGACGTTAGCGCGCCTGGCTATGGCGCTGGCATTTATTGCTGAGCGTGCAGAGTAAGCCTGATGCATCCAGGCCGGTAGGTACTTTTCTTGCCGGCCTATCACCTTTTAGCCAAAAAAAATGGGCGTTCATCGGTTTGTTGCCAAATCAGTGAACCCTGGTGTTGGCGTACTGTCTTAGAAGCTTTACAATACCATCATTTTACGATGCAAGGATTTTAAGTGATAGCAGTGCGAAATGTTGCCTTAGTAGCGGCCTGTGTTTGTTGTGCCTATTTCAATATGGCCTATGCAGCCACGGATCTGACACAAGCTGAACAAGCGATGCTGCAACCCAAGCTTGGTGGTGATGTTGAACTGGGTTTGTTGTACAGCAGCGGCAATACCAAGGCTACTTCGGTGCGATTAAACAGCGAGCTGGTGCACGAAATCCCTTACTTTCGTAACCGTTACCAGGTGCAGGGCTTAACCCGCACCAGCAAGGTTCGAAATGCCGATGACGATGGCTACAACCGAGTTACCTCCGGTCAGCGCATTGGTTTAACCGGTCAGAGCAACTACAAATTTGCGGCCAGCAATCAAAGTGGTTTTGGCCGGGCAGCTTATTTAAATGATCGCTTTGGTGCCTTTCGTGAGCAAGCTTCTGTCGCACTCGGTTACGCCAACCGGGTGTTTGATCAAAGCCCCAGCTATCTGGACCTGGAAACCGGCCCTGGTGTGGGGTATCAGCGTCGGCAAAATGGCGACAGTGAAGGGGGGCTGATATGGTTTGCGGCAGCAAACTTAGAGTACAAAGTGTATCAGGGCACCCGTTTTCGTCAGGCGCTGGAAACCATTCTCTCGCTGGATGGTGAAAGCTCCAGCGTACTTAGCCGAAGCAGCCTGACAGCTCAGTTGAATGGCCGACTGTCGATGCGGTTTAATTTTATCGTCAAATACGATTCCAAGCCAGATCCGGGGCGGTTTAAAACCGATACCGAAACCTCTGCTTCCGTGGTGTATTCTTTCTGAACCCCCAAGCTTCCAACAAAAAACCGGCTAACATGCCGGTTTTTTGTTGGAAGCTCTGTCAGGAAAGCGACTTAGTGCAGCACTCGCGCCCGCAGGGTTCCTGGAATGGCTTTCAGTTCAGCCAGAGCCAGCTCGTAATCGGCCGAGTCAATATCAATCACCACATACCCGATATCGGCGCTGGTTTGTAGGTACTGGCCAGCAATGTTGATTTGATGGCGGGCAAAACTTTCGTTGATCTTGGTCAGCATGCCTGGCTGGTTCTTGTGAATATGCAGCAAACGATGGCGGCCGGTATGCTCTGGCAGTGACACTTCCGGGAAGTTGACCGCCGACAGGGTAGAGCCATTGTCGCTGTACTTTACCAGTTTACCAGCCACTTCATAGCCGATGTTTTCCTGCGCTTCCTGGGTTGAACCGCCAATGTGCGGGGTCAGCAGCACATTGTCAAAAGCACGCAGTGGTGAGATGAACTCTTCGTTGTTGCTTTTTGGTTCGACCGGGAACACATCGATGGCGGCACCGTTTAGCTTCTTACTCTCGAGGGCCTGTGCCAGCGCTGGGATATCGACCACAGTACCGCGTGAGGCATTGATCAGAATGGCGCCTTGCTTCATCAAATCCAGTTCGGCTTCGCCAATCATGTTTTTGGTTTGTGGTGTTTCCGGCACATGCAAGCTGATCACATCCGAGGTTCTTAGCAGAGTAGAGAAATCCACCTGAGTGGCATTACCCAGCACCAGCTTGTCTTCAATATCGTAAAACTGCACCCGCATGCCCAGATGCTCGGCCATAATGCTCAGCTGGGTACCAATGTGGCCATAACCAATAATACCCAGAGTTTTGCCGCGGGCTTCATAGGAGTTGCTGGCGGTTTTATCCCATTCACCACGGTGGGCGGCGGCATTGCGGGCAGGGATGCCACGCAACAGCATAATGATTTCACCCAGCACCAGCTCGGCGACCGAACGGGTATTGGAGAAAGGCGCATTAAAGACCGGAATACCACGCTCCAGTGCAGCGGTTAAATCCACCTGATTGGTGCCAATGCAAAAACAGCCAATGGCCGTCAGCTTCTCCGCTGCCGCCAATACGTTTTCAGTGAGCTGGGTACGGGAACGAATGCCGACAAAATGGGCATCGCGGATTTTTTCAATCAGCTCGTCTTCAGGCAACGACGTTTTCAGGTATTCGATGTTGCTGTAGCCCTGATTTTTAAAGCTCTGCACGGCGCTTTGGTGCAAGCCTTCCAGCAGTAAAATCTTAATTTTGTCTTTCGCCAGCGAAAATTTTTCCATGATTGATCTCTTGTTGCAAAGTGACTGTGGACGCAGACCAGTGGTTTTTATTATTTTGTTTGTTATTTAATCAGCTTGGTACCCTCAGGGGTGCCTACCAGAACTTTATCGGCAGCCCGAATGGCAAAAATGCCATTGGTGACGACCCCAACGATGTTGTTAATTTGGGCTTCCAGCTGGATCGGGTGATGAATTTCCAGGTCGAACACATCCAGAATGACATTGCCATTGTCGGTGGTAACACCTGCACGCAACACAGCACGGCCGCCCAGCTTATTCAGTTCCCGCGCGACATAACTGCTGGCCATTGGGATTACCTCCACTGGCAGCGGGAAGCGGCCAAGGACAGGCACCTGCTTGCTTTCATCGACAATGCAGATAAAGGTTTCAGCCACTGCCGCCACAATTTTTTCACGGGTCAGTGCAGCACCGCCACCTTTGATCATGTGTTTATCCGGATTGATTTCATCGGCACCGTCCACATACACCGAAAACTTCTCGATGGCGTTCAGATCCAATACCGGGATCCCCAAGGCTTTTAGCTTTGTCGTGGATTGTTCGGAGCTGGAAACGGCTCCTTCGATCTCATCTTTGATGGTCGCTAAAGCATCAATAAAGTGATTGACGGTCGAGCCGGTCCCAACACCCACCACGGTATGGCGAGGAATAAATTCAAGCGCCGCCCAGGCTGCTTTGCGTTTCATGTCATCTTGGGTGAGCATAAGAAAACCTTGATTAGCCGTACAGATGGATAAAATAAGTTGCCATTATAACCAACTCAGCGTCAGACAACAGCAGTTCCAGCCGCATTATGACAGAAAAATTTGCGCCGGGGTGCAAATGGCTGGTAAGGGCACGTCCCAGGGTTCAATCGGCACGGCTTCGACTTGCTGACAGTGGTGTGCCAGACCGATCAACCGTGGCGTGCCATCGCTGCTGCGGGCCGGGTAGTGCGCCAGAGTGCGGTCGTAAAAACCACCGCCCATGCCCAGGCGGTTACCCAGGGCATCAAAGGCCACCAGCGGGGTGCAAATCAGATCCAGCTGAATTACCGGGCGGACATCCGGACAGCTCCAGTCGGGCTCTGGAATGCCAAAACGGTTGGCGCGCATCGGTGTATTGGCCTGAAAGTGCTGAAAAATAAGATGACAGGGGGTCACAGGATGCAGCAGCGGCAGGTACAGCTGTTTACCAAGCTGCCACAAGGCATGGATCAGTGGCCAGGTATCCAGTTCACCATCGTTGCTTAAATAGAGTGCGATATGCTGACAGTCAGGTAAAAAGGCCAGGGTACGAAAGCGTTCAGCCAGCTGATGAGCGGCTTGCTGTTGTTGCGTGGGGCTAAGTTGTTTCCGGCGTTGGCGGATCAGTTGGCGCAGTTCGTGGCGGCTTAACACCCGTAGCTTCCCTGAGGTTGTGAAGGTTAGTTGGGGTTATGTTCTCCGAAGCTGCCGTGTCGGATGGTAGCCCTTGAACCCTGGGTTCAAGGCGGGAGTCTGATGCCACCGTAGGCTTCCCGGTACGGGCCGGGCCTGCACAAAAGCGACAAGGTGAATCCCTAGGCAATCTGAATATCGGCTCAGGGACGTCGATCCAATCACCAACAGCTCAGAGAACATCGTCAGTATAGCACTGGCTGCGGTAGCTACGAAAGGGCTGCCCGTCGAAATACTGCGCAGTTCGTCCGAACTGAACTGGTTTTCTCGGCTGCCGGTTCTTGGCCTGCACCTGCCTCAAGTGGTAGGATAAGGCCATGCATGCTTTCAGGTGATCCTAAAATGCCAACCCCTTATGTTATGCCGTACGAGCAGTGGCTCGCTCGGATGGAAGAATCGCAACTGATGGCCTCTCCGGCCGAACTGCATGGTTTGGTCAGCGGTTTGCTATCGGCCGGGGTGCAGGCCGAGCAAAAGCAAATTTTGCCGGTGTTGTACGATTTCCTCAACGACAGCCAGGCGGTACCGGTCGCGGTGCAAAAGCAGATCGTCGAGCTGATAGAAAAAACAGCCGAGCAATTGCAGCATAGCGATTACGCCTTTGCCTTATTGTTGCCAAGCGATGATGACAGCCTGATCGAGCGGCTGGAAGCGGTGGTAGAGTGGTGTCAGGCGTTTTTGGTGGGCTTTGCCGTGCTGCAAACCGATTTATCGCTGGTGCCGGAGGATATCCGCGAAGCCATCGACCAACTGACCGAAATCACCCGGCTCGATGTGCACAGCAGCAGCGATTTTTCCGAGCAGGAAAACGAAGAGTCCTACTACCTGGTGCTGGAGCATATTCGTATTCTGGCGCTAAATTGCTTTCACGAAGTCGGCCTGAAGTACCAGCAAGGTGCGGCGCCGAAAAAGACGTTGCACTGATCCCCGTACAAAGGAAAAACCATGAATAGGCCCCAGGCTGAGCGTCGCCAGCGATTGCTGGCTGAGTTACCTGCCTCCTCGGTCGCGGTGATTGCCGCCGGTCACGAACAGACTCGTAGCCACGATACCGAGTACCCCTTTCGCAGCAACAGTGACTTTTGGTATCTGACCGGTTTCCCGGAGCCTGATGCGCTACTGATTTTAACCAAAGATGCAGCCGGGAAGTGCAGCGAGCTGCTGCTGTGCCGCGATAAAGATGTAGAAAAAGAAGTCTGGCAGGGCCGGCGCTTTGGCCCCGAGCAAGCAGAGCTGCAATTTGGCATAGCAGCAGCCTCCATCAGCGAACAGCAAGCGCAGTTACTAGCTGCGATGAAAGGCAAACAGCAGCTATGGTTTTGTTTTGGCGACGATGAAGCACTGATACACTTGCTGAACGCCTGCCAACAGCAGATCCGCACTACGCCACGCCAAAGCGAGCTGGCGCCTCAGCAGCAATGCAATCTACGGCCGCTATTGAATGAGCTGCGGCTGTTTAAAGATGAATACGAAATCAGCCTGATGCAGCAGGCCGCCAGCATCAGCGCAGCCGCGCACAAGGCCGCCATGCAGCTGTGTCAGCCCGGCATGCAGGAGTACCAGCTAGAAGCCTGCATTCAGTACCACTGCGCGATGCAGGGTGCCCGGCACCCGGCCTACAACGCTATAGTCGGCGGGGGCGAGAATGCCTGCATTTTGCATTACACCGAAAATAACGCCGAGCTTCGCGCTGGCGATTTGGTGCTGATAGACGCCGGCTGTGAGTTGAGCGGCTATGCCACCGACATTACCCGCACCTTTCCGGTGAATGGCCGTTTTAGCCAGGAGCAGGCCGCACTCTATCAACTGGTGCTGGATGCCCAGTTGGCGGCGCTGGCCGAAATCAAACCCGGCAGCAGTTTCGCGGTCGCCACCCAAGCCTGTTACCGGGTGCTGACTGAAGGTTTGCATCGGCTTGGGATCCTCCAGGGCGAGCTGGATGCGCTCATCGAAGCCGAAGCGGCCAAGCCCTGGATGATCCACAGTCTGGGCCATTGGCTGGGGCTGGATGTGCACGATGTTGGCTCCTACCAGCCGAAAGGCGCCGTGCCAGAGCCTGGCGCGAAAAACCGCCCCTTTGAGCCCGGTATGGTGCTGACGGTCGAGCCCGGTCTGTACATTCCCAAAGGCAGTGATACCGATCCCAAATGGTGGGGCATTGGTATTCGCATTGAAGACGATGTGCTGGTTACCGCAGAAGGCCATCGCAATCTGACTGCTGCGGTGCCTAAAACCATTGCTGAGATTGAAGCCTTAATGGCCATGGATACAGCAGACGCAGGAAAGCAGTATGGCCAGTTTGACTAAAGCAGCAGAGCCTGAGGCAGCTGTGTCGCAGGATATCGGTTCGAAAGTCGATATCGCCATCGCTGGTGGCGGTATGGCGGGGCTGACGCTGGCCTGGGCCTTGCTGCAGGCCCGGCCGACGCTTCGCATTGCGGTGATTGAGCAGCAAGCGGCGGTGGAGCGTTCGGTCAGTTTTGATAGTCGCAGCATTGCGCTGGCTGCCGCCAGTGTGCAGCAATTACAGGCCTGGCAACTCTGGCCGGAGCTTGGAACCAAAGCCTGTGCCATTCGCCATATTCATGTATCGGATCGAGGCCATTTCGGCAAATGCTACCTGCAAGCCGACCAGTTTGGGTTAACCGAGTTTGGGGCTGTGCTCGAAGTCGAGCATCTTGGCCAGTTGCTGCAGCAGCGCTTGCGCACTGTGCCCAAGCAGCAACTTCTGATGCTGCAGCCGGAACAGATAGCATCCTTGCACCAACACAAAGAGCAGGTAGAGCTGCAACTGGCCAGTGGCAAAGCGCTGTCTGCCAGGCTTTTGGTGGTGTGCGAAGGCGGTCTGTCGCCCACCCGGCAACTGGCCGGCTTTGCACTTAGCAGCGAGCACTACGAGCAAACTGCAGTCATTGCCAACCTGGCGCTGGCCGAGCCGCATCAGGGGCGCGCCTATGAGCGTTTTACCGCCGATGGCCCGATAGCGCTGCTGCCACTGCCTGATAAGCGCTACTCACTGGTCTGGACCACCAGTCCGGCTCAGGCTATCAGCCTGATGCAGCTGAGCGATGATGAATTTACCGCCGCCGCCCAGCAGGCTTTTGGCTACCGGGCCGGTGTTTTTACTAAAAGCGGTGCCCGTGCCTGCTATCCGTTAACACTACGGCGCAGCGACAGCCCGGTGCGTCATCGCATCGCGCTGCTTGGCAACAGTCTGCACAGCCTGCATCCCATCGCCGGTCAGGGCTTTAATCTGGCACTGCGCGATATCGCGGCTTTGGTGCAGCTGGTGCAAATGGCGCAACAAACGCCTACAGCTATGGGCGATTACGCCATGCTGCGGCAGTACCAGCTGGTGCGCGAGGCCGATATGCAGCAGGTGATGACCCTGACCGATGGGCTGGTGCGGCTGTTTTCCAACCGCTCCCGGCTGGTGGCACTGGGCCGTAACCTGGGCTTGCTGGGGATGTTGCTGTGTGATGACTTACAACAACCACTGGCCCGTCAGGCCATGGGCTACAGCGCCATGCAGCGGATGCAGGCGCAGCTGAAGGAGTACTCAAACGATGCAGCATTGTGATATCACCATCGTTGGTGCTGGCAGTGCCGGCCTTACCCTGGCGTTGTTGCTGGCTCCGCTGAAGCTATCCATCCAGCTGGTAGAAAAAGGCCCGGCTCCGGAACCTGCCGCTGCTGAGTTTCAGCGGGTCAGTGCGCTGAATCTGGCATCGCAGCGCCTGTTTGCCCAGCTGGGGATCTGGCCGGGGCTCAGCGAACAGCTGGCCGCTTACCAGCAAATGGAAGTCTGGCAAGCCGATAGCTTTGGCCGGATTGGTTTTTCCGCCGAAGAGCAGCAATTACCAGCCCTTGGCTGGATCTGCGACAACGAACACATTCGCCAGCAGCTGTATCAGCGTGTTAAGCAAGCACCGAATGTGCAGTGTCATTTCAACAGCAGTATTCAGCGCATCAGCCAGGGCGAGCAGAATGTAGCATTGCAGCTCGATAGTGGTGAACTGCTGCTAAGCCGGTTGCTGGTGGCGGCCGATGGTGCCAACTCCTTTGTCCGTGAATCGCTGCAGTTGCCGCTGACGCACTGGGATTATCAGCACCATGCGCTGGTGGCGACCTTAACCAGCACCGAGCCGCATCAGGCCACAGCCCGTCAGGTCTTCTGGCCGGATGGCCCACTGGCATTATTGCCGCTGCCAGACAGCCGACAGGTATCCATTGTCTGGAGTGTACCGCCCGAGCGGGCCCAGGCACTGCAGGCATTGTCTGCCGATGACTTTGCCAGGGCAGTCACTGCTGCCAGTCAATCGGTGCTGGGGCCGCTGCAGCTTGCCAGCACCCGGCAGTTGATCCCGCTGCGGATGCGCTACGCCAATCAGTGGGTGCAGGGCAGGGTGCTGCTGGTGGCCGATGCAGCGCACAGCATTCATCCGCTGGCCGGTCAGGGCATGAACCTGGGTCTGATGGATGTTGCTGCATTAGCAGAACTAATCTCAGAGCAGCTGGAGCAGCAGCTTGAATTCGATTGCCCACGCATGCTGGCCCGTTACCAGCGCTGGCGAAAATCCGAGGCGCAGAGCCTGATCCTGGCGATGGAAGCCTTTAAACGAGGCTTTAGCGGTGGCGCCCTGCTGCCGAAATTACTGCGCTCTGTCGGTATGACCTTACTGGATCAACAAGGCGGTCTGAAACAACGCATGATGGCGCTGGCCCTTGGTAATCAAGGCGATCTGCCCAAATGCGTCCGGCCTGATGCAAGGCGGGCCAGTGGTGTGGTTGAGTAGCGCCGGGCCGTTTGAATCATTGCATTATAAAATCTAATTGAAAAGGGGCTGTTGGCACCCGGCTGCATCCGTTATAATCGGTGCATTCTTAGTCGGTCTGGCTGCATAAGTGATTGCTTTGCCGCCTGAATACCGCCGCTGCGCGACAAAGCACTGGGAGCATCGAATGTCACAACAAGCTGCATCACAACACACCGTATTACACGCCAAGCACCTGGAAGCCGGTGCCAAGATGGTGGATTTTTTCGGTTGGCACATGCCAATCAACTACGGCTCTCAGATTGAAGAGCATCATGCAGTGCGCCAGGATGCCGGTATGTTCGATGTATCGCACATGACCATCGTCGATTTAACCGGTGCCCGTACCCGTGATTTCCTGCGCTTTTTGCTGGCCAACGATGTGGCCAAGCTGACGGTGCCTGGCAAAGCCCTGTACACCGCCATGCTGAACGAAGCCGGTGGTGTAATTGACGACCTGATTGTCTACTTCCTGCAAGAAGATTACTTCCGTATTGTGGTGAACTCCGCCACCCGTGAAAAAGATTTGGCCTGGCTGAACCAGCATGCACCTGCGTTTGAGGTGACGGTTACCGAGCGGCCGGAGCTGGCGCTGATTGCTGTGCAGGGCCCCAATGCCAAGGCCAAAGTAGCTACTTTACTGGATGCCGATCAACAGGCAGCCGTGGCAGGCATGAAGCCGTTCTTTGGTGTGCAAAGCGGTGATTTGTTTATCGCCACCACCGGTTACACCGGTGAAGACGGTTACGAAATTGCCATGCCGGAAGCCAAAGCCGCCGATTTCTGGCAGCAACTGCTGGAGGCTGGGGTAAAACCGGCTGGCCTGGGTGCCCGTGATACGTTGCGCCTCGAAGCCGGTATGAATTTGTATGGCCAGGATATGGACGAAACGGTCTCGCCACTGGCTGCTAACATGGGCTGGACCATTGCTTGGGAGCCAGCCGATCGCAACTTTATTGGCCGTGCTGCGCTCGAGCAACAAAAAGCCGCCGGCACCGACAAGCTGGTTGGCCTGGTGATGGAACAAAAAGGCGTGCTGCGCCATGGTCAGCGCGTGGTGGTTGAGGGCGGGGAAGGCATCATTACGTCCGGTACTTTTTCACCGACTCTGGGCTTTAGCATCGCGATGGCGCGGGTTCCTGCCAGTGTGGGCGACAGCGCCGAAGTGGATATCCGTGGCAAGCTGGTGCCTGTCAAGGTGATAAAACCGGCTTTTGTTCGCATGGGCAAAAAACTTATCTAAACTAACAGGTGGTTGTTTGTACAAAAGCTGTACAAGCCACTGCCTGCTGTATCACAATAAACTGAAACCGTCTGTGCACGCGGACAAACGACTAAAAGAACAACGTCAGGTAAGGAATTAAACATGAGCTCTATCCCTACAGAATTAAAGTACGCTTCTTCCCATGAGTGGGTGCGTCACGAAGGCGACGGCATCTTCAGCGTTGGCATTTCTGAGCATGCACAGGAACTGCTGGGTGATATGGTGTTTGTGGAGCTGCCGGAAGTCGGTGATACCGTTTCTCAGGGCGATGACTGTGCAGTTGCCGAGTCGGTCAAAGCGGCTTCAGATATTTATGCGCCACTGTCTGGCGAAGTGGTCGAAGTGAACGAGTCGCTGGCCGATGCGCCGGAGCAAGTGAACGCCAGCCCGTACCACGATGGTTGGATGTTCAAAATCAAAGCCTCTGATCTGGCCGAGCTGGATGAACTGCTGGACGCCGAAGGCTACCAGAACGTGATCGACGAAGAGTAACACCAATCTGTTGCTGCGTAAGCCCCGTATTATTCGGGGCTTACCTTTATAGGCTGTACATTTTTGTATTTATAGGACACATCAAGCATGAGCAACCCTGCTGCTAAAACGCTGTCGCAACTTGCGAATCACCAGGAATTCATTCAACGTCATATTGGCCCGGATGCCAATGAAACTGCCGCTATGCTGGCCGAGCTGAATGTCGGCTCGGTGGAAGAGCTGATTGCGCAAACCATTCCGGCCGATATCCGTTTGCCACAACCACTGGCGATTGGTGACAGCCGCAGCGAGGCCGAAGCCCTTGCTTACCTGAAGTCCGTTGCTGCCAAGAACAAAATTTTCAAATCCTACATTGGCATGGGCTATCACCCAACGCTGACGCCGAACGTGATCCTGCGCAATGTGCTGGAAAACCCGGGCTGGTACACCGCCTACACGCCGTATCAGCCGGAAATCGCCCAGGGCCGTTTAGAAGCCCTGCTGAACTTCCAGCATCTGACGCTGGATTTAACCGGCCTGGAGCTGGCCAGTGCCTCCTTGCTGGATGAAGCCACTGCCGCTGCCGAAGCCATGGCGCTGGCCAAGCGGGTGTCGAAAAACAAAAAATCCAACAGCTACTTTATTGCCAATGACGTGCACCCACAAACCTTGGACGTGGTGAAAACCCGTGCCGAGATGTTTGGCTTTGATATCGTCACCGGCCCGGCCAGCGACGCTGCCAAGCACGATGTGTTCGGTGCCTTGCTGCAATACCCAAGCAGCAGCGGTGAAGTGCGTGACGACAGCGCTCTGATTGCCGATTTGCAGGCCAATAAGGCCATCGTGGCGGTTGCTACTGACATTATGGCGCTGGTGCTGATGAAATCCCCTGGCCAGCTGGGCGCCGATGTGGTGCTGGGCTCGGCGCAGCGTTTTGGGGTGCCGATGGGCTACGGCGGCCCACACGCCGCTTTCTTTGCCACCCGCGATGCTTACAAGCGCTCGATGCCAGGCCGTATTATCGGTGTATCGAAAGACCGTCTTGATAACAACGCCCTGCGCATGGCGATGCAAACCCGCGAGCAGCATATTCGCCGCGAGAAAGCCAACTCCAACATCTGTACCGCTCAGGTGCTGCTGGCCAATATGGCATCGTTCTACGCCGTCTACCATGGCCCGGAAGGCCTGAAGACCATTGCCGAGCGCATTCACCGCTCTGCCGATATTTTTGCTGCTGGTTTAAAAGCCAAAGGCGTCGAGCTGCTGCACAACCACTGGTTCGATACCATCAGCTTTAAAGTAGCCGATCGCGCTGCCGTTATTGCCCGCGCGCTGGCCAAAGAAGTGAACCTGCGCACTGATCTGAGCGATAGCCTGTCAGTCAGCTTCCACGAGCTGACCACAGCGGCCGATATCGCTGAACTCTTTGCTATTGTGCTGGGCGACAACCATGGTCTGGATGTGGCGGCATTGGATGCTGAGCTGGTGCAACAGGGTTCTAGCTCAATTCCTGCCAGTCTGCTGCGTCACGATGCAATTTTGCAGCACCCGGTGTTTAACCAGTACCACTCAGAAACTGAGATGCTGCGTTACATCAAAAAGCTGGAAAACAAAGATCTGGCATTGAACCATTCGATGATTTCTCTGGGCTCCTGCACCATGAAGCTGAACGCCACTGCCGAGATGATCCCGGTCACCTGGCCGGAATTTGGCGCGCTGCACCCGTTCTGCCCACTCGATCAGGCACAAGGCTATGGCCAGATGATCACCGAGCTTGGCGACTGGCTGGTCAATATCACAGGTTACGACAACATCTCGATGCAGCCGAACTCCGGTGCCCAGGGCGAATACGCTGGCATGATTGCCATTCGCAAGTACCACGAAAGCCGTGGCGAAGGCCACCGCAATGTCTGTCTGATCCCGGTCTCTGCCCATGGCACTAATCCGGCGACAGCGGCCATGGCCAACTTTGAAGTGGTGCTGGTCGATTGCGACAAGTCCGGCAACATCGATATGGCCGATTTAAAAGCCAAGGCCGAGGAAGTATCGGATCGGCTGGCGGCCATTATGGTGACCTACCCGTCGACGCATGGCGTTTTTGAAGCCAGCATCCGTGAACTGTGCGAGATCGTGCACGCGCACGGTGGCCAGGTCTATATGGACGGTGCCAATATGAACGCTCAGGTGGGGTTAACCTCACCAGGCTTTATCGGTTCGGACGTGTCGCATTTGAACCTGCACAAAACCTTCTGCATCCCGCACGGCGGCGGCGGCCCTGGCATGGGCCCGATTGGTGTGAAAAGCCATCTGGCACCGTTTTTACCGAATCACCCGGTGGTGAAAATCCCAGGCACCGGCGAGCAAAACGGTGCGGTTTCGGCCGCGCCTTACGGCAGCGCTGGTATTTTGCCTATCAGCTGGATGTACATTGCCATGATGGGCAGCGAGGGCTTAAAGCAGGCCACTGAAATCGCTATCCTGAGCGCCAACTACATGGCGAAGAAGCTGGATCCGCACTTCCCGGTACTGTACCGCGGCAGCAACGGCCGGGTGGCGCACGAGTGCATCATTGATATTCGTCCACTGAAAGAAGCCAGTGGCGTCACCGAGATGGACATCGCCAAGCGTCTGATGGACTTTGGTTACCACTCACCGACCATGAGCTTCCCGGTCGCCGGTACTTTGATGATTGAACCCACCGAGTCGGAAAGCAAAGCCGAGCTGGATAAGTTCATCGAAGCCATGACCACCATTCGTGCTGAAATTGCCAAGGTAGAATCCGGTGAATGGGCACTGGACAACAACCCGCTGCACTTTGCCCCGCACAGCATGCAGGATGTGTTCAGCAACGACTGGAACCGCGCCTACGACCGCCAGGTCGCCGCCTTCCCGGCCGCTTTTGTCGCCGAGAACAAGTTCTGGCCAACCGTAACCCGTATCGACGATGTCTACGGCGATCGCAACCTGGTGTGCGCTTGTCCAAGTCCGGAGGCTTATCGTTAATTCCGGCTAGTCAGTAAAGCCATAAAGTAAACCCCAGCCTCTGTGCTGGGGTTTTTAATGGAATCTGTATCAGTGATCTCATTCACCGGGCCCAGCAATTAACCTCGATAAAGTCAGTCGAATTTACCAAATTTGAATTATCTGTTGCATTGCACTAAAAATGTAAAAACAAGGTTTATTTACCCCCCTTTTTCGTGTACTGTACTGGTCTACTGGTTACCTCAAACATAGGCCACCGTTTATGCAGCTCAAATTAGTCACGGCCATTCCCTTGTTGTTGATCACAGTGGCGAGTTGTACCGTGGCTGGAACTTCAGAAGACAATGCCAGGGTACCCTTTGATCGTTTGCTGGCGCTTGCCAATGGTCAACCGCTGACCCCATTACCACCATCTTTCTCAGAGCGAGCGAAAGCTGGGATTGCGCAAGATCAGCTGAATATGTACCTTGCCGGCGTGATTGATAGTAAAGAAAGCCATGATTGGTGTGTTGCTAAGTCAGGGTTGCCACCGCATGAAGTGAATCAACTGCTTTTGGCTGAGCTGCAGCAAGATTATGAACAGCAGAAAGTTGCCAGTCGTGATAATGCAGCCGTGTTAGTGGCTAAAAAACTTCGTATTTTATTTCCATGTTCGTCGTTATAAGTAGGGATACTTAATGTCAATTATTACCTATCAAGCTATTGCTGATGCTTATGAAAAATACAATGCTTTTAACACGGCTGAGCTTTATCGGTTGCTTGGTTGGGATGATCTCATTGGTCGACCTGAGTGGGCAAATACCTGTGCTGTCAGAATGAGCTTAGCATTGTTAGAAGCAGGAATGAACGTTACAGGGCGTGTGCAGATTAAGCAAGGCGATCTGAAAGGGCGTTGGGTTGAGCCGGGACAAAACCGGTTATCTGATTGGTTAGTCAGGCAATTGGGGCAACCGGAAGTATTTCCTTTTGACAGTACTAACTTAGCCGGCCCTCAATCACTCTATGGTAAAAAAGGCATAATTTCATTTATGCGTATTCCAAGTTATTCAGGCGGGCATATTGATTTGTTGCATCGATCGAATGATTACCTTACATGCAGTCGGAGCTGTTATTTTACCGCTGATGAAGTCCGCTTTTGGGCGTTGAGCTAGTTGCAGCGAATAGCTTTGTGAACAAGGACTGGTTATGCTCACTAAGTGCGCTCGTTTAAGCCTGTTGTTACTGGTAAGCCAGGCCAGTTTTATTGCCACGGCTGATATCAACCAGGCGCTGTCTTTTGTGTAAAACTGAAGTTGAAGTTCATATTTACACGGTTTCGCTGCTAGTGCCAGAGTTAGACTTAACTACTAAGCCTATAGAAATAAACCGATGTATTATTACTCACTTTATTCTTTTTTTTCCGAGGCTAAAGAGGTCGCTTTGCTAATAATCTGAGGCACAAATCTCTCAGAAAATCCTGCAACAAATGACCAAAATAGAAACTTAGCGAGATCCTCACCAGAATTTGGGTAAGTCTCGGTAAGCACTGCGAAAATGTAAGCACTATCAGTACCTGTGTCAGGTGGCCGTGGGAAGTGGAATTCAGGAAAGAGTTGGCCCGAAATGATCCCAGATAACAATATGACATAAAGGACTAATGCAAATACACCACCAAATATTGGGACTAATAATATCTGAAACCATGATGCGGCTAATAGCTCTAACTCTTGGTCTGAAACTTTCCGAAGTCTTTGTTGTATACTTACGAACCCCCCGATGACTCCACACAAAAGACCAGACCATGTCATCATAAGCCTAAACTCGAAAAAGTAGCTTAGACCAAAAATAACGCCGAGAATGATAAGCGTTGCGGCAGTCATTAAGATCAACCGTTTCGTAATATTATGAATATGCTTAATGCGATCCATATGCATCCCTTTCAACGCTTATTTGGCAGGTTGATCTGTGTATAAACACGACTCCATTCACCTTCGTGAACTTAGCGTAGTTATCTTTACACTGTTTTTCAAATCTTCAATTACACAATGGTTTTTACTTTTTTAAGAATAGGAAGTACCTGGTTCTGGCACAGATCTACCGCAAAGTTATTGTAAGCAAAATTAATGGGGCCAGATAAAATTATTAGGGCCAGAACAAAAAATCCCCATAAAGCAGATTTTCTTTGCATGGAGCGACGATTGGCCTGAATATAGCACCATAATTTTCTGTCCGGATACCACCATGACTGAGTTAAATGAACTGCTCGATTTGCTGAAAATACTGATCCGCGAACCCAGTGTGGTGGGCGCAGAACATAGTTTTTTCAGGGTGCTGCAACGGGAACTGGAGGAGCGCGGCGCAAAGGTTACCTGGTATGAAGGCTTACTGGTCGCACAGGGCAATGCCCCCTTCAGCACCATGTTTTCTGCGCATATTGATCGGCACGGGCTTATCTGCACGGGTCCCGATGAATTTCAGTATGCTGCTTTTGTAGCAGGAAACCGCTCCGATTTGCTGGGAAACTCCGTATCCGAGCAGTTGATCAATAAAATTGTGGATCGGTTTGATACTACGCCAGTGATGGCGTATGAGCCCTGGTCCGGTGCCTACCGCGGTAGCGGTAAAATTGCCTCAAGTTATGTCTGTGAGCGGCGTAACAACCTGATTTTCACCCTTGAGGGAATGTCCCATTTGGTCGCCGGTACGCCGGTGGCTTTCGCCGACAAACTCAGAATTGGTGCTGACAGCATCAGTGGTCAGCTGGATAACGTGCTCACTGCGGCCTATTTGGTGCATTTGTTCAGTTTAGGTTTTCAGGGCACCGCCTTTTTTACGGCACAGGAAGAGGCAGGGAAGAGCTGGCGCTATCTGCTGGAATGGTTCCGGCGCTTTGGGAACACCACCAACCGGCTGGTCGTGGTGGATACCAGCCCCTACCCGGACAGAAAGGAGGCAGATCGCCAGCAACTGGTATTGCGACACAAAGACGCCAACGCCAGTTTCGATGCGCAACTGACCGATACACTGGCCGCTTTGTGCCAGGCAGCAGGGGTTAGTTACAGCTTCAAGGATGAATACATTGAGCAGAAAAATGCGTTGTTAGCCCCCGGGCAATCTGCTCAGTCTCTTGGCAGTACCGAAATGGGCAGGATTATCGCCGCCTCAGCGGGCGCAGTCACCGGTACCACACTGCAGATCCCCACGACCGGCTACCATACCATGGAAGAAACCGCGTCACTGACATCCTGCGAGGGATTTCTGATCCTGCTTAAGCGTCTGGCTGGCCTGGCTTCGTGAATTTCTGACCCTATCGAAAGAATCCAGTGCAAAGCCAAGGGGGCAGCTCTTAAGATTGTGGATTATCTGTGGCCACTTCATATGAGTGCGAATGCTCTGGCGCAAGCACTGTGGCTGGCCCGCTATTTTGGTGGGGATGCACTAAAACTGGCTTAACTTGCAGGCCATCTATGATCTGAAGCGAGCTGACAGGAACGTGGTGAGCGAATCAACAGGGATATTTCGCCGCTAACAGCTTAAAAGGGATGTTGAGCTTGCTCTTACACTATCAATCCTAATAATAATTAAATTCCATCTATGTTTACTGGAAGAGTAATTTTGGGTATTATTTATGTTAATTTATTGGCCTGTATTGATCCGGATTGTGCAAGTAGAGGAACGGATTTTTAGAATAACTAATTGTGGCTCTTGATTAGTCATTAGCCTGATAGTGACCGGGAACACGAGCATATTCTCAACTGAATAAGGAGGTTGGCATGGCTTTTAGCCGAACTGAAGCACAGGTAACCATTGCAAAGCTGTTAGAGTTAGCCTACTCAAGAGATAAAGGAATGACAGCCAAAATTATAGCTGAAAGTGGTAATGCCCAGCTTTCCATAGATCAAAATGGGCATGCAACGTTATCTGGCTCAGCTGGTGTTTTAACTTTCAGTGGTTCACCGGTACTTGATAGCGTGGGAGCTAAAGTTAAGCGGGTCAGTATCTCCTTTACCAACAGAGACGAAATGAAAGTAGGCTACAGAGCAACATTTGACCTGGAATACATGAGGTTGTCTGTGAACGGTGAGTTTGATTTAGAGCAGCTAATTACCTCCTGCTCTGGATTACTGTGCCGGGCTGCACGCGCACTCAAAGGCAGAAATCAAGCTTATGAGATGGAGCTGCAAAGAATCATGGGGCATTAACCGTGAAGACTATTCTATTGAGCTTGATGTTCGCACTGACTATTTCTGGTTGCGCGACAGCAGATGATAGCCAAATGCCGTTGTTTCAAACCTATGCGAAGTACACCGCATTAGTTGATAAAGACAATGTGCTAACGATAGCAGGTAGCTATTTCAGCCCTTCATTATTAGGGGAAGATTATAAAAACAACCCTGGGGCTACCAGTCAGCTGTTATTTCACCAACTCATGGCTGAAAAAGTCAACCATCGGGAGCTCGTGATTGGTCAGCATGGTTGTTTGTCCATTAATGGCTATGATGAAGGCAAGGAACCGCTGACATTTAGTCTTGCGTATATTCAACTGGATGATGCTTGGTTCATTGCACAAATCCATGTTGTTTTTCTGGAGAATGAAAGTGATTTTCCAGATGTGGCGACATGCCCCGATGCATATAGTCTGGATCCAGTCTGAACCCGGCTTTACGCTAAGCCCCCGGAACAGGAGGGGGCAGCTATTTAAGCAGCTTTAACAGCTGCTGCTCAATGGCAAATACATGCTCGTCCTGCTCGTCCATTTCCCTCAGTGCTTGTGCCAGTTGCAACAGGTAGTCGCTGTTGGGGCCACTTGGGCCTGCGCTGCTGGCGATATGCGCGGCGATAGCGGCGTCTGTGTCCGGGCCAAGATAAGCCTCATTATCGGCACTGGCTAAGTACACCAGGCCTTGCGTTTGCCCTGGCTCGTCCAGCCAATGCAACTCAGTAAATACCCGCAGGTAGCCGTTTTTTTCACGGTGATCAAGGTGCTCAAAGGTATCGGGTGTTACTTCATAGGCCATGCCAGCGCAGCGGGCGCCTGGAGCCTCGATCAGGGTGAGTACCCGGCCCGGCGCCTGTGGCGTGCCACGATGATCATGCGAGCCCTGCCAGAAACGGCGTTGCCAGCCATAAATGCAGGCGGGTTTGCACTGCAGGAAAGGAAAATCCGCCTTGTAAATCAGCGAGCCATAACCAAACAACCAGACGGAATCAAGGTGATCCAATGGCTGTAGCTGTTTGTTCAGGGCTATGGTGTTGTGCGACATAAAGCTCCACTCTGGCAGACAAAATCATGGCTGGTGCCTGACATAGTAACAATTTTATCGCCGGTCGTGATCAGGTAGTTGTATGGCTGGCTAAAAACACTTTTAAACACAAGCGAACAGGGTTACCTTAGATCGATACTTTTCTATGGATGCACCTCAATGGATGCACCGAACAAGGACTGGGTATGCTCACTAAGTTTGCTCGTTTAAGCCTGTTGTTGCTGGCCAGCCAGGCCAGCTTTATTGCCTCGGCCGATATCAGCCAGGCGCTGCAGCACGAAGTGCGCAGCGAAGCCAATAAAGTGCGGGACGATGCCCGTAAACCCGAACAAACCCTGCGCTTTTTTGGTGTGACACCGCAAAGCACCGTGGTGGAAATATGGCCGGGTGCTGGCTGGTATACCGAGGTGCTGGCGCCCTTGCTGGCCGAGCAGGGCAAGCTGTACGCTGCGCATTTCTCTGATGCTTTTACCTTGTTAAACCCCAACTACATGCAAAGCGTTCGCACGGACTACAGCAAGAAACTGGCCAGCCATCCGGTGTATCAAAATGTCACCCTTACTGAGTTTGCGCCCATCGCCGATATAACGATAGCGCCGCCTGAAAGCGCCGATGTTGTGCTGTCTATCCGCAATCAGTTTTATATCTTTGAAGGCGAGCAGTCGCTGCGCCATGGCCTGGCCAGTTTTTACCAGGCACTAAAGCCGGGTGGGGTTCTGGGGGTGGTGGCACCGCTGTTGCCAGAAGATAAGCTGGAAACCGATTGGCAAGGCTCTGGCTATGTGCCCAAACAGTTATGGCTGGAGCTGGCGGCAGAAGCTGGTTTTCATTTCGAGGCCAGCAGCGATTTGCTGCACAACCCCAAAGATACCGCCGATCATCCGGATGGGATCTGGTCACTGCCCCCGGCTTTAGCGGGTGGGGACACCGATAGAGAGAAATACCTGGCTATTGGTGAGGCGAATCAGATGGTGTTGCGGTTTAGAAAGCCTGTGGTTTGAGCGAGGGAGAAAGATTTGGGCCCCGTTAATTTTAGCTGACCCTAGAGTTTATAAAATCAAGAGGTTGTAGCAGTTTGCCACGATTATATTAATGGGCACGCATTCAACCTTGTGTTAGGACAGCTTCAACTAATATATGTCGATATCCTTGATTGGCTGTGTATTATTTTGCTACTTAGGGCGAAATCTGGTAGAAAAGCAAAAGATGCTAAAGATGTATTCTTAGGGAAAACAGTCTCGCATTGAGCTTATACCTAATGCTTTCGGCCACTATAAGGACCAGCAAATGGAATTCTTGATTGGTGCAGTAATCGTATACATCCTGTATAAAATTGTATCAGCGAAACCTAAAACTAACTCCCCTAATGAAACCTCTAACAAAGTGACAACTAGGTATAAGAGCCAGTCAGGTTACTCAAACCGGTCGAGCGCATTTGTGGCGTCAGAGCAGAATACAGACGATAACGACGATGATGATACTTTTGCAACATTCACTATCCGAACCAGTTTTGGCAGAGAACCCGAAAAATCTTCAAACAAACAGAAAGGGCGCTGGGTCACGGAAACTGAGCAACTTACAATCAATGGGAGACATATTCCTAAGGGCTTTTACTATTTCGGTGGTGTGCTCGACTCGCTATCCAGTTATGGGATTGAGCCGTCATTAATTGATGAAACTAGAGCATCGTCAGCTGCAACCTCAAAACTGGGTTCCGAGCTAGATACCGATGATTCATTAGGTTACTGGCCAAGTTATGCCACTTTGTCTAAGGCTTGCAGGGGCGCTTACCTCGATTTCTTAGCATCTGACCGCGCAGATCCATCCACTCCAATTGGTTATGTCTTCATCTATTTCTATGGACTTGAAAGACGGATCATTGAAAATAGAACAACTAAAGCCGTTTCAGATGAGGAGTTTGTTGCAATATTTGATGAAGTCTTTCGCCTCAATCACGTATTCAAGGAAAGTCGCTCTTTCGCAAACTACTCAGAAAACTTCATGGAGTTAATGGCACTTTTCAGGCCGACATTGGTTGGGCCTAAGGTTGATACTATTCCTGAAACACACTCTGGCCTGTTTTTTAAAGTTAAGCTGGCTACGGTGATTGCAAATGGAAAACCGGTAGATGCGGACCTGGCATTGGATTGGTTGAAAAACACTTTGATGTATACACTTAAAACCCCGGCCAGGCGCTGTGAAAGCGAATTTAGACAGCTTTTCAGGATCCGGTTTAATGATAAATTTAAGAGTGGCTTTCTGGTTAAACCCAACAAAACCAAGTTATCACTGATGTACCGCTCAGCGAGTAGCGGCATCAGTGCAGTAAATTTAGAGCTGGATGATTTGCCGGATCCGAGCGTTTTAAAGGCACCGATAAATAAATTGATCCCTATTGCGGAGAAATGCACTGAGGAGTTAAACAGCTATAGCCGTTATTTGGGTAAGGCTGACGCCTCCCGTGAAGATATCGCTGCATTAATGCTTTTGCCAAAAGAGTTGGTTAATGAGGCCAACACGCCAGTTATTGAAACATTTAAGCAATGGGCTGAACAGCTTATTGCGAACAATAAAGGCCTAACTACGGTCCAAGAATTTTGGGCTCATACAGGAATGCCATTACCCAAGACCATCAACAAAAAGGAGTTGGATCTTCTGACCAACCTGGCAACCAAAGCCGGATTTGGTATCGCACCTGATCAACGTTTCCATCTGACAAAATTTAAAGCTGATGGCAGCATCGTTCTGTTTGCTCCGGGGCATGGTGAGTTTTTTGAACCAAGCCCGGCGTTTCATCAGTTGATGCTTGCTCTCCGACTTGGAGCGATGGTCGCAACTGCAGATAATACCATCGCGAATGATGAGGAATTGGTATTACGCAGGTTGATTGAGCATGATGATAAGCTGTCTCCAACCGAGAAAAATTCGTTATCCGCGTATTTAACCTGGCGTTTAAACACGCCGGCCAACACCACTGGACTCAGTGCCAGAATAGAGACGTTAACCTCTCATCAAATCGAGTTTCTCAAGAAATTCATCATTTCAATTGCATTGGCCGATGGTAGTGTCGATACAGCCGAGATTAAACAGATAGAGAAGATTTACTCTGCCCTCGGGTTGGATAAGTCCCTGGTAGCAAGTGATATCCATAATTTATCAACGATAAGAAAATCCGCCTCGAGACAATCAACTGGCAGCCCGACTCATAGTGAAGAGTTTGTATTGGACGACGAAATCCTAGCGATGCACGAAAGTGACACCAGTGACGCAAAATCGATGTTGGAGAACATCTTTGCGGCTGAGGACGAACCAGAACCAATAAAAACGACACCAGTTGTCGATCATCAAGATGGTTTGGACAGTGCACACCGGGCCTTATTTGATGCCTTAATAGAAAAAGCAATGTGGCCTCGGCATGACCTGCATGAGCTTTGTGGAAAGTTGGGGCTTATGGTCGATGGCGCCATTGAGAAAATTAATGATTGGGCATATGAGAAAGTCGATGCGCCGGTTTTAGATGATAATGGCGACATTTACGTCGACATGGATATTGTTGAAGAATTAAAGGGGTAATTGATGACGGTTAAGAAAATCCGGGCAAAAGAGCGCGATGCCATTATCCAGTCGCTAAAATCTGGCGTAACACCCAAGGTAGGGATCCAACATATTCAGGTTGGTCGGGTTAATGAACTTAAGGCCATGATCCAAGATATTGAACGTATCTCTGACGGAGGTTCGGCTTTCAGGTTGATTATCGGTGAGTACGGCTCAGGTAAAACGTTCTTTTTAAGTGTTGTCAGAGCTATTGCCTTGGAGCGAAAGCTAGTTACTGTGAATGCTGATCTCTCACCTGACAGACGGATCCACGCTTCTGCTGGCCAGGCAAGAAACCTGTATTCAGAGCTGATGAGAAACATGTCTACGCGCAATAAACAGGATGGCAATGCGCTAACCAGCGTTGTGGAAAAGTTCATCACTGAAGCCAGGATGGAAGCAAGTGACAGCGGTAAAAGTATTAATGCTGTTATTCATGAGAAACTGGCTTCTCTCTCTGAACTTGTGGGTGGCTATGACTTTGCTAAAGTTGTTGAAGCCTATTGGACCGGTCATGAAACAGATAACGACACCCTAAAGGCTAACGCCGTTAAATGGCTGCGCGCCGAATATTCCACCAAGACCGATGCGCGTAATGACCTTGGTGTCAGAACCATCATTTCTGACGCATCGTTTTATGACTCTCTCAAATTAATGAGTTTGTTTGTCCGCCAAGCAGGGTATGCGGGATTGCTCGTCAATCTGGATGAGATGGTGAACCTTTATAAGCTCAACAACACCACGGCTCGTACATCAAACTATGAGCAGATCTTACGCATTTTGAATGACTGCTTACAGGGAACAGCCGTGCATCTGGGCTTTTTACTTGGCGGAACACCAGAGTTCCTGCTTGATCCGAGAAAGGGCCTTTATAGCTATGAAGCGCTGCAATCCAGACTTGCCGGAAACACGTTTGCGAAGCAGGCTGGGATGATCGACTACACTTCACCAGCACTGCATTTGGCGAGTTTAACTCCGGAAGAGCTGTATATCCTGTTAAAAAACCTAAGACACGTATACGCAGAAGGTGATGAGAGCAAATACCTAGTTCCAGACGAGTCGCTTAAGGCATTTTTAAAGCACTGCAGCCAAACGATCGGCGATGCGTATTTCCGAACGCCGAGAAATACCATCAAGGCTTTTTTAGATATGCTCGCCGTGATTGACCAAAACCCTTCGATTGCATGGAATGGTTTGATTTCCTCCGTGGCTATTGAGGAGGATAAGCCATCCGACGTTGAACTTGATGTCGAAGACAGTGAAGAAGAGCTGGCTGACTTCAAGCTATGATAAACGCACATGAAAAGCTCGATTTCCGGGTTCAACGCTGGATATTCCAACAAGGCTGGAACAGCCTTCGGGAAATTCAGTGTTTAGCCATTGAGCCTATCCTGTCAGCAAATACGGATGTTCTCATCAGCGCTTCCACTGCAGCGGGAAAAACAGAGGCTTTTTTCTTGCCGGCAATCAGTGCCATTGCAGACCACTCAAATGGAGTGGGGATCCTATATATTAGCCCATTGAAAGCGCTGATTAACGATCAGGACAGGCGCTTGGAAAGCTTGTCTGATTTGCTCGATATACCGGTGACTCCTTGGCATGGAGACAGTCCTCAGAGTAAAAAGAGGAAGCTGCGCGCGTCACCGGCAGGGATCGTATTAATTACCCCGGAGTCACTTGAGTCACTTCTCATTCGTGATGCGGGATGGGTTAAGTCTGCCTTTTCGTCTTTAAAATACATTGTTATCGATGAGTTTCATGCGTTTTTAGGCTCAGAGCGCGGGAACCACTTATTGTCGTTATTGCATCGCCTGGAGCATCTGCTTGGGCGCTTAAAAGTGCCGATCCCCAGAGTGGCGCTCAGCGCAACGTTAGGGGATATTGAAAAGGTCCCTTTTTCGCTGCGTCCAAATCAGTCGTTACCCTGCAAGATCGTAAGAGACTCTGTTTCCTCCGCATCGATCCAGGTTCAAGTTAGAGGGTATGTAAACCCTGGGCAGATCACCGAGGAAAATCCGGCCGATGCTGAATATCAAATTTGCGAAGATCTGTACAAATTTTGCCGGGGTGGCAATCATTTAGTTTTTGCCAACAGTAGAGCTCGGACAGAGGGTATTGCCGCAACATTGAGCGATATGTGTGAACAGAATTTGGTGCCGAATGAGTTTTTTCCACATCATGGCTCGTTATCAAAAGATCTCAGAGAAAGTCTCGAAAAGCGGCTGCAGCAAGAGCAGTACCCCACGACAGCGATTTGCACCATGACGCTTGAGCTCGGTATTGATATTGGAAAAGTGAATTCCGTCGTTCAGGTGACGGCACCGCATTCAGTTTCAAGTCTCCGGCAGCGATTGGGGCGCTCAGGACGCCGAGGTGGTCCATCAGTGTTGCGCATGTTAATTGCTGAGAATGAGATCCAAAAGAACTCAAATATCGCCGATAAGCTTCGCTTAGAGCTCATTCAGTCTATGGCTATGATCAGGTTGCTCATAAGCGATAAGTGGTTCGAGCCGGCCGACACAAGCCTTTACCACTTCTCAACGCTATTACATCAGATCTTAGCTGTTATCGCGCAATGGGGAAGCATAAGAGCTGCTCAATTGTTTAATCTGCTCTGCCGGGAGGGTCCGTTCCGCCATATTACTTTAGACAGTTATAAAGCCTTGCTGAAGCACATGGGAGCTACAGAGCTCATCACGCAACTGGGGAGTGGAGAGCTGGTGCTGGGCGTTCAAGGAGAGAGAATAACAGGACATTACTCCTTTTACGCGGTATTTAAAACGCCGGAGGAGTATAGAATTGTAAGTGGAAGCAAAGCCCTCGGTACACTTCCTATAGATTCACTGGTGTTGGTTGGCCAGCACATTGTTTTTGGAGGAAAAAGATGGCTGGTAAAAGATATCGACACGGATAAAAAGACCATCTACGTTGAACACGCCAAAGGCGGGAGACCACCAAGATTCGGTGGTAGTGGGATGTCAGTTCATGACATTGTCCGTCAAGAGATGTTCAACATTTTCTGTAAGGGTGATTATCGAATCCATTACGAGGGACAAAAAATCGATTTCGCGAACAAAGAAGCAAGGGCTTTGTTTCAAGAAGGCGCCCATTTTTTCAACGATGCTGGTTTACGAGAGAATGCAATTATTCAAGATGGTGCCAATACAGCCATTCTGACATGGAAGGGTGACAAAACGGTCAATACTATTGCTGCACTTCTCTCTATGCATGGCTTCGAAGTCGGTAACTTTGCAGGAGTCATTGAGGTGATCAAAGCGTCTGCAGCTGACGTCGTGGAGGCGCTGTGTAATTCGGCAAAGTCAGAGCTCCCTGACGCTACTGAGTTGGCTCAGTCTGTCCCCGAGAAGCGAGTGGATAAATTTGATGAATTTTTACCTGATGAGCTTCTGGCTATTGGATATGGAGCTCGGGCATTCAGTTTAAGAGGAGCCAAATCTTGGTTAGGATCCCATTTTTCGTGACTGGTGTTTACGCTTCTTCAATTAGTCGCATACCAAATTGCATGCGGGTTTTCACAGGTACTTTTTACTGAGTATTGGATATAAAAAAGGATGCCGTAGCACCCTTCTAAATTAAAGCAGATTCAGTAATTTTATAATGTCGCAGCACGCTGCAAATAAACTTTACTCGCCAAATTATATTCGGGCTTCTTAACAACTCCTGCACGCTGTGCTTGCTTTAGAAACTCTAGTTGTTTACTCAGCGCTTGGTTATTTTGCTTTTGCGCCTCGACAACAGTTTCAATTTGCTTGGCTAACTCGCTCATAGCGTTCTCCTGATTAACATAGCCTGTGTTTAGAACCAACCAATACAATTCTGTTCATTTTATACATATAATCGTTGCAAAAGTCGTGTAGCATATTTACGTCATTGCGTAAGGTTGTGTTGCCAGTGAAGTCGTCTATTTCTAATTTTAAGTCATTTTGCAGCGTTTTGATACCAATCATTCTACCATGACTATGCCACCTGTTATTGTCGCTAAGCATCTGCGCAATTTCTTCAGCTCGTTGACTTTTCTCATCGGCGGTAACGACTTGACCTCTTTTATGAGGACAACTTCGGTGGTTATTCCAATCGCGAAATTTAAACTCTACTAGCCACTTCTTCAGCAAAGAAATGGACAAATCTCGCGCCTGCTCGTACGCACGCAATGAAGCAAGGTCTAGCGTGTTAAGCATGACAAGTTCTGCATTACTTAATATTTGTCCGTTGCCACTACGAGAGATAAGCTCATTGCATTTGTCTAAGTATCCAAGTGCCGGTACCCATTTACCCTCGTTGTTTTGCACTTGAGGATCTATAGGACCCAACGAAGATGAGTAATCCATCAAAATTCGGTTTCCAGACATGCACCAAATAGTCCCTGCAGACATCGCTAAATCTGGAACCAGGAAATCTACGTTAGTATAGAAATGGCGGGTCATCTCAACCATTTTTTCTACCACTTCTGCAGAACCGCCACCTGTATTAAGTATGATTAATAAGTTCTTTTTGTTTCCACTATCACTTTGGGAGAAAGCTTCTAGCTGCTGACGGAATAGGTTTTTAGACCAATACTCAATAGGTCCGTAGTACGTAATAACGTCAGAGTCTGGGAAATGTTGGTCTTGAATGTAACCCAGACGATCTAATAGGAACTGTTCAACAGAGCCATTAACTATACTCATTAAGTAACCCTAGCGCTTGGCTTTAAGATTGCTAACTATTACATCATTAATTAAAAATACCAGAGCCACAAAATATAAACAATGATTTATGGAACTAGGGTCAGATAAATATTAACCTCTTTGCTGTGCTTTAGGCCCGTAGGTCCCCACACTGGAATCGAGGTTAGACTGCTTTTTGGCTTAAAATTTTTTGCGTAGGGTGGCGGTTTATTTTCAATCTATTCATCCTACTAGATTAGGATGTACAGCAGCATTCACGCTTGAATACCTGTTAATCCCATTGCAGTAGGATTGGTCGATCCGACAGGTTATCAAAGCACTAACCCCGCAGCACAAACATCTGATAAGCAAACTCAGCGCCGTACTGGCGGTAGATGTTGATTTCTTGCTGGCTATCCAGCAGAGCCCTTGAATTTGGCAGCTGCGGTTTCATGGCATTGATGCGCTCTTGCAGCGGCTGGTAGTAATTCTGCCAGGCCTGGTCGCTGAGTGAGAACTGATCCACCAGTTGATATCCTGCCTCCTGTATTCGTTTGATGCAGGTGGCGATGTTTTGCATATCCGGGTAGCCTTGCTGCCAGAAATCACGCGCTTCCGGGCTTGGCGTATCCGTCAGCCAAACCAGCTCGCTTAGCACCAGGTAACCACCAGGTTTTAAAAATGTCTTCCAATAGCGCAGCGCCTGCACCAGCCCCATGATGTAGGCAGAGCCTTCCGACCAAATCGCATCAAAGCTTTGTTTTGCAAAAGGCAGCTCTGTCATGCTGGAACAAAGTGTCGTCACCCGCTTGGTGAACCCCAGCACTTGCAGTTGCTGCTGCAAAGCCTCCAGAGCCGTAGGTTCGTTGTCGATTGCGGTGATGCTTGCAGTGGTATGCTCAGCCAGCAGGGTGGTGGCGATGCCTTTGCCGCAGCCAATTTCCAGCAGGGTGGCCGGTGGCGGTGTCAGCAGTGCCAGTGCCCGCAAGGTATCTTCTGCGCTGCCCGGCGCCCAATACTTTAAGCCCTGATAGACGGCCATAAAGTCCGCCATATACTGTTCGTGTTCGTTCATATCGTGTGATAACCATTTTAAGCGCAGGGCTTCTTTTTCAGTGAAACCCTGCTGTTTTAGCCAGGAAAAATGAGCATCCGGCGCTGCCTGGTCAATGGCCTGATGCCAGGCCCGCAGCGTTGAGTGCCCTAACAAGCTGGCCAGCAAATGCCGCGCCTGCTGCTTTTGTGCTATTTCGTGATCCAGTTTCTGCAGGCGGGCCTGCAGCAAATCCTGGTTTAACTTGGCATCGAGGCAGGCTTTGCTCTCGCTTAGCGATAAGCCACCCGCCTGCAGTTGTTGCAGCAAATACAGTCGCTGCCTGTCTTGCTCGCTATAGAGCCGATAGCCATTGCTTTGGCGTTGCGCGCGCAGCAATCCCTGCTTTTCGTAATACAACAAAGCGGTACGCGATAGCCCGGCCAGTTTGGCCAGTTCAGATATTCGATACATCGCCGGTTCCTTTACCAAAGAAATTGCAGCATAAACTATAAAGTTATAGACGGGTCAAGCGATGATCTGTGTTTAAAAGTGCATCAGTTAGCCTGGTTCCACTAAGCCAACTGCTGATACTGCTGCAAAAAGTCGACAAAAGCGGTGACCCGGGCCGGGCGGAACCTGCCCGGTGGATAGACCGCATAGATACCGCCTTGCGCTAAGCGCCAGTGGGGCAGCAGCCGGACTAATTGGCCGCTTTGGACCAGCTCACGGGCGCTGTAGTCGGGGAGTATGCCGATGCCGGCTCCGGCCAGCATCAATGCGGTGACCGTTTGGGTCGAGCTGGTTTTAAAGGGCGCCTGCAAATACTGACTGTGCTGCACCGTCGCACCGCTCTTTGGATCGGTTTGGCTAAAGCGCCACTGCTGGGGCTGCTGTAATGGCGTAAAGGCAATAAAGCGCAAATCAGCCAATTCGGCCGGGTGCTGCGGTATGCCGGTTTGAGCCAGATAGGCCGGGGCAGCCAGTAACCACTGCTCAAAACTGCCGAGTTTTCTGGCCTGCTGGCTGGAGTCTTTTAACCAGCCGGCGCGAATGGTTAAATCTATCCCTTCTTTAATCAGATCTTTCACCTGATCGCTGCTGCGAAACTCTACCTCCAACGCCGGGTGCTGCGCCATAAACGCGACCACTGCCGGTGCCAGAATGCGGTTGTTGTAATCTTCCGGCGCACTGAGCACCAGCCTGCCTTGCAACACCTTGTCGCTGCTTTGCAACTGTTGCAAGGCCTGTTGTAGCTCATCGAGCAGGGGCAGGCAGTCGTGCAGCAGCTGCTCGCCAGCCTGGGTCAGGCTAAGTTGGCGCGTCGTGCGCCGAAACAACGCCACCCCTAATTGTTGCTCCAGCGCTTTTAACTGCAGGCTGATCGTGGTTTTGCTGCAGCCAAGCTGCTCGGCTGCCGCGGTAAAGCTGCCGGCCAGGTGAAGCTGCTGCACCAGTTGCAGGCTATTTAAATCGGCGTGTTCCATGCTTATTGTTTTAATTAACCAAACAGTGATTTTAATATTAGGTTATTTTTCTGCGTTAATCGAGTGGGCATACTAGCGGCACACTGAAGGTGAATCACAAAGTAACGTTAGGAGCACAGTATGGAATTAGTCATTTTAGGCGCATCAGGCTTTATCGGCTCGGCCATTACGGCAGAGGCATTAAGCCGCGGCCATCAGGTTATCGCAGTGGTAAGCCGACCCGAGCGGCTTGAACCCAAAGCGGGGTTAACAGTGGTCGGGCTGGATATAAACGACACCGCAGCCTTAACGGCGTTATTGCGTGGCAAAGATGTGGTGATCAGCGCCTTTAGCGGCCATGCCCAGCAGGATGTAAAAGGCTATTATGTAAAGGCATTTCAGTCCGTATTTACCGCAGCAAGCACTGCCAAAGTAGGCCGTTTGCTGGTGGTCGGTGGTGCGGCTACCTTAACCCTGCCCGATGGCAGCCGTTTGCTGGATAGCCCGGATTTCCCGGCAGAATACCGCGCTACCGCCGAAGGTGCGGCAGAGGTATTGCAGCAATTACGTAGCCAGAGCACCCTGAGCTGGAGCTTTTTATCGCCGGCAGCCGATATTTTCCCGGGCGAAAAAACCGGAAGCTTCCGCCTGGGATTGGATGCTTTACTGACCGACAGTCAGGGTAACAGCCGCATTTCTAATGGCGATTATGCGGTGGCGATGCTAAACGAAGCGGAGCAGCCACAGCATAGCAACCAACGTTTTTGTGTGGCCTATTAGAATTGGGCCAGATAAAAATTAACCACCCTCTCGGGTGCAGAATGGCGACATAAATAACAGCAAGCAACGGCTGGCTGTTGTAAGTCGAAAGGAGGTAAAACAAGCGCCATAGACTCAGAGATTGAGTATATAATGCTGGTTTTTCCTCATCAGGTCGTTTTGTTGTGACTAGCCTTGATAAAACCGTGGATTTGCCGCCCTCGCCGATAGCAACACCTTCGCCAATTTCTACGCCTGCGATGATGGTAGTGCCGGTGGTTGGTGCAGTGAGTGTGGTGCACTTGCTCAACGATCTGATCCAGGCGGTATTGCCAGCCATTTATCCGATGCTAAAACAGGATTATGCGCTCAGCTTTACCCAGATTGGCCTGATCACGCTGATTTTTCAGCTAACCGCTTCTGTGCTGCAACCTGCTGTGGGTTTTTACACCGACAAACACCCCAAGCCCGCTTTGCTGCCACTTGGTATGGTGTTTACTCTGCTGGGGCTGGCGCTGCTTAGTCTGGCCCAGCGTTATGATATGCTGCTGTTGGCATCGGCGATGATAGGGCTGGGCTCCTCAACCTTTCACCCCGAAGCCTCCCGGGTTGCACGGATGGCCTCCGGCGGGCGCTATGGTTTGGCGCAGGCGATGTTTCAGGTGGGCGGCAATGCCGGCTCAGCGCTTGGGCCTTTGCTGGCTGCGATGATCATTATCCCGCGCGGCCAGGGCAGCATCGGCTGGTTTTGCCTGTTTGCCATTGTTGGCATTATGCTGCTGACGCGGGTCAGCCGCTGGGTGGTGCAATCCAATGCCAGACAACGGCTTGGCAGTGCCGCGAAACAGGGCAATGGCTTAAGCGCCCGCCAAACCCGCCAGGCATTGGGAGTATTGGCGCTGCTGATTTTCTCTAAGTACGTCTATATGACCTGCCTGAGTAATTTCTATACCTTTTACCTGATAGAAAAGTTTGAAGTATCGGTGGCCGACTCGCAGCTGTTTTTATTTTTGTTTTTGGCCGCCATCGCCGTGGGTACGCTGGCTGGCGGCCCTATCGGGGACCGGTTTGGCCGCAAGTGGGTGATCTGGGTATCGATTTTGGGCGCGGCACCGCTGGCGTTAATGCTGCCTTACAGCAGTTTATTCGGCGCGGCGCTATTAACGGTGCTGATTGGTCTGGTCATGTCGTCGGCTTTTTCGGCCATTATTGTGTTTGCTCAGGAACTGATGCCGGCCAGGGTAGGGATGATTTCCGGGCTGTTTTACGGTTTGATGTTTGGCATCAGTGGCATTGCCGCGGCAGTGCTTGGCATGCTGGCAGATGTCACCAGCATAGGCTTTATTTTCAAGCTCTGTGCCTGGTTTCCGCTGCTGGGCATACTGGCATTCTGGCTGCCGGATATGCGCCGTAGCAGGGCATAGTTATCAGGAAAACTAACAGCAGATAAAATATACTGTGCTGTGCCTCAGGCTGGTAAGCTCTGGCCTTGGGATCCGGATGAAACTTTTTGGCTTACCCTATTCCATTGGTGGAGTTGCTTGCTATGCGGTAAGTGGCTTTTTTGTTCAGTTAAGGTAGTAACATGAAGCAGTCAGTAAATAAGCAAGTATTTCTTCAAACCATTGGCTATGCACCATGGTTGTTGGTGATTTACAGTGCCATTTTTCTTGGGATTTGTTTTTTTGAAAGCCCAAGCTACTTGGTGCTTATGCTGGGGGTGCCGTTCGGCTTTTATGCTGCTCTTATCCTGCCATTTTTGTGGCGCAGGAGTAATGACTGGTTAGGGGCTTTTTTGGTGGTTATCCCTGCTATTTTTTTCTCCATTTGGTCCAGTAACCATTGGGAAGCTGTGCAGACTGTTTTAGTTGCTGCAGTGGTTACCTGCGTACTATGGTGGTTATTCAAAAACAAGTTTATCAGTTATGTGTCACGTCATACTTAATCACCTCCGACATGCAGAAGTTGTAGCTCTGCAGTGCGGTTAGCTTCGTGCGATTGCGCTGGGGATGAGAATACAAATGAATGTTAGCATCATGCCATTACCGAACTTCGTAAAACTGCTCTCCTGATTGTGATGTAACTTGGTTCTGCTGCAAAAAACCTGAGAAACCGCCGATCAGCCGGCAGGGATCTGGCAATGGCTGCCAAAATTAGTGCGCCACTCGCTGATCGCTTTTCCCATCAGAGCGTATTGGTCTATTGGCTTTAGCACCATCCGAATGTCTAACCAAAAGAAGTCATGCTTATGCGCTATGTTTTGTTTGCTGCTGCGGCGGGAGCCGTAGTAGTGGCTGCTTTGTATGCAGTTACTGTGAGTGGCCGGGCACCGGTCAGTGCCCAGGATTTTGTCAATTTACAACAAGGCGACTCAATTCAGGCGGGTTTCAGGCGCGCTCATGCCAAGGGGTTTTGCATCAGTGGCGAGTTTCAGGCCTCCGGGGAGTTGGCTGCTTACTCCAGTGCCAAAGCATTGCAACCTGGCAGCTACCCCTTTATTGGCCGCATTTCAATTGCCGGGAGTAACCCAACGGCACCTGATTTACGCGCACCAGTGCGCAGCCTGGCTTTAACCATTTTGCCTGATACCGTGCATCAATGGCGCACGGCGATGAATACACCGCCGGTGATGGCGGTAGCAACGCCGGAAAAGTTTTATCAACAGCTGTTGGCCATTCAAAGCAATACCGTGCCGCAGTTTTTTGCTGATCACCCGGAAACCGCGCATTTTTTACAATGGCGTAGCCACTATCGGCCAACCCAAAGTTATGCCACTGAGCGCTACCATAGCATTAATGCTTTTTATCTGGTTGACCGGCAAGGCAAACAGCAAGCAGTGCGCTGGGCGGCCTTGCCACTGACGGATGATGCTGGCGTTATTGCGGACGAAGAGGCAGCAGATGCATTGCAGCAGGAGTTTTTCAGTCGGCTGCAGCAAGGGCCAGTGCGCTTTGACTTGCAGTTTACCCTGGCAACTGCCAAGGATGATCCGGCCGATGCCACTATTCCCTGGCCGGAAAGCAACCCACAGCTCAGTGCCGGTACTATCGTGATTGAGCAAGCCAGTTTGCAGCAAGAGGGCGCCTGCAATGCGCTTAATTTCGATCCCCTGGTGCTGCCCGCTGGCTTTGCACCATCGGCAGACCCGATTCTACGCGCCCGCGCAGCCGCCTATGCCGAATCGCATCGGCGCCGGGCCCGCGAAGTCTTGATGCAGCAGGTTGCCGGAGGTGCCAATGAATAAGCCGCAGACTTATCCCCTTGCCATGCGGGTGATGCATTGGCTGATGGCAGCGTTAGTGCTTAGCCTGCTATTTGCCGGTTTAACCATGGTCAAGTCACTGGGGCCCTGGCAGCAGCAACTGCTGGCCTGGCACAAAGCCATGGGGTTGATTGCCTTGCTGGCGATTGTGGTGCGCCTTATCATTCGTCTGCGCTCAGATACGCCAACATTACCTGCTAGTGTGCCGAACATGCAGCAACTGGCAGCGAAGCTCACGCAACTTGGCTTTTATCTGTTGCTCTTTGTGATGCCGCTATCCGGCTATTTAATGCAAAACGCGGCCGGCCGGCCACTGAGCTTGTTTGGGCTGCCGCTGCCAGCCTTGCTTGATACCGATTTAGCCCTGTACGGCTTGTTCCGCGAAATTCACGGCTGGGCAGCACTGCTGTTGGTGCTGCTGATCGTGGTGCATAGTTGTGCCGCGCTCTATCACGGCTTGATTAAGCGGGATGGAGTGTTTCGCAGTATGGTACGAAAATAACTCATAGCGTGCGAAAAGGTCACGGCATCGCTTGGTGCAGTGACCTTTTTAGGAAAAGAGTCAGTCTGGATTTTGCTGCAATAGAAACTCTGCCAGTGCCTGGTAAGCAGGTAATGAAGTTGCATCATTGGCGCTGTTGCTGGCAACCGGATGCGAGGCTAAACGCACAATCACCATTTCAGCGGTCGGGTCGATATAAATGGTCTGCCCATGCACACCCCTGGCAGCAAAAGCCTGATGCGGATTATGAAATACCCACCACATACTGCGGTAACTGCCACCGGTTAAACTGCTAAAACCGGCCACAAAGGCCGCTTGATCACCACCGGCCTGAATGCTGCGAGCCAGCTCTGGCGCTATGATACCGGGTTTACCTAGTGTTGCATCCAGCAGTGCTTGCCCCAAACGGCCCAAATCCCGCAGGGTGGCACTGATACCGCCACCGGCAAATGGAGTGCCGAGTCCATCTACAGTCACATAGGCATCCTGTTGCATCCCCAATGGCTGCCACACTAGCTCAGACACCAACTGGTGATAGGGTTTACCGGTTACGGTGGAGAGTACCCAGCCCAATACATCACTGTTGACGGTTTTATAGCCAAACACCTTGCCATGCTCTCCCGCGGCCCGGACGGTCATCAGATACTCAAAGTAACCCACTGGCCCCTGATAATCGGCAGGCTTAGGCAGCGGGTTAGCCGCAGCACTGTATTGCCAGATATCCGCATTTGGATCGGCATAATCTTCACTGTACTGAAGCGCTGTGGTCATATCCATCACCTGCCTCACCGTCGCGTTGGCAAAGGCCGAACCCTGAAGTGCAGGTATCAGCTGACCGACCAGAACGCTCTCATCAAGCTGCCCCTGTGCAATCAGCATTTCCGCCAATAAACCGGTGATGGATTTGGTCATCGACATCGCGGCATGATGTTGTTGTGGGCCCAAACAGCCCCGATAGCTTTCGTACACCACCTTGCCGCGGTGGAGCACCAAAAGTCCATCGGTATAATTGGCCGCCAGGCTCTCTTGCCAACTGATGGGTGTGCTGGTCCCTGTAGGAGTGAACTGCAATTGGTCAATCGACGCAATGAGTGCTTCTGGCAGTGGGGCATAGTGGTCGATGGCGCGCGGAATGGCTGCAGTAGGCAGTAACTCACGCATGTGACACACGCTCCAGCGTAACTTTGGGAAACTAAAGAAGTTGCTATCGGGCTGAGTGATCCGTTTCTCCACCGGCGGTGGAAAACCCTGCATCCAACCGAGCGTTCGTGGATCGGATTGTTCGGCATTTAATGGCTCTTTCAGTGAAGCTGTCGCTGTAGCGGACAAAACACCCGCCGCCATTAAAACGGTGAGAAGGAATGCGACTATCCGTTGCGGACTGGCTAAACCCATAGCACTGCTCCTTGTTATGTGGCTTAATTCAGCTTAACAGTGAATAGCTTGTTGCTCCAGTGGCTTTAAACCCCCGTCACCAAGGAAGCAGATTTGAATTATTTCAAAGCTAAACGTTGAAAAGCCAAAGGCTCCTGGCTAACGCGTTGTGCTTTCCAGAGGCAGATCACTTAGCTACTTCGTGCGGCTTTGTTGCTTCCTGCTCCAGCGCGGTAATCATTTCTTCCGGATAGACCGATTGATACAAAGCCCGCATGCGGCCATCCCGATAACTTTGCAGCAGCGCCTGCTGCCAGCGCGCAACACGCTCAACAGGCACATCACGACTAAACGCCAGGTACTGGCGGGTTTCGATAAAGCCGTTTAACGGCACCAGCTCAATACCCAGCTCTGCTACTTCTTGCGTTCTGAGCGCTGCTGACGTTTCACTGAGTAAAATAATATCGACCCGGCCTCGGGCCAACAAATTGAAGCAGTCGCCATGCTGCACTGTTTTGAATAAATTACGCTCTTCATTAAATCCCAGCTCGTTAAGCTTATCGAGGTACACCGATTGAATGTACTCGCAGGCGATATAGTGCTTCGGCCAATAGGCTGGGGGCACTGCCAGATTAAAGCGATCTTTTCTGGCATAAAGCGCGATGCGATGAATTTTTAGCGGGCCAACCCATTGGAATAAGGGTTCACGGGCTGGGGTGCGGGTGGTTTCGAACAAAGCGGTCAGGGGCTGAGAGGTGGCTATGGTATAGGCTCGGGCCCAGGGCATTAACTCAAACTGCACCGGTTCATCAAGCTCTGTCGCCAGGTTTTTAAGCAGCTCATAGGTCACACCAGCCAGCTGTCCGTCCTCATCCAGGTATTCACCCGGCGGGCTGTGCTCTGTAAGCAGCTGCAATACAGGCAATGATGCAGACTCTGCTGCAACAGGTGGACTGTTTAAACACAATAACAACGGCACTATGAGTCGGTACATCCAATTACAACCCTGATGATAACGCTCTGAACTGCCTGGGCAGTGTGATGGTTTCATAGTAATGCAGACTCTAGCAATGACCAAGTGGTTTTGATCGAGCAAACAACTTTACTGTACCAACCAGACGGTTTATTATTCGCTTTACTGTACCAACCAGACGGTTTTTGAGGGCGGATGATGAACAAACGAGCCAAGGTAACCAAAGCACAGATCATTGAAGCGGCGCTCTGCGTGGCGGCCGAAAAGGGTGCGGGCAAGGTTACGCTGGATGAAGTGGCCAAGGTCAGTGGCTTTAGCAAAGGCGGTCTGCTGTACCATTTCCCCAGCAAAGAAGCGCTGATCACCGCCATGGTGCAACAGTTGGTGGATGATACCGAAGCCGGCCGGCAGCAACTGCTGGCGCAGGGTGACAATGCACTGACCGCCATGATCAAGGCGCATGCCCGTTTAACCGAGCAGGTGCAGGGCAATACTGCCATGGCCATTCTGGCAGCAGCGGCCGAGCAGCCCGGTTTGCTGAACCCGGTGCAGCAAGCCTGTCAGTTCCTGCTGCAGGATATCAACACCGAAAGCGGCGATAACCCGGAAGCGGTGTTGCTGATGCTGGCCTGCGATGCGCTCTGGTTTCAGGACATGTTGTCCATTTCTCCCTTTACTGCCCAGCAAAAAGAGCAGTTGCTGCAGTACATGCAGCGCCGCGCTAAGGAGCTGATGCCATGAAAGCTTATTTCGTCAAAACAACAGGTACTTTGACCTTGTTGCTAGTGCTTTCGCTTGGGCTGACAGGCTGCTCAAAAGCTCCGGATGATACAGATCAGCAAACGCCGGTGACGGTAAGGCTGGTGACCGTCAATGGCGATGCTCAGCACAGCAGCCGCAGTTTTGTCGGCCGGGTCGATGCGGTCAGCACCGTTGATCTGGCATTTCAGGTCGGTGGCCGGGTGACGGAGTTGGCGGTGCAGCAAGGCCAGGTGGTGCCGGCCGGTGAGCTGTTGGCGGCTTTGGATCCTGCCGATTACCAGTTGGCGTTGCAACAAGCCAGGGTACAGCTGGAGCAGGCGCAGCGCGATCTGGAAAGAGCCAGGCCGCTGCGCGAGCAGGGCATTTTAACGCCGTCCGATTTTGAGCAGCTGCAAACCAGTTACGATCTGGCCAAAGTAGCGCTGGATAATGCCCGGCGCAATGTCGAGCACGCCCGGCTGGAAGCGCCCTTTGATGCGCTGATCACCCGCCGGTTGATTGAGCGCTATTCCACGGTGGCGGCAGGCACGCCGGTGCTGCGGGTGCAGAACATCAGTGAGCTACGGGTGCATATCAATGTGCCGGAGCAGCTGATGCGCCTGGTGAACGACAGCGCCGATTACCGGGTTTCGGTGCGCCTGCCAGGTTTGGATGACGGGGTGGTGCTGCAGTACCGCGAGCATGCTACTGAGGCCGATGCCATCACCCAGACTTATCGGGTTTCCTTCGCGTTGCAACCGGTGGCCGGGGTGAATTTGTTGCCGGGGATGACAGTGAATGTGGTGACCGAGCGTAGCTTGCAGCAAAGCAGCTTATCGGTGCCTTTGTCGGCGATTGATACCGGCACGCCGGAACAGTTTTATGTCTGGCGTTACCTTGAGGACAGCCAGACAGTAGAGCGGGTTCAGGTTGAGCTTGGCCAAATCCATGGCCAGCAGGTCGATATTTTAAGTGGCGTGCAGTATGGCGATCAACTGGTATCGGCCGGTCACGTGCATTTGCAGCAGGGGCAACGGGTGCGCCCCTTTCAGGCGTACTGAGCGGGGATAACGGATGAACATTGCCAGTTACGCCATTGACAAGCAAATCAACACCTGGTTGTTGGTGTTGCTGTGTTTTCTGGGCGGCCTATGGGCGCTTAACACCATCGGCCGGTTGGAAGATCCGGCCTTTACCTTAAAAGAAGCCATTGTGATGACGCCGTACCCGGGGGCGACCGCCGAGGAAGTCGAGCGCGAAGTGACGGAAAAAATGGAGTCGGCCATTCAGCAGCTGTCGCAGTTAAAGCGCATTAGCTCGAAGTCCATGCCAGGCATGTCGGAAATCAGGGTCGAAATCCAGGACAAATACGATGGCAGCCAGATGCCGCAGATCTGGGATGAACTCAGGCGCAAAGTCAATGATATTAGACCTGAGCTACCCAGCGGTGTGCTGACTCCGATGGTGAATGATGATTTTGGTGATGTGTTTGGTATGTTCTATGCGGTAACCGCTGAAGGCTTCAGCGATCGGGAGATCCGCGAGCTGGCGAGCTTTTTACGGCGCGAAATGCTAACGGTACCAGGGGTCGCCAAAGTGCAGACCGCCGGCGAGCCGGAAGAAGCCATCTACGTTGAAATCCCGCACGAGCGCCTGCTGGGGCTGGGGTTACCGCCAGGGGTGATTGTCGATACGCTGCAATCGGAAAATGCGGTGGCCTCCGCTGGCTCGGTGCTGGTTGGCGATAAGCGGGTGCGGCTGGTCAGCAAGCCTGGGCTTGATTCTGTGGCGGCCATTGAAAACGTCCGTATTGGCAACCCGGGCTCGACCGAGCAGCTCAGTATCTACGATGTGGCCGAGGTGCGGCGCGATGCGGTGGAAACACCGAGCGAACTCATTCGTTTTAACGGCAAACCGGCTTTTACCCTGGCGGTGGCAGGCTTAAGCGATGCCAATATTGTCGATGTGGGTAAAGCCGTTGATCAGCATCTTGAGCAGTTGCAGGCGCAAATCCCGCTTGGGGTCACGCTGCAGCCGATTTACCAGCAGCATCTGGTGGTGGAAAAAGCCATCAACGATTTTATCGTCAATCTGGCGCTGTCGGTGTTGATCGTGATTGGTGTGCTCTGCCTGGCCATGGGCTGGCGGGTTGGGCTGGTGGTGGGAGCTACCTTGCTGCTGACGGTGCTTGGTACGGTATTTTTTATGCGGCTCTGGCACATTGAGATGGAGCGGATTTCGCTGGGGGCGCTGATCATCGCCATGGGCATGCTGGTTGATAATGCCATTGTGGTGGCTGAAACCATGCTGATCAATAGGCAGCGTGGCCTGAGCTCGCGCCAGGCTGCCCGGGAAGCGGCCGGCCGCACGCAAATCCCGTTGCTGGGCGCTACCGTCATTGGCATTATGGCCTTTGCCGGGATTGGCTTGTCGCCAGATGCCACCGGTGAGTTTCTGTTCTCGCTGTTTGCGGTGATTGGCATTTCGTTGCTGCTGAGCTGGGTGTTGGCCGTCACCGTGACGCCGCTGTTTGGGCATTACCTGTTTAAGCCGGCCAGCGGGGTTTCGGCCGATCCTTATGCCGGCCGCTTTTATCGCCACTACGCTGCTTTGCTGCAGCGGGCACTGCGTCATCGCTGGCTGACGCTGGGCGGACTGGTGCTACTCACCCTGATTAGCGTACTTGGCTTTGGCAAGGTGCAGCAGGTGTTTTTCCCGGCCTCGAACACGCCGATTTTCTACGTCAATTATTACCTGCCACAGGGCTCGGATATCCAGGCCACATCGCGGGATATTGGCCACCTGGAAGATTTTTTACTGCAGCAACCGGAGGTCAGGTCCGTCAGCAGTTTTGTCGGTGGTGGTGCCAGTCGTTTTATGTTGACCTATGCGCCCGAGCTGCCCAACCCTGCCTATGGCCAGCTGATTGTACGCACCGGGCATCGTGATGAAATTCCACCCTTGATGCAGCGGCTGCGCGAGCAGATGCCGCCTGAGTTGCCGCAAGGCACCATCTATTTGCAGCAACTGATGTTTGGTCCCGGCGCCGGTGCCAAGCTGCAGGTGCGGCTATCCGGTGCCGATGAAGCCGAACTGCGCCGCTATGCCCAACAGGTGGAAGGCATCATGCGGGCCAGTGGCGTGATTACCGATATCCGGCAAAACTGGCGGCAGCGTGAGCTGGTGATTGTACCGGATTTCAATGAAGAGCGGGCCAGGGTGGCTGGGGTGAATCGCACTGATTTAGCGCAAACGCTGGAGCTGGCCACGACCGGGGTGCAAAGCGGGGTCTACCGTGAAGCCGATCGGCAAATTCCGATTGTGGTGAGGCCACCGGCGCATGAGCGGCTGAGTGTCGATAACCTGCAGGATCGGATGATCTGGAGTTCGGTCGATAACAGTTACATTCCCATTACCCAGGTGATTGATGGCCTGCATACCCGCAGCGAAGAAGCCCGCATTCACCGCCGCGACCGGGTTCGCACCCTGACGGTGGAAGCCGAGCCGGTGCTTGGTGTCACCGCCGATCAGGCGCTACGGCAGATCAAAAATCAGCTCGAGCAAGTACCGCTGCCGACCGGCTACCGGTTAACCTTGGGCGGTGAATACGAAGACTCGGCCGAAGCCCAGCAATCGCTGGCCAATCAGTTGCCGCTGAGCTTTTTGGTGATGCTGGTGATTAGCATTTTGTTGTTTGGCTCGTTCAAGCAGCCACTGGTGATTTGGCTGATTGTGCCGATGGCGATTTGCGGGGTGACGGCGGCACTGCTGTTGTCCGGCCTGCCTTTTGGTTTTACGTCCTTGCTGGGCTTTTTAAGTTTGTCGGGCATGCTGATGAAAAATGCCATTGTGCTGGTGGATGAAATCGATCTGCAACTGCAGCAACTGCCAGACAAAATGGAAGCCATTGTCCAGGCCAGCATCAGCCGGATCCGCCCGGTGATCCTGGCTGCTCTCACCACCATTTTGGGCATGCTACCACTGCTGTGGGATGCGTTTTTTAACAGCATGGCGGTGACCATTATGGGGGGCCTGGCTTTTGCCACGGTGCTGACGCTGGTGGCTGTGCCTGTACTCTATGCGGTGGTGTTTAATCTGCGCAGTGTTGCTAAGGCGTAAGCCGAATCGTTCAGGCCCTGGCAGCGTGCCGGGGCCTGGCCAAGGTTTTTCAGACCCGGGTGGTACGCCATGATCCCTTATTCGTTGGCAATCGTTTTGTCAAAAATTGCAGATAGTGGCGGTTATCTTCTACGCTTCCATGTAGAATGCGCGTTTTCTAAGCGCGGTCAGCTTTTCTGAGCCGTGCACATGGGTAGGATTGGTATGAAAAAGACATTTGCGTTAACGCACCCCAGGCTCAAACCAGCACGTTGGGTCGATGCCATTAAGCATGAAATTAGAAAGTACCTGCAGCGGGAGCGGCGCAAGGCGCTGCCAGCCGGCATGGACTACTGGACCTTTGATTGCCGTTTTGGCGCCACCGAAGACGTTGCCGCTAAAATTTTCACGTCAGACATCAACCAACACATCGATGCTGCGGTGGCGCAGGACTTGCCTGGCTTTTATCTGGAAATTCTGGCCAGAGCCTGCCAGCACCAGCCGCGCGAACGTCAGGACGATGCCGGTAGAGATGTGGATGGCGCCAGCGATTAATTTTTTCTTTTTTAAACTGTAGCTATTCTACAGAGGAACTCCTATGCAATTTTCATCTTTAGATTTAGCGGCAGATTTACAACGTGCTTTGACCGAATGCGGTTACAGTGAGATGACGCCGGTGCAGGCGCAAGCCATCGTGCCAGCCCGTCGCGGCAAGGATTTGCAAGTGACGGCGCAAACCGGTACCGGTAAAACGGCTGCTTTTGCCATCCCATTGCTGCAGCGTATGCTGGATGCTCCAAAGGCTACTCAGCCGCGCCGTCCAAGGGCTCTTATTTTAACGCCGACCCGCGAGTTGGCCGAACAAATCGGTACGGCCATCACGGCTTACGCGCAGTTTGTGCCACTGAGCGTGACCGCGCTGTTCGGCGGCGTCAAAATGGGCGGCCAGGCCAGTAAGCTGGCGGCAGGCGCCGATATGGTGATTAGTACCCCCGGTCGTTTGCTGGAGCATATGGCGCTTGGTAACGTGATGTTAAGCGAGGTGGAATTTGTGGTGCTGGATGAAGCCGACCGCATGCTGGATATGGGCTTTAGCACCGATGTGTTGAAGCTACTGCAAATGACCGCCCGCAACCGGCAAACCTTGTTGTTTTCTGCCACCACCTCGCCGGCGGTCAATGAGTTGTCGCATAACATTCTGAAGAATCACCAGCAAATCCGGGTCACTAAAACCAACAGTGCGGCGGATACAGTCCACCATGTGGTCTATCCGGTGGAAGAAAGCCGCAAAATCGAGCTATTCGAACAACTGCTGGCCGAGCAGAACTGGTTTCAGGTATTGGTGTTTACCAGCACCAAAGAACAGGCCGACCGTTTATTAGCCGGGCTGCAGCAGCGCCGCATTGAAGCGGCGGTGTGTCATGGCGACAAAAGCCAGGGTGCACGGCGGCGCGCCCTGGCGGATTTTAAATCGGCCAAATTGCAGGTGTTGATTGCCACCGAAGTCGCTGCCCGGGGCCTGGATATTCAGGGGCTGGATTATGTGGTCAACTTTCATCTGCCGTATTTGCCGGAAGATTACGTGCACCGCATCGGTCGTACAGGTCGGGCAGGGGCCAAGGGTCATGCCATTTCCTTTGTTAGCCGTGAAGAAGAGCAAAGCCTGGAGCGCATTCAAAAATTAATGGGCACTACCATTCAGCGCATGGTGAAACCAGGTTTTGAAGTCAGCACCCGCGACTCGCTGTTAAAAAGCATTTCGCGCAAAGTACTGACCGGGCGTGCCAATAAAGCATCTGAAACCACCATTGACCTGGAGCGCTCAGGCAAGGCTGGTTCGAAAGCCAAGGCTAAGCCGAAAGGCGCTGTTTCATCACAAGCTAACGCCAGGGCAAAAGCTAAAGCTGGCCGCAGTAAGTAGAGAGCGAGAATGATGAAAGCCTTTTGTGTAACTTTTTTTGGTTTCAATTCCAAATGTAACTGAATTTGGTTTCATTCTTTACTTGTAACTTTTTTCGGTTACACTTTAGGCTAAGTCTACTTATGCAGCTCAGTTATGTCCGCACACGATGCCAGAAACTATGCAACTAACTATGCCGTTTTAACCGGCGATTTAGTTCAATCCCGCACCATCAAGGCCGATCGGTACGATAGCGTGCTGTATCAACTAGAACAGTTGTTTGCTTCGAAAGCCGAAGATTGGGCGCTCAGCTACAGCTTTTATCGCGGCGATGCCTTCCAGCTGTTGCTGGCGAAACCTCAGTATGGGGTGCGATTGGCGGTGTGTATTCGCTTAACGCTGCTCAGTCTGGGGCAGGATTGCAAAATCAGCATTGGCATCGGTGCAGTGACCAACTTACGGCAGGACATTAAAAGTGCCACTGGCCCGGCTTTTACTTTATCGGGCACCGGCCTGGATAGTCTGAGTGGCTCCCAGCGTTTGCAACTTCGTTGTCAGCAAAGCGAGCTGGAGAACATTTTAGCCGTACCGGTGCAGCTGGCCGACGCCATGCTGGCCAAGCTGACTGCCCGCCAGGCGGAAGCCGTGTTGTTGCATCTGATTAATCCAGGGTTGGCGCATGAGGCCTTGGCCCAAAAGCTGGGGACCTCCAGAGCTAATGTCACCAAGCTGCTGAATAACAGCCATTTTGATTATCAATTGCTGCAGGCATTTCTGGCTTATTGTGAGCAGCATATTTGCCGGAGTATGGCATTATGACGGATCTGAGCTTATTGCTGAGTCTGCTGCTAGCCCATGTGCTGGCCGATTTCTTCTTTCAGCCCACCGCCTGGGTGCAGGCCCGGGCCAGTCAGCACTGGCGTGCTGCTGCACTTTATTACCACAGCTTGTTGCACTTTGGGTTAACCCTGTCGGTACTTATGCTGTGGCATTGGCTCAGTTGGTCGGCACTAAGCGGCTGGCTGCTGCTAAGCTCGGCGCTGCTGATTGCGGTTAGCCATTGTTTGATTGATTTAGCCAAATCCTATCTGCAGGGGTTTCGGTACTTTTTGCTGGATCAGCTGCTGCACCTGCTGGTGATAGGCCTGATTTGGCTGGTGTTAACCGATACCAGCATCACACAGTTGCTGGCTTTGCTACCTGGCATGCTTAGCCCTAAGGTGTTGCTGCTGGTGCTGGCGTATTTGCTGGTATTAAAGCCGGCATCGGTGGTGATTGGTTTTATCTTGAATCAAATTGCGACACCTGCGACCGGTGCCGGCTCAGGCTTGCCAACAGCTGGTCATTGGATTGGCATGATGGAACGGGTGCTGGTGCTGACACTGATTTTAGTCGGGCAATACGGCGGGGTTGGTTTTGTGATCGCCGCCAAATCGGTGCTGCGCTTTAGCGATTTACGCAATGCCAATGATCGGGCCTTAACCGAATACATCCTGCTCGGCTCTTTGCTTAGCCTGGGGCTAACTTTGCTGCTGGGGATTGGGGTGGTGCAGTTGTTGGCGAGTTGATACTGCTGGTTTAGTCTGTGGTTTGCCAAACACGGGAACGCAATAACTCAAAGTATGGGGCGGACTCCGGTTCATCATTAAACCAAACCTCTAACACCTGCAAAAAGTCCGGATGCTGGCGCACCTGTGGCAGTACCCGATTTATTTGCTGTATCGCCGCTTGGCCCCATTCCGTATTGGTGCAGCCGACAGCGCCCAGCACATGCTGGCCTTGGGTTTCTGCAACCGGCAAAAACACCAAATCAGTAGTACCCTGTTGGGCTAGTTCAAAATTGTGCAGAATTTGATACTCAAGGGTGTAGTCAATCCGTCCCATTTTTATCATGGACAGAATGGCCAGCGGGGCATTCTCACCGGTGTGGGCAAGGAGGGTGATGCCACCTTGCTCCGCTCTGTCTAAAATATGCTGAACTGCAGGGTAATGGCGCCCATCAGGATAGCCAAGTCGAAAACTTCGGTCGTTGATTAAACTGGCCAGGCGAACCGGATTGCCGTGGCGCTCTTTGATCATCTCAGCTTTTGCTGACGTCGTGATAATGCCGTGCGGATAATAAAAGTGCGTGGGCTCGCTTTGAATGGTTTCCCCCGGTAAGGGGCGGAAAATCATGCAGGGGAAACATTGATTTTCTTTGCGTTGAAATTGTTGACGAATACGCGATTGTGGCAATACCAGACGTTCACTATCAAGCTCAGCTAAATGCGCATCGATGACATTGATAAGCACATCACAAATGCCCTGGCCAGCAAAAGGCCCATCCAAGATATGAAAGGGTGGTGCGGTGTTAATCACCCAATGCAGTGAGCTTACGTGTTCGGGCGCACGCTCTGCTGCCTTGCCCGGCAGAACAAGGCTGAGCAGCACACACACTGAGATTAAAAAATACTGCATGGGTATCGCTCCTGGCATTGCTAACCCCCAGCGCTCGAAAGCCGTTATTGTGTTACAAAATCATCATCAGCCATCAACACCATCACTGGCTAAGGCTTATCAACAGAACAGCAATTATACCCTAGCATGCCTATTCACGCGAACCTGCTTCAGGGACGGCCGCCCAGGCTTTGGGTTGATGGCTAAATGATAGGGGGCTGCGGCGAAGCTTTGTAAACGCATAGGCGGAAGCTACTTTCTTCACAGTCTGATAAAAATTATTGATTTTTTTGTAGCAGCTGGCTAATTTGCTTGCAGCGAAGGTGATGGAAAGAAACATCCTGGGTAGTGTGTGGTGGAGTGTTCAGCTTCCTGAAGCAGTCGACTCGCTATCGGGCATTAGGCCATATTAAACAGGAGAATGTATGCGTACTTTGATTGCGTTAACCATAATTGTTGCCGGAGTTGTTGTTGCTGTTATCAACCTTGCTGGTGCTTCACAGCAGCCAGCCATGAATACCATTGAACAGTGTGCCAGCTTGTTGCCGCAAGGCCAGGTCTACACCTTTGAGGTGATGGGCATTGTGGATACAACCAGCGGTTCGCCACAACTGTCGGGTGAAATGTCCATCTCTGATGGCACTGAGCAAGACCGCTCGGCCGAGACCGAAGCTTTTGGCCAGTGCCTGGCCAGATTGATCCGTTAGTTGTTGCAGCTCAAACAGCCCTGCAGAAGGGTTACAAGCTGCCGGGCCCGCCTGTGTGGCTCGGCATCTTGTTTCACGTTCCGACCCGCCAGCCGGCATTCTATGCTGTGATCGCTTGGCTCAACTGGCCAGCTTCAGCACCACTACACCACTGATAATCATCATGACCCCAAGGTAACGCAGTAGCGAGGTGGGATCGCCGAAGAAATACACCCCGACCAAAAAGGTGCCGGCTGCTCCCATGCCGGTCCAGACGGCGTAGGCAGTACCAAGCGGTATGGTACGCTGTGCCAGAAACAGCAGAGTACCGCTTACCACCATAAAGCCGACTGCAATCGCGATGCCGGTTAATTTATGCTGGCCACTTTGTGCTATTTTTAAGCCCACCGGCCAGCCAATTTCGGTAAAACCAGCCAACAGTAAAAAAATCCAACTCATGATGTCCTCATCTTGTTTGCGCTATTGCCCTTGACAGAGCGGCTATAATATCTGCTAATTAGATTTATCAAAGTTAGATACCATCGAATAATTTCATATGTTAAGTCTTGAACAGATCAGAATGTTTGTGATTGCGGCAGAGGAAGGGTCGTTTTCGGCCTGCGCCCGTAAAACCGGCAAAGTACAGTCGGCAGTCAGTCATGGCATTAACACGCTGGAGCTTGATTTAAACCTGGAGCTGTTCGATCGCTCATCGCGTAATCCACGTTTAACCCCCGCCGGAGAGCGTTTGCTGCGTCAGGCGCGGGCCTTGCTGCAACAGGCCGATGAGCTGGAAAAAACCGCCCAGGCCATCGATAAAGAGCAAGAAACCCGCTTTACCATAGCGTTGGATGATGGCTTGTTGTTGCCGCAGGTGTTTACACTGCTTAAACAACTGGAGGAGCGTTTTCCTACACTCGAGCTGGAACTGCTGACCCTACCTTCGACCGATATGGCTGCGGTGGTGCGAAGTGGGGAGGTTCAACTGGGGGTGATGTTCTCGGAAGTGGAAGCGGCCAAAACCACCGATTTTTGTTTTGTTGGCCAGTTGGAGATGATTGCCGTTTGCCACGCCAACTACCCGTTGGCGACGCTGGAGCACATCAGCATTTCCACCTTGCTGCCTTACCGGCAAATTGCAGTGCGGGGCAAAGACAAGCGCGAATCGTCCTTACTGCTCAGCATTGCTTCCAAAGTCTGGTGGTGCTCCGGTTACAGTGAGGCGCTTTCTCTGGTTGAACGCCAATTGGGCTGGGCCTACTTGCCGCGTTTTATGGCGCAGCACTTGCTGGATAATGGGCAGCTGCACCGGATGAAGCTGGCGATTGACCATGTCACCTGGTCGGTACCGGTGGACCTGATTTTTAGCAAAGGCGAGCCGCATGGCCCGGTGTTTTCATGGCTGCTGGAGGAATTGAAAAAGCTGTATGCCAGCCTGACCAGGGATTAAATACGCCGCGAGCAGCTTCGCTAAACCGAGCTGTACGCAGTTGGCCCAAAAAAGGACGCTACGACAAGCTGCCGTGAGCGTCCGAACAGAGGGGTTGCCCCGGCTTGTAGCAGCAAGGGTTAGCCCTGAGTGGTTTTTTCCAGCAGCGCATCATCCAGTTGATTGGCCCGGATGGCTGCCGGCCGGGCATTTAACCGCTCGGTATAATCCAAAAAGGCTGGCAGTGGTTCGATTGTTTTAAACATCAGGCCCCACATGATATGGCTGCCCACATAGACATCGGCAGCGGTAAACTGCTCACCACAGAGGTAGGGGCCATTGGCTAACGCTGTTTCCAGCGTCTTGATCGTATCCTGATAAAAACCAGAACCCACTGCCGGCGCATTGTCGGCATCTATGCGCCAGTCGTAGGCTTTGGCGCTGGTTGCCATTTCCAGTGGCCCGGCAACAAAGAACAGCCAACGATAGTAGGCCGCGCGCTCCGGGCTTTGTGGATCGGGTGCCAGTTGCTTTTCAGCAAAGTGATCGGCCAGGTAAGCACAGATGGCGGCGGCCTCGGTGACTACCAGATTGCCGTGGGTCAGTGCCGGTACTTTGCCCATGGGGTTCAGCGCCAGAAAATCGGCGGACTTCATTTCACCACCGTACTGCAGCAGCTTCACCTGGTAAGGGACCGCCAGCTCTTCCAGTAGCCAGCGGACAATACGGCCGCGGGAGTTGGGGTTGGTGTATAAGGTTAATTCGTGCATTGCCATTGTGGTATTCCTTGTTGCTGGTAACTTTTGCACCTGGTCAGTGATCTGGCCTGGCAGTGTGGCGGTTTTCCGCTGATCCAAGAGTACAACTCATCTAGGGCAGAATACGTCCTAATTTTCGGCTATAGTTGCACTTTTAGTTTCACTTTGATCGTTTGCAGACAGCAGAGCGATTATGTGCATAAAGCATAGCAAAGCACTGGGGGATGGGATGACACAAAGGCAGCTGTTATGAGTGGCCCCACGGTGCGGGTACTGACCTTGCTGGAACTGTTGCAATCGCATTCGCGTTTAAACGGCACTGAGATAGCGCAGCAGCTTGGTGTGGATAAGCGCACGGTGCGACGCTATATTCAGGCGCTGGAAGCATTGGGCATACCGGTGACCACAGAGCAGGGCCGCGATGGCGGCTATATGCTGGTGGCTGGTTACAAATTGCCGCCGATGATGTTTACCCATGAAGAAACCCTGGCGTTATCACTTGGTTTGTTGGCCGCGAAAAAGTTAAACCTGGCCGAGACGGAAGCGGCTATCAGCAGTGTGCAGGCGAAACTGGAACGGGTGATGCCGGCGAAGTTGAAATCCCGAACCCGGCTGATTGCCGATACCATCAATCTGATGTTGCCGGAGCCTGCACCCGCCAGTCGGGGATTGCCATTATCGCCGTTGCTGGATGCGCTGGAGCAGCAGCGCGCGGTGCAGATCCGCTATGCGTCCTACCATACCGAACCGGTAGAGCGGCGGGTGGATCCCTTTGGCTTGCTGTTTCGCCGCCAGCACTGGTACCTGAGCGGTTACTGCCATCTGCGCCAGGATCTGCGTATTTTCCGGTTGGATCGTATTCAGCAACTGGCATTGCTTGAGCAGACCTTTATCCGGCCAGCGAACTTTAATGCGGCAGAGCATTTTAATGTCAGTCTGAATCAGATGCCGGGTAATTTGTCGGTAAAAGTTATGCTGCATACCGACTTAACGACGGCTGCTGAGCATCTTGGTTTAACCGCCTCCTTGTTAAAACCGCAGGTCGGTGGTTTGCTGCTGAGCTTTCAAATCGACAACTGCGATTGCATCGCCCTCTGGCTGAGCCAACTGCCGTTTGATTTCACCATTCTGGAGCCACCGGAGCTCAGGCAAGCACTTAACAAGCAGGCGCAGCGTTTGCTGCGACTGGCTGGTCAGGCGCAGTGAGTGGTGGTAAGGCATAGTTTATGCTGCGAGGGCTCGGTAGTTAAAAGCTGCGTGCCTGAAAATTAATGCCCGTACCAGACTCGCAATACTGTTTCAGGCTCACTTATGATTGCATATCAAGGTGGGTTTGAGTAATAAGTCACCTTTGCATTATTGGTAATAATAAGTAGGCGGCTGATTTTCAAATGCACTTTAATAATTAAAAGCCAGCCACAGTCAGCGTTTAAACCCAATACGAAAACCACCCCAGTGTTTGCCGTTGACATAAATGGGGACCGATAGGTCATGCAGGATCTCACCGGTATCGCGTTTATAGGTTTGTAGCAGCATACCTTCGGTGTTGGAGCCACAGCGACTGCCGGTACGATCGGAAAAAATACGTTTGGTGCGGTTGGTCAGTAAATCTTTTTGATAATCACCGCTTAGTGGTTGGCTGAACTTCTTATTGTGGGTAGGGAAGTAACCTTTGCTATCGACCGCTCCGGCATAAAGCACCTGGCTGTTACGGCTTAAGATAGGCTCTTGCACCTGCGGAAACACCTTGTCGGTGTAGTTATCGTAGGCGGTATGAAATTTTTGTGGGTTGGTGTTGGCAATGGGGCGGTAGTCGTTGGCAAACAGCTGTTGCTCACTAAATTGGCCGTTTTGAATGCCTTGCTGTAACAGCTCGGCAATAGCGCTTGCTGCCTGTTCTGCTTCAGCTAAAATACCGCTGTAAAAACTATCGTGTTGCAGTTGGTTCAGTTCGCGGTAGATGCTCTCTGTCTCCATCGATAAATCCACCGCCTGATTGGCGATGTTGTTGCCTTTTTGCTCAATGGCCCCCAGACCCTCGCTGATGTTAGTAATGGATTGGGTGATGGCGGTACTGGTGAGCTCTAACTGGCTGCCGGCATCTTCCAGCTCGCTGCTGGCGGCAGCAGCTTGGTTGACTTCATGGTTAATGCTGGCAAAGCCCGATGCAACCTCCTGCAGTTGTTGCTGTACCTCGCTGGTTTTGCTCACCAGTAAGTTCATTTGCTCGGCGGTATGTCTGCTTTGCTGACGAATTTCTGTCAGCATTTTGGCGATATCGGCGGTAGCACCAGAGGTTTTTTGCGCCAGTGCCCGAACTTCCTCTGCTACTACCGCAAAACCCCGGCCTTGCTCGCCGGCTCTGGCTGCTTCAATAGCGGCATTCAATGCCAATAAATTAGTTTGTTCGGCCACATTATTGATCACTTCGGTGATCCGTTGAATATCGTCGGCGCTGCTGCGAAGTTGTTCCAGTTCCTGTGCCGAGTGACTGACTGAGCCAGCTAATTGCTCGAGGTTTTTGACACTAATGTCCAGTTGACTATCGGCTTGCAGGCAGGCACTGGCCGTCAACTGAATACTTTGGTTCAGGTTTTGTAAGCTTGTATTGAGCAGGCTACTGGTATGCGCCAGCTCTTTGCTGTTGGTGGCGATACTGGCACTGTTTTGGGCGCTGTGTTTAATATCGCTGTTGAGGCTGTCGATAAAAAAAGATACTTCGGCTGAGCCAATGGCAAGTCTGGACGTTGAAAGCTCAATGTTGGAGATATCAAAGGCTGGAGATGGCTCGGAGGTTTTGGCTACCGATGCTGTACGGTTGAACCTGTGGGACAGTACAAAAAAGGCCAAGAGTAGCAGCAGGAGTAGCAGGCTATTCAGCAGGCTGGCACTGCTCAGCCAATAACCTGCCAGTAATACCAGGGCGAGAAAAGCATGCAATAGCCAAAGCAACATAGTCATTCCAGAACTCAGGCGAGACTTCTGATTACTATGGCAGAATTAACGGGTGGATAAAGCATTACTGGCTGTATTGCGACTAAAGTCTAGCGCAGAGCAGGGCATAAACACAGCCCGTCCGTGACTGTTAAGGTGAAAGTAGTCGCGACGGCTTCAACCGGTTAGACTAGGGCACTGTCCAGAGCAGCCAGGAAAAAATCAGGAGTTGTCAGATGGTTAAGGCCGTTATTTTTGATATGGATGGGGTTTTGATTGACTCAGAGCCCATGTGGCAACAGGCTGAGCTGCAGGTATTTAGTCAGCTCGGTGTCACCCTGACCGCCGAGCAAACCCGGCAAACTGCCGGCATGACCACCGAGGCTGTTGCTAAGTTCTGGTATCAGCAATCGCCCTGGCAAGGCATGAGTTTGGCAGAGACAGAGGCAGCGGTGATTGCTCAGGTAGCGCGGTCGATCGCAACCAAGGGTGAAGCTAAAAAAGGGGTTCAGCCTTTGTTGCAGTATTTGCGTGAGCGCCGTTTGCCTGTGGGGCTGGCTACCAATTCATCGCAGTATTTGATGGATACTACACTCGATACCTTAGCCATTCGGCATTATTTTGCTGCGCATTGTTGTGTCGAGATGGTGGCAAAGGGTAAGCCAGAGCCAGATATTTACCTGTTGGCTGCCAGTAAACTGGGGGTAGCACCGGCCGATTGTCTGGTATTTGAAGACTCTTACACCGGGATAAGCGCAGCCAAAGCGGCCGGTATGACGGTGGTGGCGATTCCGGCAGCCGAAGAGTGGCACCATGAGAAGTTTGGTATCGCCGATGCGAAAATCCGCTGCCTGACCGAGTTTGATATGCGCCTGTGGCACTAAGCACTCAGATTTTGCATTCAGGCATAGCCCAGAACTTGGCTATGCGGTTTGTTGCAGTGTTTTTTACCAGAGTTTGGATGGATTGGCGTCAGTGTTTGTTATGAAACAACCTTGTTTTAGCTGTGTTCTATTTGTTTCATTGTGTTAACTCTTTATCTGGAATACAATCCTCTACTGTAGAGGCGTGGTGTCGCCCCCAATAAATCAGGGAAGGAACACCCAATGACATGCAAGGAGTGATGATGGAAACGATAGAACTAAGCTGGGGCAGGGCAAGCCGGATTTGGTGGGCATTTTTCTGGCGGGCAACTCTGATCGGAGCCGTACTTGGCTTAATACTGGGGTTCGCCGGTGGAGTGATTGGTATGATCATTGGCCAGGTTGAGCTGGCCATTCAATTAGCAACTATAGCGAGCTATCTGGTTGCCGTACCCGTATCGCTGTTGTGTTTGCGTGAAGCGTTGCAACTGAAGTACAAGGGGTACCGTATTTGCCTGGTTAAACACGAGGAGGTCACTGAGACGGCAGCCTTACCAGAGCAAGACACCGCCTCTTAATGGCACCATTCTAAGTGGCTTCAGTGCCGCCATGTTTGGCGGCCATCTCATCCAGCTCTGCCAGGGTATAATCAAAGCCCTTGTCATCAAACTGGTAACGGACTTTCACTACCAGACCGCCATCCAGCAGGCTGGTTTTTACATCCGCCACCGGCCAGTGCTTCAATTCATTTAAAAAGCGATAGGCAATCTGAGCCGTAGCAAAGCGATAGCGAATGTCGTTGGTCATGTTGTGGCAGAGATTAAGTTGAGCATAGAGCGCATTGTGCGGAATTGTCGCATCGAATCAAGTCTAAGCGCTGACGATTGCTGGATTTAACAGCAAACAATCCTTTTTTGTTCTCTTCTGTTATGACGGATCCGCCAGTAGGCGGCCCATCGCCGAACACCAGTTTTGATAGCAGATGCTTTGCTGCCCGGGGCTTAATTGGGGGCTGAACTGGGCTGCGCGTTGCCAAAGTGACTGGATTGCATCCAATGTACTGACCCAGCCAAGCTGCCTGGCCGCCAGAAAGGCGGTACCAAAAGCCGTGGCATCGCTGATTTTGCTTTGGCTAATGCTGTGCTGGGTCAGATCGGCCAGCGCTTGCAAAAACCAGTGATTGACCGTCATGCCGCCATCGACCCGTATATCGGCAATGCTGATGCCATCCTGCGCCATTGCCAGCAGCAAATCCTGGGTTTGATAAGCCACACTGCGCAAGGCTGCCGCGCAGATTTCTGCTTTGCCGCTGTTTCGGCTAAGCCCAAACAGCGCTGCTTGCACCTTCGGCTGCCAGTGAGGAGCGCCAAGGCCGGTAAAGGCCGGGATCAATAGCTCGGTCTGCTGGTAATCTATCCCTTCGGCCAGGGTCTCGCTATCGCTGGCCTGCTGAATAATACCCAGCTTATCGCGCAGCCACTGCACAGTGGCACCAGCCATAAAAATACTGCCTTCCATCGCATAGGTGGCTTTCCCTTGAATGCGCCAGGCCACCGTTGTTAACAACTGATGCTGGCTTTGCAGGGGGCTGTCGCCGGTATTGACCATGGCAAAGCAGCCGGTGCCATAGGTGCTTTTCAGCATGCCTGGCTTAACGCAAGCCTGCCCCAGCAGAGCGGCTTGTTGATCACCCAGCATACTCAGAATGGGAATAGGGTGGCCAAACAACCCGGCGCTGCAGTGACCAAAGTCAGTCGCGCTGTCGCGTACCTCAGGTAAGAGGGCAGCGGGTATTTGAAAAAGTGTCAGCAGCTCCGGATCCCATTGTAGCTGATGAATATTAAACAGCAGGGTGCGGCTGGCATTGCTGGCTTCGGTGGCATGGACGTTGCCGCCGGTCAGTCGCCACAGCAAAAAGCTATCGATGGTACCAAAGCAAAGCTCACCGGCCTCAGCACGCTGCCGCGCTTCAGGCAGCTGCTCCAGCAGCCATTGCAGTTTGCTGGCTGAGAAGTAGGGATCGGCCAGCAAACCGGTTTTGGCGCGAATGCTGGCTTCATCGTTTTGTTTCAGGGCCAGGCACTCATCGGCGGTGCGCCTGTCTTGCCAGACAATCGCCGGGTACAGTGTTTTGCCACTGGCTTTCTCCCACAGCAAAGTGGTTTCCCGCTGATTGGTCAGTGCCAGGCCTGCGATTTGTTCGGGTAGCATGTCGTTTTGTTGCAGCAGTTGCTGAATGCAATGAAGCACGCTTTGCCAGATTGCCTCAGGATCCTGCTCGACCCAACCAGCTTGCGGATAACTCAGGGGCAGTTCTTCACTGATGCTGGCGATGGGGTTCAGTTCCCGGTTGTAAAGAATCGCCCGGGTAGAGGTAGTGCCTTGATCAAGGGCGATGAGGTAGTTGGGCATGCAGCAGTTCCCTTAAGTTTACTTGCTCCAAGCCTAGAAGATCAGGTGATGGCTGTCCAGATTGCGAGCCCGCGGCAACTGGAGTAGCATGTTCCGTTGTTGATTTTTCGATGATGTGTTGAATGCTGCCTCAATCCCCTTTGAAACCCCGGTTATGGCTTTGGTTGCTTTGGCTAGCGCTGTTTTTCAGTGCCTGGCTCTATTTAGTTGTGGGGTGGGGGCTTTGGCCGGTAGCGCTGGAGCACTGGCCAATGGCGCTGGCGATGGCGATTGGCAGCTACGCCGCCGGTTCCACCCCGATGGGCGGTGGTACCGTTGGCTTTCCGGTGTTGGTGCTGCTGTTTGAGCTGCCAGCCAGCCTGGGGCGCGATTTTAGTTTTGCCATTCAATCCATTGGCATGGTCAGCGCCAGTATTTTTATTCTGGCCAGGCGACAGCCGATTGCCTGGGCCATGCTGAAAGGTGCCATGCTGGGTTGTTTGTTGGGCTTGCCGCTAGGCATATTTCTGTTAGCCCCTCTGGTGCCAGAGCTTTGGATCAAACTGCTGTTTGCCGTGGTCTGGGCCAGTTTTGGGGTGCTGCATCTGTGGCGCTTGCAGGAAATTGCCGGCCATAGCGGCATGACCGAATTTGATGAGCGCTGGGACTTTCGCCTCGGGCTGAATATTGGGGTGCTGGCCGGAGCTTTGGTGGTCTCGGTGACCGGTGTTGGCATTGATATGGTGCTCTATACCGCTTTGGTGCTGATTAGCCGGGCCGATTTGAAAATCGCGATACCGACCTCGGTAGTGATTATGGCCTTTGCCTCGGTGCTGGGTGTCTTTATTAAAGTGGTGCTTGGCCCTGGCCTTGCGCCCGGCGTGTTTGAAAACTGGCTGGCAGCCGCCCCTGTGGTGGCCTTGGGGGCACCGCTCGGTGTCTATATTGTGGCGAAAATTGGCCGCAAGCCGACTTTGCTGGTGGTATCCACCCTCTGTGTTGGCCAGTTTGTCTGGACCCTGTATTCCGAGCAAAGTGTGTTGGGCTTCGGTGGCATGGCTGTGGCTTTGCTGGCGGTGGCGATTTGTCTGTTTGGCTTTGAACACCTGCGCCGTTTTGGCGCTCGTTTGGCAGGCAAACGCTTGGTGGCTGCCCAAATGCAAGCGGACACCGCAAAGGCCACTGTTAAACCAGAGCTTGCGCCCGAGCAGGCGGACTCGAAGGCACCTGGGGTCTAAGAAATCGCGCTCTAATCAACAGCAGCCACTGCATAGCGACTGGCCAGCCGGCTTTCACCCATGCCACTTTTACGCGTCACTACCAACTGGGTGGGGATGCGTTCTTTCATCGCTTCAATATGGCTAATCACCCCAATCATCTTGCCGCTGGCATTGAGGTTATCCAGCGCATCCAGCGCAATATCCAGCGTTTCGCTGTCCAAAGTGCCAAAGCCTTCATCCAAAAATAATGAGTCGATGCTGGTTTTGTGGCTGACCAGATCGGACAGCGCCAGCGCCAGTGCCAGACTGACCAGAAAGCTTTCGCCGCCGGATAAGGTGCGGGTATCGCGCACCGCATCGCCTTGCCAGGTATCCAGTACGCAGAGCTCCAGTCCTTCGCCGGCTTTGCGTTGCAACTGATAGCGGCCATGCAACCGCTCCAACTGCTGATTGGCCAGATAAATCAAATGATCCAGCGTTAACCCCTGGGCAAACTTGCGGAATTTGGCGCCATCGCGTGAGCCTATCAGCCCATGCAAGTAGCTGAGGTCATCCAACTGCTCGCGCTTAGAGCTGATGTCTGACAGCAACTGCTGCTGCTCGCTGCGCAGGCGTTCATCCTGCTGCAACTGACCGCTGATGCCGCCAAACTGCTGGTTCAGGGCATCCAACTGCTGGTGCAGGCTATCGAGTTGCTGCTCGGTGTCGCTGGCATCGGTTTGGGCATACTGGCTGGCATGGGCGTCATCCTGCAATTGCTGCCACTGCCGATCGAGCTGCTGCCTGGCAAATTCTGCCTGTTGCTTTTGCTGCAGCAATTGCTCACGCAGTTGCTGCAGTTGCTGCTTATCTTCAGGGGTGAGCAGGGCGCGCAGGAAGCTTTGCTCGTTGGCAAAAATTGAAGCCTGCAAGGCCTGCTCAAATGCCTGTCGCTGCTGCTGGCTGCGCTCTTGCCATTGCTGTTGGCTCTGTTGCAGGCTTTGGATGCTGGCGCTTAGCTGATCCCAGGCTTGTTGTTGCTGCTGACGTTGCAGCTCGGCTTGCTGCAGCTGGTGCTCAGCTTGCTCCAGCCGCTGCAAGCTTTGCTGGCGCTCGACAGCGGGATCTTTATCGGCAAACAGCTGTTGCCGTTGCTGCTTTAATTGGTCGAGCTCTGCGTCACTTTCTTGCAGGAAAGCACTACGGTTTTGCAGCCACTCTGTCAGCTCCTGCTGTTGTTGCTGCAAATACTGCTGTTCGCTTTGCTGGCGCTCCAGCTGCGGTTTTAACTCGTGCAGCTGTTGTTGTTTGTGTTGCCACAGCTCAGCATCCTGTTGTTTTTTTACAAGAAAGTCGGGAAATTCAGCCGGCGCTGGCATACTTTGCTGCTGTGCCTGCAACAGTTGGCTGATGTGTTGCCACTCGGCGCTTAGCTCTTGTTCCAACTTACTGAGCGCGGCTTGTTCGCTAGTCAGCCGCTCTTGCTGCTCTGTTTGCTGCTGATGGCACGCCTGGTGCTGCTGCCTGGCTTGCTGCAACTGGTGTTCGAGTTGCTGGCAGTGCTGCTGTTGTTGCTGTAATTGCTGGTTCAGTGTGCGCAGTCGCTGAATACGGGCGCTTAGCTGCTCGAGCTCTGCCTGTTTGCTGCTCAAAAGAGTGCTTAACGCTGTACCGTCGTCAATCGCCATGGTTGCTGGCACTGCTGTTTGCCTGGCCAGGCACTGCTGCCACTCCTGCTGCAATTGCTGTTGCTCAGTGACCAGTTGCTCGCAGGCCGTTTGAAGCTCAGCCTGATGGCGCTGGCAGCTATCCAGTTCAGCCCGCAGTTGTTTGCCTTGCTCTTCGAGGGCTTTGAGCTCAGCCAGGGCCTGATCGCGCTGCTTAATGTGCTCAGCCGGGTTGTACGCATGCCCATCCAGTGCCGGGTGCTGCTTGCTACCACAGAGCGGGCAGGGGCTGCCGGGTGCAAGCTCTGATCGGTACTGCGCCAGTTGCTCATCTTGCGTCACCAGCTTGCTAAGAGCCTCGCTCAGTTGGCGCTGCTGGCGGTATTGTGTTGTCAGGTTTTGGTGCTGCTGCTGCAATGCTTGCAGTTTTTGGCTCACTTGCTGCAACTTCAGCTGCCTTTCCTGCTGCTGGGCGGCGTTTTGTTGGTAATGCTTGTGCACTTGCTGCAAGGCATGCCAGTGGGGCAACTGCTGGTTGATGGCATCCCGTGTCTCTTCGTCCTGCTCCAGTGGACGGCCTTGTCCAACTTCTTGCAGCAATTGCTGTGTCTCTGCAATTTGTTGCTGCGCCGGTTGCAGCTGTTTTTCCAATGTCTGGCAGCGGTTGCTTAGTTCCGTTTCCTGGGCGCTGCTGTTTGTCAGTTGCTGCTGGCAGTGGGTCAGCTGTTGCTGCTTTTCGCTCAGTCGTTGTTGCAGTTGCAGGCAGCTTCGATGCAGCTGTTGCAAGCGGCCCAGTTCACGGCCAAGCTGCGCATCGCCCTGGTGCTCCTGCAGATAGCTATCCAGTTGCTGCAAGGTCTTGGTCAGCTCTGTCAATTGCCGGGTTTTGTCACTACGTTGCTGCTCCAGTTGCTGCAACTTTTGCTGCTGGCTGCTGTACTCTGCCTGCTGTTGTTGGTGCTGAGCTGTCCGTTGCTTCAGGCTCAGATCCAAGGGCACAACCTGCTCGCTTAGTAGCTGCTCAAGCGCTTTGTGCTGGCTTTTGGTCGCTTGCAGTGCTGCCTGCTGTTGCTGCATTTCGGTGGTTGCACTTTTGAGCCGGGCTGCCTGCTCGGGCTGCTGCTGTTGGCGCTCTTTTAGCTGATCTTCGGCCTGCTGCGCATGCTGCTGGCTGTCTTGCCAGCGCTGATACAGACCGCGCAGCGCCTCGGCGGGCTCACTGTCGGCCAGCCGCTGCAGTGCCGGGGCGGCTTGCTGCTGCGCCTGTTCGGCTTCTTGCAAAGCGGCCTGGGCTGCTTGTTGCTGTTGTTGTGCCTGTTGGTAGGCCTTATGCCAGGCCAGTTGAGCCCGTAGGCTGTCTTGCTGCTGGCGCAGTGGCTGCAGTTGTTGCTGCAGGCTCTGTTGCTGCGTTTTCAGTTCAGCTTGCTGGGTATCGGTTAGCAGCTGCATGCCATCGGCCTTGGCGCTTAAGGTGTCCAGTTGCTGTTTGGCCTGGCTGAAACGCTCGTGCACCAGCATCGAGATCTGGCCATAAATTTCGGTGCCGGTCAGCTCTTCCAGCAGTTCGGCGCGCTCGCTTTCATTGGCCAGCAAAAAGGCGGCAAACTGGCCTTGCGACAACATCATCGAGCGGGTAAAACGGGCAAAATCCAGCCCGGTCAGTTGCTCAACTTGTTCGTTTTTTTGTTTTAGTTGACTGGCCAGTACTTTGCCGCTTGAAACTTCAGCCAGCTCGACATCGGCCGGCTGCAGCTTGCCATCGGCCTGGCCGCGGGCGCGGCGCATGCTCCAGTGGGCGCGGTAGATTTTGCCTTTAACCTCAAACTCCACTTCGGCCAGGCAGTCGCTACAGCCACGGGTCATAATGTCGTTGCTGCTTTGGGTGATAAGACCTAGCCGTGGCGTTTGGTGGTAGAGCGCCAGGCAAATCGCATCCAAAATGGTGGTTTTGCCGGCACCGGTTGGTCCGGTGATGGCAAACAGGCCATTGTCGGCAAAAGGTGGCTCAGTAAAATCAATGCGCCACTGGCCCTTTAAGGAGTTGAGGTTGGCAAATTGCAAACTCAGAATTTTCATGCCGGGCTCTCCCCGCTATCTCCCTGTGCAACATCATTCAGTACCTGAGTAAACAGCTGCTCCAGCCGTGTTTTTCGGGCGCAGGTGTTTTCATCGTCGAAGTGCTCCAGCGCCAGCCGGCGTTCAAACACCTGCTGCGGGGTCAGCTCGGTCAGGGTTTCCTGTTGCTGCTGGCTCAGCGACTGGCGTTGTTTGCTGCGGGCCCGGCGCAGCTGCAGCACGTCCACCGCTTTCCCGTCGCACAGTGCCTGAATCCGTTGCTGCAGATCGGGCAGGTAATCATCCAATGTGACTTCAATGCTGAGCCAGGTAGGCTGCTCTGCTTGCTCCGGGTACTGGCTAAGTTGCTGCTCCAGTTCGCTCAAATTGCCTTTTAGCAGCGCCATGGCCTGAAAGCGTGGTACTTCGAGTGGTGTCACTTCCGCAAGTTTGTCATCGGAAAATTGCACCAGCAGTACCTGCTTGCTGCTACCCAGCTCATCGAAACTGAGCGCAATCGGCGAGCCGCTGTAGCGAATATGTGGCTTTTTTCCGACGATTTGCGGCCGGTGAATATGGCCAAGGGCAATGTAATCGGCCGGTGGAAAACCATCGGCGGCAAAGCCATCCAAGGTGCCAATGTAAATATCGCGCACCGACTCGGACTGGCTCACCCCTAAAGCACTTAAGTGGCCTGTCGCCACGATCGGTAGCGGCTTTTCTAACGCCTCACGCTTGGTCAGGGCCAACTGGTACAGCTGCTGGTAGTGCTGCGAAATGGCTGTGCCCAGCGCCTGACGCTTGGCAAGACCACTATCGCCGGCACGGCTTTGCAGCACATCGCGCGGTCGGACAAAAGGCACAGCGCACAGCAGGGCACCAGGGCTGCCATCGCGTTTTGGCAAGGTCAGCAGTTGTTGCTCGGGTTCATCGGCCACACTGGCCACCACATAGGTATTGAGGCAAGCCAGCAACTGGCGCGATTCATTCAATACCGATACCGAATCGTGGTTGCCACCCAGCACCACCAGACAAACACCCAGCCGGTTACAGGCCACCACAAATTCGTTGTACAGCTCGCGGGCATAACTGGGTGGGGTGCCGGTATCAAACACATCACCGGCTACCAGGATGGCATCGACCTGCTGCTGCTCTGCCTGTGCCAGCAGCCAGTGCAAAAAAGCCTGATGTTCGGCTTTGCGGCTTTTGGTGAAAAAGCTTTGGCCGAGGTGCCAGTCGGAGGTGTGGATAATTTTCATACAAGGCATGCTGATGAACGATAGACAGAGCCTTAGACTACCATAATGGATTCATTTTTAAGGGACCCTTGCTGGTTTCTGCTGAAAAAAACAGGCAGCGCGGGCTGCCTGTTGCTTCCTGACTTAGATATATGCATTTACATGCGTTGCAAGCGTCGCCAGTCACGAATGACTTCCCAGCCCGGAAACAGAGCGATAATCAGTAAAGTGATGGTGATGCTGCGCTCCAGCTGCTCCGTCGTCAGCCAGGGCAGTTGGGCCGGCACACCGCTAAAGAAAGGACTGGTCCATGCCAGAATAACAATGGCTGTTACCAGCAGGGCATTGAGTGCCAGGTTGGATTTCAGCAGGGCAGCTGACCAGTAACGTTGCTTCAGTTGCCATGCACTCAGGGCAATTCCCAGCAGCAGCAAAGGGCTAAAGGCCTGCAGCAAGAAACGACTGGTGATGCTGAGCTCTACCGATGCAAGGTTCTGCCCAAAAACCGGGTACCAAATCAGCAGCAACAGGAACAAGTACGTCGCCAGATCGGTGAAAATATCACTTAGTTCAATTTGTTGCCAAGGTTTCGCTAATTGAGGCAGCTTGGCAGGATCCCAGCTGGTTGTAGACTTACAAGCACTGCCTTGCTCTTTCCCAATCATCCAAAAAATCAGTGTGATCACACTAAAAGCAAAGGTCGCATCGCGAATAAATCCGCCTGCCATATGCTTTAACATCAACAATAGCCCAACCTGTTCATTGCCAAGCCAAAGCAGGCTGGATTGAATGACCTGGATCAGGAACAGAATGCCAAACACCATGGCCAGGGTGTAGCTGAATAACGGCATCAGCCCGATTGGGATTAAAGGGGTTGGCGGGGCAAACTGATGCGCCATTTGTTTCGGCGGACCAAGCTGTTTCAGTACGCTGTGTATCCGTTCTTCATCGGTTAGACTGGGTGCTTGCTCTTGCAGAGCATCCAGCTGATCGAGAATATTGGCTTTCAATTCGCGAGTGACATCCTGCTGTTTCTCTTTTGGCAGCTCTTGCTGCACGGCGGCCAGATAGCGTTCTAATAAGTCCATGGCTAGTGCTCCAGTAGTGGCCCTAAGGCGCTGTTTAGTTGTTGCCATTCCTGCGTTAACTGCGCCAGCAAGTCGGCGCCTACTTCTGACAGTTGGTAGTAGCGCCGCTCCCGGCCTTCGCCCTGACGCCATTCGCTGTCCAGCAGCCCCTGATCGGCCAGTCGGCGCACCAGCGGGTAGAGGGTGCCTTCGTCGATATCAATACCGGCATCTTGCAGTTGCTTGCGCAGCGAGTAGCCGTAGTGAGGGGCTTTCAATGAGCTGAGTACTGCCAGTACCAGCACACCGCGCCGCAGTTCCAGCCGCATTTTGTCCAGTTGCGCTGAGGTCATCGTTGATTCCTGCTTACTGTGTGCCGCATACTGTATGTGACACAGTAAATGTATACTAGGTGACACACAGTAAAGGTGTCAAGGTGCTTTTGTGGTTTTTTTGCACAAAAAAAGCCGGCGCAGGGCCGGCTAGTGTAAATTTGAGGTATTGGAACACAGTTAGATTGAAGTTATCTGGCCGCTTTCATTTTTGAGAGCCGACTGAGCGATGGTAGCTCCAAATGTTTCGGTAGTGCTCCACACCTTGGCGATACTTTGAAGAGCCATACAATTGATGTGCGAGACTAGCCAGAGCTATTCCTACCAATCCAGTTAAACCAACACCATATGTGCCAGCAAGGAAGGCAAGCAAAGTTCCAACAAACAGAGTGGCCAGGCATGCTCTGTTAAACCAAATCAGAAATCCATGGAAAACCGACCATCCCCTTGTAACCAGAAAGGTTGCTGTTGCAAGGATAAGCATCAGTAAGACTATCGAACCAAGCTCAAAATAGGCCAGTGAGGACTCACTTAACCAAGACGACAACAGAGAGGAAACTATGAGTACCGAAAGTGATAGACAAATAACCATCAAGAAAACGGCCGTAAGCATATGCCACATACCAGTTGGGAACATCTGATACTCTGGTAAGGAGCTTCTATTTTGGTGACTTTTCTTTTTGGGCACTATTCTTCCTTAACTACTACAATCGCTAATTGTCTAAAGCTACCCCCGAGAGCACTTCCAGCATATGCCAGACCTGCACCTGTTGCATCTTTGATTTGGCGAAGCGTTGTTGCTTGAATTGCCGCATTGGAATAGCGACGCTCAATCTGGCCGGCTCTTTCCATCATTTTGAGGGTAGAGTTTGAAATGCCTGGGGCATTTGAGCGGGCTATTTCTCTGGACAAGCGCCGACGTTGTTGACGGTTCAAGCCTTGTAATGCTTCACGGGTTGGGATACCGCTAGCATTAAGAACTTTGATACCACGTATAGTCATTAAACCAGCAGTGGTCGCCCCACCGATGGAGATTATATCAAGTGCCATAGTTGCGTTTTGGTACCAAAGTTCGCTATCAAGTTCGTCGTTTCTGTTTGGGGCTACAATCTCGTTTCTAGTTCGCATGATGCTGTTGCCGCACTGTATGGAGCTTGCAGCTGCTGCGCCATAGGCCATTACAGTGAAAACACTCGAACTACCACCACTGAAAGGAATTGCAGCGCCAGATGTAAAAACGACAAACCAGCTAAGGGCTGCGGCACCACATGATAAAACAGCCCCTGTGGCTTCAGATACGATACGACTTTCTCGTGGGTTATTCTTTACTTCAGATATATACGTTGATGCGGAAAGGCCAACAGGTGGTTCACGAAGCACAATATTTACTGGTTTAATAAAACAAAGTGGTTCAAATTCCCTTAGGGTAACGGCAGTACCTCGACTATCAATGAACATAACTCCAGCACCAACAAGAGAAATATCATCATCAATTGCCCTGAAAAGACGATCTTGATTTATTAGATGAGACAAACGACGACGAAGGTTTTGTTCATTATATGAATTGAGGCCAAGCGGTAGTGGTGAAGCCATTTATAAGTCCCTTTGCTGAAAATCTAGATTTTTTAAACTTTATCTTTCTATTATTTCTACAATGTTAAACTCTGGGGTTTTTAGTGTCAATTAAACCCTGTCTGCGTATACAGAAAAACACTATACTTTGCAGAATTAACTGCAAACTGAAATATAACTAAGCCTGATACAGTTCCAGCGGCAATCCGTCCGGATCCTGGAAGAAAGTGAAGGCTTTGTCGGTATAGGGATCAATGCGAATGGGTTCGACGGCCACGCCATGCTGCTCCAGATAGGCTTTCACCCTGGCGACATCCTCCACTACAAAGGCTAAATGGCGCAAGCCTTGTGCTTCGGGTTGGTTGGGCCTTGGCGGTGGGGATGGGAACGAAAACAACTCCAGTTGGCTGCCGTCTGGCAGTTGCAAATCCAGCTTCCAGGAGTCGCGTTCGGCCCGGTAGTGCTCTGCCAAAATTGGCAGCTTAAGCAACTGATGGTAAAAGGCTTTCGAACGCTGGTAGTCCGAGCAAATAATGGCAACATGGTGAATGGCTTTTAGCATAGCCGTCTTCGTCGTCTGAGTAGTACAGAATGCGATAGATTTTATAACACTTAGTCACAGTTTACACCCTGTGCGCTCCTATACTGATAACCTGAATTCATGCCTTAAAGTATAAGGAGGATGCGATGCGATATCTGAGCCTTGTCTTTAGTCTGCTGCTGGTTACTGGCTGTGGTGACTCTGAGACATTAGCGCCACCGGTACAACAGGAACCAGCGCCGGTTGGCTATCAGTTCAGCCAATCCAATCTGCCGCGGGATGTGCAGCCTGAAGTGAGTGCAGCTGCATTTGAACAGTTGATTAGCAACAACAATGATTTTGCTTTAAGCCTGTACCAATGGCAGGCCGGGAGCGACCAGAATCTGTTTTTTGCGCCTTTATCGGTATCCCTGGCAATGGCCATGAGTTACGCCGGGGCCAGCCAGCAGACGGCAGCTGAAATGGCGACGGCACTGAACTTCCAATTGCCGGACGAGCAACTGCATCCGGCCATGAATCAGCTGCAGCTTCGGTTGCATGAAACTGCCGCTGCCGGTGATTATCCGATGACGCTGAATCTCACTCAGGCCAGCTGGTTGGAGCAAAGCTATTCCGTCCTGCCTGAGTACCTGGATCTGCTGGCGGTGCATTACGGCGCTGGCGTACATCAGATTGATTTTAAAGAGCAACCCGGCAAAGCCAGAGACACCATCAATAACTGGGTGGCCGAGCAAACCGAAGGCAAACTGACCGAGTTGTTGGTTGATGGCAGTGTGACTACTGATACCCGCTTGCTGTTGCTCAATACCATGCATTTTAAAGCCAATTGGGCGCTTCCGTTTCAGCCCCAGTATACCCATCAGGCTGATTTTTATCCACTTTCTGGCAATACAGTCCAGGTTCCGATGATGCAGCAGGATGCGGTTCGCACCTTGTATGCGGAAGGCGCTGGCTATCAGGCCATTCGTTTAGCCTATGCCAACCAGAAGTTTGCCATGCTCGTGCTGGTGCCGGCTGAGGGCAATTTCACGGCCTTTGAAACTGAGCTGGATCTGAATCGGTTGCAGCAAATCCGCCAGCAACTTAGTGAACATCTGGTGGATTTGAGCCTGCCAAAGTTCCAATGGCAGCACGAACTCAATTTGAAAGCAGCACTGCAGGACTTTGGTATGCAGGACGCTTTTCAGCCTGGCGTCGCGGATTTCTCCGCGATAGACGGTACTCAAGCGTTGTTTATTGGCTCGGCGGTGCACCAGGCAGTCATTGATGTGGATGAGTACGGTACCGAAGCCGCAGCGGCAACGGCCGTGGAGATGGGCGTGGTCAGCTTGCCACCTCTGGCCGAGCTGCAGGTGAACCGACCTTTTATTTATTTGATTGAAGAGCAGGACACCGGTGCCATTTTGTTTATCGGGCGTTACCTGCAGCCTTAAGCTTTGTTTTGTGCTTTGCTCTTGACCATCCTGCAAGCACATAGCCGGATGGTCAGGCAGTTAAGGCAGGGTTCACCCTGGCGGGCTATGCTTGGCCTGACTTTCGTTTTTGTTAAGAGGTTTACCATGCGAACCATGCTACTGACCGTGGCTTTTAGTGCCTTTCTGCCTTTTGCAAGCCAAGCCAGCCCGGTGCCGGACTTTCCTTTTGTGACGGTGACGGGCTCTGCCCAGATGGAAGTGGCACCGGATTCAGCCCGTATTACGCTGGTGATCCGGGCCAATGCCGAAACTGCGGATGCAGCCACCAGTGCGGTGTATCAGCAAGGTCGCAGTCTGCTGAGTTATTTGCAAAGCAAAGGCGTGGATTTAGGCGATATTGAAGCAGCCCAGATCAACAAAGAAGCGACCTATCAGGATTACAGCAGCCGGGTTATTACTGGGTATGCGGCAACTCAGCCAGTATTTGTCCAGCTACGCAGCATTGAGCATTACATCGATATTATGGATCATCTGTTCAGGCAGCCGGCTATTTTTTCCATTCAGGGCCAGTTTGAAACCAGCAAGAAAGAGCAATTGGAGCAGGAGCTGATGGCTAAAGCCGGAGCCGATGCCCGTCAGCGCGCTGAACGGTTGGCAAAAGCGCAGGGAGCAGGCATTCACTCGGTTTTTGCCATCAGTGAAGGCAGCCGAAGCTGGGGCAGTTTAAGCTCTGATTTTGGTTTTGGCGCGGGCAGCGGTGTTTATGGTGTGATGAGAACTGCCAGTGCTGATATGGCTGAAAGCAGTCTGGTGCTGCCGAAGCACATCCGTATTCAGCAATCGGTGAATGTGATTTACCGGCTGGAGCCTTAGTTTGGTAAAATGCTAATCGCCAGTTGCACAGGGGCTTGGTGTCCAGGGTGCTGTATTCCCGGGCCAAAGCCACTGTCGCTTGCGCTTAAGCGGACTGAATGAATAGGTGTTTGCCAGCGGCAGTGGTTGCTGTTGGCACTGCACAACCAGATCGTAGCTTTGCTCCTGAGCAAGCTCATTGAGCATCACCGGCTGGCCAGCCTGCTGCAACAACACACAGCTAGCCCCGCTGCTGTCCCGATAATCAAGGCTTTGCAGTGGCTGTTGGCCTTGCAAACCGCCAACCAACTGCAGTGGTACGGCTCCACAGCGAACAATATGCAAGACGCTGTCGCCCTGGCGATAGTGCAAGATGGCTGCCCGTGCTTCTGCATCCGGCAAATCAGCCTCGGCGGTGTAATGCACAATACTGCAGCCCGACAAGCTCAGTACCAGTAGAAAAAGTAGTGTTTTCATGTTACCCCCACAGCATCGCCACTAAACGTAAGCCTAAAGACGGATCTTGCCAGTAGGCGGTATGGGCCAGTAACCAGCGCTGGCCGGTATTGACGTAATGGCCATGCAACAACCAGCCTTTGTCATCACAGCCTTGGCGATAGCGCAACTCAAGAGGCCCTTCTGTGCCCTCTACTTCAACTTTATTGCCAAATACCCGGCCACTGACAATAGGATCATGTCTGCTGTAAAAGTTGTGCCAGGGCAGGCGTTCATGCTCTGCGGGCAGGGGATGCAGGGTGACTTTGGGAAAGATGGGCCAGGGACCGATTTGTAAATTCAGCCCCAGCGGGCTGCCAATGGTTACCAGCCCCTGTACTGGCCAGAAGCGACGGTCTTCGCCCTGAAACAGGCCAGGCTCTGCAATCAGTTCGTTCAGTACCTGCAAGGCATAAAAGCTACCCAGGCTATGGGCCAGCAATAGCACCCGGTGGCCTTGCTGGTGGGAGTGCAGGATTTGCTGGCGCAGACCAGCGCGAATGCTCGCTGCTGTACTGCCCTGACCGGCGGCAATCACCACATCGCCAATCAAATCTACTGTCATACTGAGCGCGCGACGGGTCAGCGGCCGGCCTTTGGCAATCGCGCCTGCCAGCTGCTTACCCAGTTGGACACTGGGATGCGCGTCGTTTTTATCTTCGTACAGGTATTGCAGTACCTGATAATCTTCATGGATATGGCTGGCAGCCAGTACTGTATCCACCAGTTGGCGAACGGACTTATCCAATGAAATCTGCTGGTTGGTGCCGGTTTGCACCCCATGCACCACCAGGATGTGGGGGGCTTTACTAAGATCAACGGCCATTGCGTGGCCTCAAATCTAAAAGAATTGCTTAACTCTAGTACAAATGTTGGCCAGATCAACCCGAATTGGGTGGTGCTGGTTATTTCGGCGCAAATTGCTGTTGCAAGTAAGCAATAATGTCGTTGGACTCATACAGCCAGCGAACTTCCGCCTGGTCATTTTCAATCCGTAAACAAGGCACTTTTACCCGGCCACCACCTGCTTCAAGTTCAGCCCTGTGAGCGGCATTGTGCTGGGCGTCCCGCTGCTCGATGGCAAGGCCAAGCCGGTTGATTTCTTTGCGTACCTTGATGCAAAAAGGGCAGGCTAAAAACTGATACATCACCAGTTGCTGGCAGGCTTTATCGATCTCTGCCTGTGCTGCGGGCTCTCGCTGCAGCGGTTTGGGTGTACTGAGCTTTTCAGCAATCAGCATGAAGGGTGTTAAAATAAGGCGGATAAAACAAAAGAATAAGCGGATCACGCTGCGCATAAACGACTCTGTTGGTTGTGAAAAACGACTTAACACGGGCGCGAGTTTAGCATGATCAGACAGTGAAACCCAGTCGATGTTCGCTAAGCGTGTGGTGAGGTGCCGCTGCATTTCTGCCGGTTTTCAGCTAAGCTTTACTGAATAACTTCAATCACTTCAATAAGAAAGGTTTTTCTATGCTATTGCTATCGCAGAAAATGCAGGGCTTTGCTGATCAATTAAAAGCGGCCTTGCTGGCCGAGCAGTTTGTGCAGGCCCGCAAGATGGAAGATAAAGTGTCTGCCGCCCGAACCGCTCAAATTCTGCTGGATATTCCGACCGGCAGCATATTGCAGTACTTTGCTGAAGTGGGTTGGGTGAAAGCCGGGCAGGTGGCGGCGCATTTACCACAGGAAATGGTGGTGCAATTGCTGCAACAGATGAGTTTGGATGATGCTGGCTCTTTACTGGCTGAAATGTCCCTGGAAATCATTGCTGATTTAACCGCTGCATTACCAAAGTCTGTGGCTGATACCTTACTGCAGCAGTTAGACGCTGAGTTGCAGCAGCAGGTGGCTGAGCTTCGCAGCTACCCGGAAGGCACTGCTGGTGCTGAAATGAGCCCCTACTTTTTGTCGGTGACTGCAGATGCTCAGGTCAAAGAAGTGATTGCCGCGGTTCGGGAAGCACCAGCCGAATTAGCCCGCACTGCTTACATTTATGTGGTGGATGACAACAATCACCTGAAAGGCGTGCTATCGCTGCGAGAGCTTTTGCTTAGCAAAGCCGATGAACAGGTTGGCCGTTTTATGGTGCCGGATGTGTTTGCCATCGGGGTGCAGGATGAGGCGATGGAGGCCGCACGGCGCATTCGCTCACGCCACTTAAAGATGCTGCCAGTGATCAACCAACATGAGCAACTGGTGGGGGTGATTGGCATTGAGCAGGCGATGGAGTTGCTAACCTATGATCTGGCTGATGATTTTGTCGCCATCAATGCAGCTTCACCGGATGAGTCCTTTTTTACCCCGCCCAAGCAAGCAATTAAAAAGCGTTTGCCCTGGATGGCAGCCAATATTTTCTTAAACTTAGGCGCTGTGGTCGTCATTAGCTCTTTTGAAAGCACCATAGTGCAGGTGGCGATTTTGGCAGCATTTTTGCCGATGATCACCGATATGGGTGGTAATGTCGGCATTCAGGCGTTGTCGGTGTCCATTCGCAGCATGGCATTAGGTGAAGCCCGATTACGGGATTTCTGGCTGGCAGTGCGTAAAGAAGTGTACATTGGGCTGTTCAATGGCCTGGCGCTTGGCGCTTTGTTCTGTGTGGTGGCTTTTTTGCTGGAAGGCAACCTGGTACTGGGACTGGTCGCCGGCATCGCGCTGGGTTGCAACGTGCTGGTGGCTGGTGTGGTTGGTGGCTCGATGCCGTTTTTAATTAAACGCTGGGGCAAGGATCCGGCCATGATGACCGGGCCGGTGCTGACCACCATCACCGACATTACCGGCGTCACCATCTACCTTGGGCTTTGCACGCTGTTTCTGGCATCCATCATGGTGTAGCATAGGCTTTTTTTGCAGATGTGAGTCGTGATGACAGAATCGATTTATGCCATTGGCACGGTGGGCACCCCCTGGGGCGAAGCGGAAAAGGCGCTGTGGTTAAGCCAGCAAAGCATCAAGCGCAGCTATCTTGAACACGTTGCCAGCCAACTGGACGCCATCCCCGCCGGCTTTCAGTTGGTTTGTTACGGCCAGCTCGATTACCGCTCCTTTGGTGCCAGCGAGTATCCGTTGTATGCGGTGAAAAGCAAGGTGTGGGACCCGGCCAAACCCTCAGTGCTGGTGACTGGTGGCGTGCATGGTTATGAGACCAGCGGCGTGCAGGGTGCTTTGGCGTTTTTGCAGCAGCAGGCGTCTGAGTACAGCCAGGCATTCAATCTTTTGGTGCTGCCATGTTTAAGCCCCTGGGGCTATGAAACCATCAACCGCTGGAACCCCAAAGCGCTTGATCCCAATCGCTCCTTTATCAGCAACAGCCCGGTGGCTGAATCGGCGCTGGCCATGGCCTATGTGCACTCGGTAAGCAAGCACTGGCTGGCGCACATCGACTTGCACGAAACCACCGACAGCGACAACAGCGAGTTTCGCCCGGCCAAGGCGGCCCGTGACGGCACCGTGAATACCAACTGGAATATCCCGGATGGTTTTTATCTGGTGGCTGATACCAAACAGCCGGCGCCCGACTTTCAGCAAGCCATTAATGAGGCCGTGGCCAAAGTGACCCATATTGCTGAACCGGATGAACAGGGCTGTTTGATTGGGGAGCCGGTGGTGCAGCCTGGCGTGATCTTGTACGACACCAAAGCAGCCGGCCTTTGCGCCGGCATGACGAATGCAGCTTTTGTCACCACTACCGAGGTGTATCCGGACAGCCCGCGCAGTACGCCGGAAAACTGCGCACAGGCGCAGCAGGCGGCTATTGCGGGTGCATTGGATTTTCTGCTCAAGCAGCCGTAACATCCGGCAACAGCTGCCTGATCAGCTGCTCGGCGCCTTGTTGATTCAAATAACGTGGTACGGCGTAAGTAAAACGGGCTTCTTTGAGCGCTGCTTTGGCAATAGCCGGGATATCGGCCGGCTGCAAGGTTTCAACCCTGCAGGGAATGTCAAAGTCCTGATTGAGTGTGCGAATGGCCGCTATCAGGGCATGCGCCGCTTGCTGCTCCGTAGCTTCTGCGTCTGCCAACTGACAGTGTTTGGCCAGTAGCGCCATTTTACGGCGGGCTTTAGGCTCTGAGAACTGAAGCACCGTTGGCATCACTATGGCATTGGCCAGGCCATGGGGCAGGTGGTAATAGGCCCCCAACTGATGGGCGATGGCATGAATGTAACCGACACCTGCCACGGTAAAAGCTTTGCCGGCTAAATGCGCTGCTTCGGCCATTTGCTGGCGGGCTTCGAGATCGGATCCGCTCTTATAAGCGCGCGGTAAATAACGAAAAATCGCCTTTGCAGCGGCCAGTGCCTGCTGATCGGTTGCTCGGGTGGCGTTCTTCGATAAGAAGGCTTCAATGGCATGGGTTAGCGCATCCATGCCGGTACTGGCAGTAATGGCTGGCGGCAGACCGGTCATCAGGCTGGCATCAAGTGCTGCTGCTTTGGGTAATAAGCGCACGTCAATTAACGGCAGCTTGCGCTTATTGACCGGATCAGACACCACGGCGGCGATGGTGACTTCCGAGCCGGTCCCCGCTGTAGTGGGAATGGCATAGACCGGCAGCATGCCGCGCCACACCCGCAGCAAACCACTCATGTGAAGCACCGGCTTGTTGTTCTTTGCCCTGGCGCCAATCAATTTGGCGGCATCCATCACCGAGCCGCCACCCACCGCCAGTAAGGCACTGGCATTGGCGGCAAGCAGTGCTTGATAACCGGCTTCGATTTGGGCATTGGTGGGGTCTGGGGTGATGTGATCAAACAGCTGGTAAGGGATGTGAAGCCGCTCCAGCTCGGCCTGAATCGGTGCCAGCACACCCAGTTTACTTAAAGCGGTATCACTGACCAATAAAAGACCACTGTGTTGCTGGGCTGCGATGTGTGCCAGCAAGGCATGGCTGCTGTTGGCGCCACGAAAGACCTGCGGCCAGCGAAAGGGCAGCAAGGCGGTGGCCAGCTTAAAACCCGCCATATAGAGCCGAAAGGCAATTTTTTCCAGTGCAAACAGCATGCTGCATTCCCTTCGATTGAACATTATATAATGTAATTTGTACACCAGGCGCCGCTGCGATGCAAAGCAATTGCCTGCTGCAATGGCATGGATGAATTGCATCAGGCAGAGGCATGCCTTAGGCTGTAGCAAAAAAGGAGAATGGTATGAAAGCACAAGTACTACTGGCGCTCGGAGCTGCCGCTTTGGTGGGCTGTCAGCCTGCTGAGCTGGCTGCACCGCACAGTGCACACGAAACACCAGCCTTTAAACAATTCTTTCAGGCCTTAGCGCAGCACTGTGGCCAGGCCTATCCGGGAGGCCTGACGCTGGAGCCGGAAGGGGATGATATGCTGACCGGTACCGAGCTGTTGATCGTGCACTTTCGGGAGTGCAGTGACGAACAGCTGAAATTGCCGTTTCATATTGAATTGGAAGCCAGCCAAAGCTGGGATCGCTCCCGCACCTGGATCATCAGCCGTCATGCCGATGGTCTGGAGCTGCGACACGATCACCGCAAAGCCGATGGCAGTGACGACAGCACTACGATGTATGGCGGTTTCACGGTTGGCGAAGGCTCGGCCATCACGCAACAGTTTCAATCCATTTCACGCACCGAAGAGTCGGGTTACTTTCGTGGCTGGCGTATCGAAATTGAACCTGGGGTGCGTTACACCTACGGGACCGTGCGGGGTGACAACTGGAGTTGGCGCATCGACTTTGATTTAACCAAGCCGCTTGCTGAATTCCCGCCACCACCCTGGGGCCATGATTAATCGAAGCACTGCTACTCAGGGAACTGCTGCCGCCAGTTTTGATAGCGAGCCAGCGTGGCTGCAGGCTTATCCGTGTACCAGCCATAGCCCTGACGCCGCTCCAGCGAGACCTGATGCACGTCGTAATAGAGGGAGCCGTCCCGATCGCCAAAAATGGGGCGGTTGCTACCCAGCTCAGCAAAGCGAGGCCAGATAGGCTCAGCTCCCGGTTGCTGCAGTAATACCCGCTTGGTTGGGTGCCAATGATGATTCAGGATCTGATGGCGCTGGTACCAGCGCATAGCGCTGTGGATGCTGGCCTGCAGCTCGGCTGAAGGCTCAGGTAACTGCATCAGAAAATCCAGCAAGGTGGCACTTTCAGCCGTTGCCAGCGCCGGCATTTCATAGGCTCTGGCCCAGGCCGGCTCCAGTCTGTGTTTGTGGTACTGGGCGGCCCATAAACTTAAGCCATCGCTGTCTTGCTGTTGCAGACGCAGTACCATGGCTACCCCTTTTTCAAACTGAGGGGCAATGGCTGTACGCAGTTCTGCTGAGACAAAAGTAAAGGGTGGCTCCGCCTGCAGGCTTTGCCATAGCAAACTGAGGATGTCCTCTGTCACTTCATCATTCAGGGTAATATGGTCGTGGTAGTCACCGCGAAGCGGAAAGCTCTGTGGCCAGCCCCCATTCGGGTATTGGGCACTTAGGATCAAGTGTAGCCCCCGTTCAAAAGCCTGCCGGTAGGCCGGCTTACCACTGGCGCTATAAGCGTTGGCAAGTATTCGCAACTGGGTGGTGGTAGCACTGTTGTCAAAGGTGGGGATGTAGTTCGCCTCAACGCCAAATGCCTGGCCCGGTTGGCGAGGCTTGCTCATGTCGGTGCGTTTGGACCAGCCACCGGACGGGGTTTGCAGAGACAATATCGCTGCAACCACCTGCTGGCCTTCCTCCGTCAGGTACCAGTCGACCGGCTGCTTGGTATCAAAGCCAAAGCGGCGCGTCGCAGCAGGCAGTTCAGGTTGTGCTTGCCCTAATAACTTCAGCTCCGCCTGGATAAAATCCTGATCGTTCGCCATCAATTCAGCCGAGCGTTGATAGTAGGCCTGCCAGTCACTGGCACAGAGCGATGGGGCCAGCAACAGGAGCAGACAACAGCAGTAGTTACGCATGGATCACCTCTTAGTTGGTCTGGCTGCGATAAATCGTTGTGGTTAAGCACCAAACGACGCTAAGCTGCCTGGAGCTGCAGAGCAAGGCCCATTGGATGCTTTTACTTGTTTTGGTTCGCATATGAAATGCAAGGCCAGTTCGAAAAAAGTGCAACTTTGATTGAATAAATCCCCCATTTCGCGTAGATTAGCGCCCCTTTTGCTGCAACCATCCGAGACCCTGAAAAGCATGATTTCTGCCGCTAATATCACCATGCAGTTTGGCTCCAAACCACTGTTTGAAAACATTTCTGTTAAGTTCGGTCAAGGCAATCGTTACGGCCTGATCGGGGCCAATGGTTGTGGTAAGTCGACTTTTATGAAGATTTTAAGCGGTGAGCTGGAGCCCTCCAGCGGCAATGTCTCGGTCGAGCCGAATATGAGGGTGGGTAAATTACGCCAGGATCAATTCGCCTACGAGCAGTACAGCATCGTTGATACGGTGATTATGGGCCATGAAGAGTTGTGGCAGGTGAAAGCCGAACGCGATCGCATCTATGGCAGTGCCGAGATGAGCGAAGAAGACGGCATGCGGGTAGCCGATTTGGAAGTGCAGTTCGGTGAAATGGATGGTTACACTGCCGAAGCCCGCGCCGGCGAGTTGCTGATTGGCGTTGGCATTCCGGTCGAGCAACATTTTGATTTGATGTCGACGCTGGCACCGGGCTTAAAGCTGCGGGTATTGCTCGCGCAGGTATTGTTTTCCAATCCGGATATCATGCTGCTGGATGAGCCGACCAACAACCTGGATATTCACACCATCCGCTGGCTGGAAAACGTGCTGGCCGAACGCAACAGCACCATGGTGATTATTTCGCACGACCGGCACTTTTTAAACCGGGTCTGTACCCATATGGCCGATATCGATTACGGCGAGCTCAGGCTGTATCCTGGCAATTACGATCAGTACATGTTTGCGGCTACTCAGGCTCGTGAGCAACTGCTGAACGAAAATGCCAAGAAAAAAGAGCAAATTGCCGAGCTGCAAAGCTTTGTCAGTCGTTTCTCGGCCAATGCTTCCAAAGCTAAGCAGGCCACCTCGCGCGCCAAACAGATTGAAAAAATTCAGTTGGCGGAAGTGAAAGCTTCCAGCCGGGTGAATCCTTTTATTCGCTTCGAGCAGCATAAGCAGCTGTACCGACTGGCGCTGGAGCTGCAGGATGTGAAGAAAAGCTTCGATGAACTGCCGGTATTAAAAGGCGTCTCTGCCCTGATTGAAGTGGGCGAAAAGGTAGCGGTGATTGGTGCCAACGGCATCGGAAAAACTACCTTGTTAAAGTGCCTGATGAGCGAATACCCGGTCGATTCTGGCCTGGTGAAATGGTCGGAAAATGCCGAGATTGGTTATTACGCCCAGGATCATGCCTATTTGTTTCAGCAAAAAATGTCGGTGTTTGACTGGATGTTGCAGTGGAAGCAACCGCAGCAAGACGAGCAGGCGGTGCGCGCCGTGCTTGGCCGGATGCTGTTTTCCAAAGACGATATTTTAAAACCGGTGACGGCTTTGTCGGGCGGTGAAAAGGGCCGGATGATTTTTGGCAAGCTGATGCTGCAGCGGCCCAACATTCTGTTGATGGACGAGCCGACCAACCACCTGGATATGGAATCCATTGAATCGCTGAACCAGGCGCTGTTGGAGTATCCAGGCACGCTGATTTTTGTCAGCCACGATCGGGAGTTTGTGTCCTCACTGGCCACCCGCATTATTGAAATCACCGCTGATGGTGTTCGTAACTTCGCCGGTAGTTACGATGATTATTTAAAAGAGCAGGATCAGCAGCGCAACTAAGTTGCATTCAAACCCGGCTTTGGCCGGGTTTGTTGTTTATGGCTCGACGCCTTTGGTTTACTGTGCTTAGATACAAGCAGCAGCCATTTTTTCCTGGCATTTGGGTGTACCACAACTTCAGCAGGAATTGCTATGTCCTTGTTGGCATTTACCGATCAAACTACCGATTTTAGTCTGGCCCTTAGCGGCGCCCATCATCATCAGCTGGTTTTATTGTCTTTGGGCATCGCCATTTTAGCCGCTCATACCAGCTTTAATTTCGGTCAGTTAATGCGTTACAGCCAATCAGGACAGATCCGTTTGCTATGGCATGCACTGGGTGCTATGGCACTCGGCACCGGTGTATGGGCTATGCACTTTACCGGCATGATGGCGTTGGAACTGCCAGTGGCGGTGGAATACCAGCTTTGGTTGACCTTGGCGTCCATCGTGCCTGCGGTGCTTGCTGCAGCGGTGCTGCTGCAGGTGGTTGCGATGCCCCAAACGAAGTGGCGTTCTATTGGCTTTGGTGGGCTTTTGATGGGGGCTGGTATTGGGATCATGCACTACACCGGCATGGCAGCCATGGTCATGGAAGCAGAGCGCTTGTACCGGTTGGATTGGTTTATCGCTTCAGTAGTCGTTGCCGTGATACTCGCAACCCTGGCGCTAGCGATTCGCCCTCTGTTAAGCCCTTTGATCCGCCAAGCGGAAGTGGTCAAGGTGATCAGTGCCGTGGTGATGGGGCTGGCGATTGCCAGCATGCATTACATGGCGATGCATGCCACCGTTTATTTGGCTACCGACAGCGTGCAAGGGCTCGCAGGATTTCGCATTAGCTCGGAAACCTTAGGGGGCTTAGCTGTGATGGTGGCGGTGGCTATTTTACTGATAGCTGCGGTTGCTGTAGTGATGCGACAGCGGCTTCAGCGGGTCGAACGTCGCAATCAGCATTCTGAGCAGATGGCGCAGCTTTGGGCCCAGCGTATGCAGCGGATATCCGAGCGGGTACCTGGTCTGGTGTATCAGTTTAAACGCAGCCAGGATGGTCACTTTTCTTTTCCCTATGCCAGTGAAGCTATCCGGGATATTTACCGGGTTACGCCCGAACAGGCAGCGGTCGATGCATCGGCCGTGATGGGGGTAATCCATCCAGACGATTTAGATGGCATGCTCAGTAGCATCGAGCTTTCGGCAAGAAATTTATCCCCGTGGCAGTTCGAGTACCGGGTACTGGATGAGCAGGGCAACAGCCGCTGGGTACTGGGGAATTCCGTGCCGGAGCAAGAAGCGGATGGTATCAGTTGGTATGGCTTTATTACCGATATTACCGAGCGTAAAGCTGCTGAAGAAACCATTCATCGGTTGGCTTATTTTGATGAGCTCACCGGGCTTTATAACCGTAAAAAAATTCTGCTCTGCTTGCAGGAGTTGTTGCAGGCTATGGATCAAAATAGCCACTTAGCTTCAGTCATCTATCTGGATCTGGATGATTTTAAACGACTGAATGATACCCTTGGTCATCAGGCCGGTGATCAGTTGCTGGTGCAGGTTGCCAATCGGATGGGGCAGGACATGCCGGCAACCACTTTTTGTGGTCGTTTAAGCAGTGATGAATTTGTGATGGTGTTGGGGCGACTGTCAGCCGTTTCGAGCCTGGCTCAGGACATTGCAGAGCAACAAGCAGAACTGTTGTTGCAGTTGCTCCAGCGACCATTTAGCATCAGTGGTCATCAGTACAGCAGCTCGGTCAGTATTGGTGTCTACGTCTTCGATGCAAAGGAGCAACCTGACGAATGCCTGAAGCGGGCAGATCTGGCCATGAGCTATGCCAAAGCAGCAGGCGGGAATGAGGTGCGTTTTTTCCAGCCTGAAATGTTGGCTGAAGTTGAACAACGTTTTGCCTTGCAACAGGCGATTTGCCAGGCTTTGGAGCAACAACAATTCTGTTTGTTTTATCAGCCCAAGTTAACCAATACCGGGCTCGTTGTTGGAGCGGAGGCATTGATTCGCTGGCAGCACCCGGAGCGAGGAATGATAGCGCCGGCCTATTTTATTCCGTTGGCTGAAGAGTCCGGTCAGATTGAAGCCATTGGCCGCTGGGTTTTGCAGCAAGCCTGTCTGCAGCTTCAACAGTGGCAAAGCGATGCCTTGTGCCAGAATTTAAATATTGCAGTCAATATCAGTGTACGGCAGTTTTACCAACCGGATTTTGTTGAGCTATTGGCCGGCCTGGTGCAGCATTATCGGATCAACCCGGCCAAACTGACGCTGGAGTTGACGGAGAGTTTAGTGTTGACGGATCTGGATGATGCAGTACATCGGATGCAGCAGATCAAAGCTTTGGGCCTGCGTTTTGCGATGGATGATTTTGGTACCGGCTATTCATCCTTGTCATACTTATCCCGTTTACCCTTTGATGAAGTGAAAATTGATCAACATTTTGTCCGGCAAAGTGACGATGGCCAAAAAACCAGAGACTGGGCCATTGTGGAAGCGATCATTGGCATTGCCAATACCTTTGGTATGGCGCTGGTAGCAGAAGGTGTTGAAACGGAAGCTCAAAGGCAACTGTTGCACACCAGTGGTTGCCACTGTTTTCAAGGCTATTTGTTTGCCAAGCCGCAAGCGGTTGCTGATTTCGAGCACTGGCTACATCAACGCCAACTGTGATGTTATTGCTGGTAGTTTTATGATTCGATGGCTTCATTTGTGCGAAGCCATCGTACCCAAAATTTTAGTGTTTAAGCATAGGCTGGGTAATCGCTGTAGCCCTTCGCATCCTGAGTATAAAAAGTGGCGGGGTCTGGTTCGGCCAGTGGCAGCTGCCTGGCAAAGCGCTCTACCAGATCCGGGTTGGCAATATAAGCACTGCCAAAGGCCACTGCATCCAACTGACCGCTAGCCACCGCAGAGCTGCCCTCATCGAAGCTGTAGCCCATATTGCCAATCAGGGTGCCTTGGTAGTGCTCACGGGTGACGGAGACCACATCCGCCTGTTGAATGCCGGCAAAGTCGGCCCGCATCAGGTGCAAATAGGCCAGCTTAAAGCGGTTCAGCTCACTGGCCAGATACTGCATCAGCTCAATTGGGTTATCGTCCAGCATGCTATTAAAGCTATTGAGCGGTGATAAACGCAGGCCGGTGCGATCAGGGCCAATGGCATCGGTCACCGCAGCAATCACCTCAAACAATAAACGGGCACGGTTTTCCCGGGAACCGCCGTAGACATCGTTGCGCTGATTGGAGCCGCTGCGTAAAAACTGATCCAGCAGATAGCCATTGGCACCGTGGATTTCAACGCCATCAAACCCTGCTTCCACAGCATTGAGAGCCGCCTGGCGAAAGGCGGTGACAATGGCTGGGATCTCGCTGAGCTCAAGTGCACGTGGTACTACATAAGGTAGCTTCCCTTCCGGGGTATGCACCGTATCATCAATGGCAATGGCGGATGGAGCGACCGGAGTGGCTCCGTCATTCAGGGCTGGATGACAAGCCCGGCCACCGTGCCAAATTTGCAGGAAAATCCGACCGCCTTTGGCATGCACCGCATCGGTGACTTTACGCCAGGCGGTGATTTGAGCCTCTGAGTATATTCCTGGTTCGCGCCAAAACGCCGAGTTGCCTTCGGTGATCATGGTCGCTTCAGCAATCAGCAAGCCGGCACTGGCACGCTGCGCATAGTAATCGGCCATGATGTCGGTAGGTACATGATCGGCATCGGCCCGGCAGCGGGTCAGTGGGGCCATCAAAACACGATTTGGCAGGCGGAGTTGGCCAAGCTCCAGTGGGGTGAATAAGTCAGTCATGAGAAGATCCTTTGTCGATTACTTTCAAACACTATGGGGGCGGGATCCTTGCGATTAAATTGCATAAAATTCAGTTGAGTGTTCGATTTTTTGATTGTGTCGGGGCTTGGCTCGGGGGACACTGAGCCGAAGTGCCACATAACAGGATCTTCCATGATTGATTTTCGCAGCGATACCGTCACCAAACCCACTGCAGAGATGAAAGCGGCCATGATGGCAGCAGAGCTTGGCGACGATGTATTTCAGGACTGCCCAACCACCAATGCACTGCAGCACTGGGCCGCTTCGCAGTTAGGGTTTGAAGCCGCGCTCTTTGCATCCAGTGGTACCCAAACCAATCTGCTGGCGATGATGAGCCATTGTCAGCGCGGTGATGAAGTGATCCTGGGCCAGGACTGGCATACCTACCGCTGGGAAGGTGGCGGTGCCGCTGTGCTGGGTTCGATTCAGCCACAGCCATTACCAGTGCAGGCCGATGGCTCCTTGTTGCTGGAAGACATCGCCGCGGCGATAAAACCGGACGACCCTCATTTTGCCCGCAGCCGGCTGGTGGTGGTGGAAAATACCATTGCCGGCAAAGTTTTAAGCCCCGAATACATGGCCAGTGTGGCGAAGCTTGCCAGGCAGCATCAGTTGGCTTGTCATATTGATGGCGCCCGTTTGATGAATGCAGCCACCAAGCTCGCAGCGGAACGCGAGCAGGATGTCTGGCAAATGGCGCGCCAGCTGTGCCAGGGCTATGACACGCTATCGTTGTGTTTGTCGAAAGGCCTGGGGGCGCCGGTTGGCTCGCTGTTGTTGGGTTCTGCGGCTGTGATACAGCGGGCTCGCCGCTTAAGGAAAATGCTGGGAGGCGGTATGCGGCAAACCGGCCTGCTGGCAGCCGCCGGGCACTACGCTCTGCAGCATCAGGTGGCCCGGCTGACGGATGATCATAAGCACTGTCAACAACTGGCCGCGGGGATTCAGCAGCTGACAGAGCGCTACGCCTGCTGGCAGGGTAAGTTGCGGCTGCAGCCGGTACAAACCAATATTTTGTTCTGTGACATGGCGCCAGCGCTGGCTGCTGCTTTGTTGCCTTATCTGAAGCAGCAGGGCGTGCTACTGAGTGGCAGCAATTACAGCCATGCCGGAACCCAGTGGCATCGCTTACGCTGGGTATGCCATCTGGATATCAGTGCTAGCGATATTGCCCGTACGCTGGAGTTGCTGGAAACTTTCAGCAAGCAGCAAGAAAGTTAGCTCTGTTCTGCGATGGATGGCTGCAGACTGGCACGAGGTGCTCTTCACTTCTTATTCAGATCCACCTGCTTGCTGCTGACGCGCTGCTGCCACTAACGCTTTAAACAGGTGCCGTTGACGGCGCATAAAGAGTAAAAACTCTGGATGCCACTGTACTCCCAGCAGGTAGGGGTAGCTGGGATCTTCGATGGCTTGCACCAGTTGATCCAGATCCCGCGCCACCACCTTCAAACCATCACCGACTTGATTGATGGCCTGGTTGTGCAGGCTGTTGATTTTGCATCTTTGGCAATGCAGCAGCTTCGCCAGCAACGAGTTACCTTCTTCTAAACACAAGGTTTTCAGTGGCAGCACGGTCCAGCGATGGGAGGTTTTATAGCGATGTTCTTTTAACTGCTGATGCAAATTTCCGCCCCGGCTGACATTTAAAAGCTGGGCACCACGACAGATCCCGAGCAAGGGTTTACGCTGCTGCAAGGCTTGCTTGATCACCGCCATTTCCAGTTTATCCCGCTCCGGATCATACTTCGGGTGAACCTCAGGCTCAGCAGCGTAAAGCACCGGGTCTACATCATGGCCACCAGTTACTACTACGCCATCGAAGCTGACGGATTGTGGGTGTTGGGATGGCCGCAACTGCAGGGGAACTCCACCATAAAAGCGCACGGCCAGTGCTACCAAAAAGCGCGGGCCAAAAGCGCCGCGCTCTGGCCCTGTAATGGCAATTACCGGTTTAGCCATTGTTGCTCCAGTTGGTGTGGCCAGTCTTGCAGAAATTTACCCAGTGGCTTGTTTAACAGCTCCAGGTAGGCGGCTGCGCAGGCGCTGAGTTGGTCAGGATTTGCCACCAGTTGTTCTACTTTAATCCAGCCATTCCAGGCCCGGTGCAGGCCCCAGCCGGCTAGCTGGATTTCCGAGCTGGGCAGGCGGTAATGAAACGTCGGCCGGGCTTTGACCAGTTCGTCTTTGACGGCGGCCTTGACTCTGCTTTCATCCAGCTCCATAAACAGCGGCAAACAATCCAGCGCCCGGTTACGGGTGGGATTATGCGTCAGGTAATCATCGATAAGCTGTGTCAGATCCGGTTGGTAATCTGGAGCCAGAATCAACTTTTGGTAATCTTTGGGGTAAGGGTTGATGTAACTGGTTAAACGACGGGTGACATCGATTTGCTCTTGTTGCAGCAGCCAGTCATGCAGGCAGACAAAGGCTTGCAAAAAGCGCAGCAACACTGCCGGATCCTTGGAGGGGATCTCCGGGTTCAGTTGCAAACCAAAGGCATTTTGAAATTCATCGGAAGAGCCTTTCGCGCCTTGCTGCTGCAGTCGGTCAATAATGTGTTCGATATCCTTTAAGCGCTCAAACGGCAGCGGTGGGCTTACCAGCTCCAGTGGCACCAACTGACTGGCTAATGAGGCCAACAGCTGCTCAGCACTTTGTGACAGACTGCCGGGGTCTTGCTCGGTTTTACCCAGCTCTTTCAGTAAATGAAAATCCAGCTCCACCACCCAGTCACCGGCCAGATCGCCGGTTAAACGCAAATCATAACGCCCTTTTTGCTCAGTGCTCAGCCCCAGCTCTTTCGCGACCAACTCAGCGAGCTCGTTCAGTTCAAGGCCACTGAGTTCAATTTCTACGCCAATGCGTCTGGGCTTACCCTGGTGATTATTGCTAAATGGCAGTGGTAACAAGCGAACTTGTTCAGTCATGGTGGCTCCCACAGGTGTGTGCCGAGTTGTCAGACAAGGCTGGTTCGGTTAGGCTTAGCGCCTATTGGTTCTTACCAGCCTAGAGCGAGCAGTTTTCGATGTCAAATCAAAGGCTCATGCCAGCATGTAATGAGTGCACCACTCAATGAATACCGTACCACCGCTTTGCCCACTGTGCCAATCCAGCCAAACTCATCGGTACCATACGGAGCAACGCCCTAAGGTTCTGGTCCGCGATTATTGGCGCTGTGACCAGTGCGCATTGGTGTTTGTGCCAGCGTCTTTTCATTTGGATGCTGCGGCAGAAAAAGCCGTGTACGATCAACACCAAAACCTGCCAGATGATGCGGGTTACCGTAAATTTTTAGGCCGTGTATTTGAACCATTGCAGCAGCGACTTCAGCCTGGCGCTGCCGGGTTAGACTTTGGTTGTGGCCCTGGGCCGACGCTGGCGCTGATGTTTGCAGAAGCCGGTTTTCATTGTGCCAATTACGATCTGTATTACTGCCATCAGCCTGAGCGTTTAAACCGGCCCTACGACTTTATTGTCAGCACTGAGGTGGTGGAGCACCTAAGCGCGCCTGGCCAGGTGCTCAGCCAGTTGATTGGCCTGCTAAAACCTGGCGGCTGGCTGGGGCTAATGACCAAGCGGCTGACGACGGATGCGGCTTTTGCCAACTGGCACTATACACTGGACCCCACCCACATCAGTTTTTTTGCCGATGACAGTTTCCGCTGGCTGTCTGCACGTTACCAGCTGGACCTTGAGTTCTGCGGCCCTGATGTGGTGTTGCTGCAAAAGCCAACGGCATAACGCTCATTAAGCTTTACCACAGCTCCGGCTGTATGCCGCTGGTTGTTTGGTGTTGCTCACCAGGCCATTGCTTGAGCACCGGGTGATCCAGGCCCAGATCCTGCACAAAAGCACGGCACAACTCAGGTGCGGAGGCATTGTCCGGGGTATGAAAGTAGCAGTAGGGCGTTTTGCCTTCATCCAGCCATTGACGGATTTTAGCCAGCCAGGGCTGGTAATGCTGACGGTTGATGGCGGCATCATCGCAGCCGATAAAACGCACCACAGGCGCATCGGTCAGGCAAATGGCATGCACCGGTAAACGGGGCTTTTTGCGCTGGGCATCAATCAGTGCCGGATTGCTGGCCGGCACCGCAAACAGAGCCCGGCTGTCAAACACCACCCGCTCAGCGCCGTAATCACGCAGCAGCCGGTTTAAGCCCACTTCGTGCTCGGCTTTATCAAAAAAGGCCAGATGCCGGACTTCTACACAGCAGCGGACATCAGCGACCAGTGCATCCAGCATTGCGGCAATCCATGCCAGTTGTTCAGGGCCAGCAGTGGCTGGTAGTTGCAGGTGTACCTGACCGATGCGGCTGTGCAGAGGCTGCAGCGACTGCCACCAGTTTTTAAGCTCTGGCTGGGCATCGGCATTGGCCTGATGGCTGATTCGCGAAGGCACTTTGAGCACAAAACGAAAATCAGCCGGAGTCTGCGCGGCCCAGCGCTGCAAGGCTTCAGGTTTTGGATCGGCATAAAAGGTGGTATTGCCTTCCACAGAGTTGAACACCTGGCTGTATTGCTGCAAAAAATCGGCGGTTTTGCAGTCTGCACGAAACAGGCTGTGTTTCCAGCTGGCATTGGCCCACATCGGGCAGCCAAGGTAGAGCATAGCAGCGACCTTTTGAAAAAAAATGCCATCATAGCAGAGGGTGCGGGCAGTGACATTGCTGTTGTTTTCTTTATAATGTCCCCCCAACTATGCCTGCCGGTTTTCCCTTGGTTGCAGGCTTTCACGACAGTTTTGTAAGGATTGAATGCATGCGCAGTCATTATTGTGGTTCGTTAACCGCTTTGCAGGTAGATACAGAGGTTACATTGTGTGGCTGGGTCAATCGTCGCCGTGATTTGGGTGGTTTGATTTTCCTGGACCTGCGTGATCGTGAAGGCCTGGTGCAGGTGGTGATTGATCCGGATGAAAAAGCCCTGTTTGAGCTGGCTTACACCCTGCGTAATGAGTTCTGTATTCAGGTCAGTGGCAAAGTCCGTGCTCGCCCGGCGTCTCAGGTCAATGCCGACATGGCAACCGGCGAAGTTGAAGTCTATGCCAAAACCCTGCAAATTCTCAGCAAGGCTGCGCCACTGCCACTGGACTCTAACCAAAACAACAGCGAAGAGCAGCGGCTGAAATACCGCTACCTGGACTTGCGGCGCCCGGAGATGACGGAGCGGTTGAAGTTTCGTGCCAAAGTAACCAGCTTTGTGCGCAATTTTATGGATAGTCACGGCTTTTTGGATGTGGAAACCCCGATGCTGACCCGGGCCACGCCAGAAGGTGCACGCGATTATCTGGTACCCAGCCGCACCCACAAAGGCAAATTTTTTGCGCTGCCGCAATCACCGCAGCTGTTTAAGCAGTTGCTGATGATGTCGGGCCTGGATCGCTACTATCAAATCGTCAAATGCTTCCGTGATGAAGACCTGCGTGCCGACCGCCAGCCGGAGTTTACCCAGATCGATATCGAAACCTCCTTTATGACCGCCGATCAGGTGATGGCGGTGACTGAGCAAATGATCCGTGAGCTGTTTCAGCAACAATTGCAGGTCGATTTGGGCAGTTTCCCCCGCATGACCTACGCCGAAGCCATGCGCTTGTATGGCTCGGACAAACCGGACCTGCGCAATCCGATGCAGTTTGTTGATGTCGCCGATCTGCTAAAAGAAGTTGAATTTAAAGTGTTTTCTGGTCCTGCCAACGATGCGAAAGGCCGCGTGGTCGCGCTGAAAGTACCGGGCAAAGCAGAAGCCATTTCCCGCAAAGAGATTGATGGTTACACCGACTTTGTTGGTATTTACGGTGCCAAGGGCCTGGCCTGGATGAAAGTCAAAGCCGTGGGGCAGGGCATCGAAGGTGTGCAGTCGCCGGTTGCTAAGTTTTTAAGCGATGATATTGTCAATGAGATCCTAAGCCGCACCGAAGCTGCTGCCGGTGATATCCTGTTCTTTGGTGCCGATCGCTATTCGGTGGTGTGTGAAGCCATGGGCGCGCTGCGGCTGAAACTGGGTGAACAGCATGGCCTGACCGAGCAGGGCTGGAAGCCGCTGTGGGTGGTTGACTTCCCGATGTTTGAGCAGGGCGACGATGGTCAGCTGATGGCGATTCATCACCCCTTTACCTCACCAGTCAATCCGGATCCGGCGGCGCTGGAGCAAGCACCGGCTGAAGCGCTTTCCAATGCCTACGATATGGTCTTGAATGGCACTGAGCTCGGTGGCGGTTCGGTTCGTATTCACGATCCGGTGATGCAGGCCACGGTATTCCGTTTGCTTGGTATCAGCGACGACGAAGCCGCTGAGAAATTCGGCTTCCTGTTAGAAGCCTTAAAATACGGTACGCCGCCGCATGCTGGTCTGGCCTTTGGCCTGGATCGCTTGGTGATGCTGATGACCGGTGCAACCTCTATCCGTGATGTGATGGCCTTTCCAAAAACCACCACTGCGGCCTGTCCCCTGACCGATGCACCTGGCCTTGCCAATCCGGCTCAGCTGGCGGAGTTGATGATAGAGCTAACCAAGGAGTAAGCATGGCAGGTCATAGCAAGTGGGCGAATATTAAGCACCGCAAAGCCAGACAGGATGCCAAAAAAGGCAAAATCTTTACCAAAATTATCCGTGAGTTGACGGTGGCAGCACGCATTAGCCCTGAAGTGAGCTCCAATCCCAGGTTGCGGGTGGCGGTCGATAAAGCGCTGGCTGAGAATATGACGCGCGATACCATCGATCGGGCGATTAAGCGCGGTGCTGGCGCCAGTGAAGGCGAGAATTACGACGAGCTGCTGTACGAGGGCTATGGTATTAATGGGGTCGCGGTCTTGGTGGAGACCATGACCGATAACCGCAACCGCACCGTCAGTGATGTGCGCAATGCCTTTAGTAAAAATGGTGGCAATCTGGGCACGGACGGCTCGGTGGCCTACCTGTTCAGCAAACAGGGTGTGCTGTCGTATGGCAGCGACACCGACGAAGATGCGCTGATGGAAGCGGCGCTTGAAGCCGGTGCCGAAGACGTGCAACGCAACGAGGATGACTCCTTCGATGTACTGACCACGCCGGATACCTTTTCGGATGTCAAAGATGCGCTGATTGCGGCAGGCTTTGCTCCGGCCAACGCTGAAATCACCCAGGTGCCCGGCACCAAGGTGAGCCTGGATTTGGAGCAAGCGAAGAAATTCCTCAAAATGCTGGATACGCTGGAAGATTTGGATGACGTGCAGAATGTCTTTCACAATGCCGAAATCAGCGACGACGTGCTGGCGAGCCTGGAGTAAGGGTGGCCATTATTCTTGGCATTGACCCTGGCAGCCGTGTCACCGGCTATGGGGTGGTGCACCAGCAAGGCAGCCGCTTAGAGTACCGCTCAAGCGGCTGCATTCGTTTACCTGACGCGGATTTGGCCGGACGCTTGCAAGTGATTTTCCAGGCGGTGACCGAGCTTATCAGCCAACATCAACCCACAGTCTTTGCGATTGAGCAGGTATTTATGGCGCGTAATGCAGACTCTGCGTTAAAGCTGGGTCAGGCCCGTGGTGCAGCCATAGTCGCAGCCACCAATGCCGGCCTGGCCGTGTTTGAGTACTCGGCTCGCCAGGTCAAACAAGCGGTGGTCGGCACCGGGGCGGCCGATAAAGTTCAGGTACAGCATATGGTCAAAGCCATGCTGAAGTTACCCGGTACGCCGCAGGCCGATGCGGCTGATGCGCTGGCTGTGGCGCTTTGTCATGGTCACACCCAGCAAAGTTTAATCAGCCTGGCCGGTCAGGCCCGCAAAACCGTGCGCGGCCGCTTACGATAAGGAACCCTGATGATAGGACGATTGCGTGGTATTGTGCTGGAGAAGCAAGCCCCCGATGTGCTGCTGGAAGTCGGCGGTGTGGGTTACGAGGTGCAGCTGCCGCTGACCAGTTTTTACCAGCTGCCGGAGACGGGCCAGGAGGTAGTGCTTTACACCCATTTTGTGGTGCGTGAAGATGCACAGCTGCTGTATGGTTTTCACAGCGCGACCGAGCGCGCTTTGTTTCGTCAACTGATCAAAGCCAATGGCGTCGGGCCTAAACTGGCGCTGACCATTTTATCCGGTTTAACCGCCGATGATTTTGTCCGTTGTGTGCAACTGGACGATTTATCCACTCTGGTCAAACTGCCGGGCATCGGTAAAAAAACCGCCGAACGTTTGCTGGTGGAAATGCGCGATCGGTTAAAAGATTGGGGTATGGCGCCTGCCGACAGTGCTTTTAGTAGTTTGCAGCTTAAACCGGTTGCAGTCAGCCTGACCGCCTCTGAGCAAGCCGAGCAGGATGCGCTTGGTGCTCTGGTGAGCCTTGGGTATACTCAGCAACAAGCCAGTAAAGCGGTGCAACAGGTGAAAACCGACGACATGAGCAGTGAGATGCTGATCAAAGCCGCCCTCAGGAGCATGATGTAAACCATGATTGAAGCCGACCGTTTTATTCAGCCCACTGCCAGCCGGGAAGATGAAGCCATTGACCGCGCTATTCGCCCTAAATTGCTGGCGGATTACACCGGTCAGCAGCATGTGTGCGAGCAGATGGCGATTTTTATCGAAGCGGCGCGGGGGCGCGGTGAACCATTGGATCATTTGCTGATTTTTGGTCCGCCTGGTTTGGGTAAAACCACGTTGGCGATGATCGTGGCCAATGAAATGAAGGTGAACATCAAAACCACCTCGGGTCCGGTGCTGGAAAAAGCCGGTGATTTGGCCGCACTGTTGACCAACCTGGACGAAAACGATGTACTGTTTATCGACGAGATCCACCGATTAAGCCCGGTGGTGGAAGAAATTCTCTACCCGGCGATGGAAGATTACCAGCTCGATATTATGATTGGCGAAGGGCCGGCGGCCCGTTCCATTAAATTGGATTTACCACCCTTTACTCTGATTGGCGCGACCACCCGGGCTGGCGCCCTGACATCCCCCCTGCGCGATCGTTTTGGCATTGTGCAGCGGCTGGAGTTTTACAAGGTCTCGGAGCTGACGCAAATCATTCTGCGCTCGGCCAGTTTTTTGAATCTGGTGCTGGATGAAGCCGGTGCGACTGAGATTGCCCGGCGCTCACGCGGCACGCCTCGTATTGCCAACCGTTTGCTACGGCGGGTACGTGATTATGCTCAGGTCAAATCCAATGGTCAGGTGACGCAGCAAGTCGCCGCTGATGCGTTAAAGATGGTGGATGTCGATGCCGAAGGCTTTGATTACATGGACCGTAAACTGCTATTGGCCATCATCGAAAAGTTTATGGGCGGACCGGTCGGGCTGGATAACCTGGCAGCGGCCATTGGTGAAGAGAAAGACACCATTGAAGATGTGATCGAGCCGTTTTTAATTCAGCAGGGTTTTATTCAGCGCACACCTCGAGGTCGTATTGCAGCACCCCGCGCCTATCAGCATTTTGGTTTTGACTTGCCCGAAAACTAACCAGCTTTAAAACAGTTGTTCAGATAGCAGCTAAAAAAAAGCCCGCTCAGTGAGCGGGCGAATGCAACAAGTTGAAGGAAGTGCTTCAATAAAATCCAGGGAACATCTACGAGCAATAAAGTGAACTGGGAAAATTCAGCCTCTACCACTCTGTGAACTGGTCTAAAACAGCGAACAAGTCGCTGTAGTTTGCGCTAGCTCAGAACACAGGACGTATTCTAGAGAGTTAGAGTAAAGACTTCAAACGAGAAAAATTGCTATTTTCAGATAGAAATTTCTAATGCTTTATTCATTTGCCGTTCATCCAGCTACTGTATAACGATCTTTAGCATGCCATAGATACAGCTGCATTCTGGTGAGAGCTGCTGTGCTGAGCTTGCAGCAACGCAGGAATATAATTCATGCAAGCCTGTTTAGCCGAAGCTAAACAGTGTGGAAGCTGGTCGCATATTCAGGCTTTTTGAACGCATGGCAGGAACTTGTTTTTTACTGAAAAGTCAGTGAAATGGCGGTATAAAAGTATTTTGCAACATTTATCTGGCTCTGGTTGAGTTCGCGATATGGCTGCCCTATGATAGGCACTGCGCGAAACACCTTAAGTAGCTACTATCAATCCCAGATTTGAATTCTCAGAGGTAATGTCCAGTGTCCGGTGAAATTTCAGTTATAGGTCTGCTGCTTGAAGCAGGAATTATTGTGCAGGCCGTGATGTTAACTTTGGTGGGCATGTCCATTGTGTCCTGGGCAATGATCTTTCAGCGCAGAAAAGTATTGAAGCTGGCCAGTGCCGAAGCAAAGCGTTTTGAAGATAAGTTTTGGTCTGGCATTGATTTATCGAAGCTCTACACTGAAGTCAGTGCCCGTGGACAGGTGACTGGGTTGGAGGCATTATTTAAGTCTGGCTTTAAAGAGTTTGTTCGTTTGCATAAAAACAACCGCCCGTCAGGAGCGGTGATGGAAGGCACTCAGCGTGCGATGCGGGTTGGTCTGTCGCGTGAAGTGGAGCGATTGGAAACGCATTTGCCTTTTCTGGCAACGGTAGGCTCGATCAGCCCTTACATCGGTTTGTTTGGTACCGTCTGGGGTATTATGAACGCTTTTATTGCGCTGGGTGCAGTGCAGCAAGCCACACTAAATATGGTCGCGCCCGGCATTGCCGAAGCTTTGATTGCAACGGCCATGGGCTTGTTCGCGGCCATTCCTGCGGTGATTGCCTACAACAAATTCTCGCATCAGGTTGAGTTGCTGGAAAGCAGCTACTTCAACTTTGTGGAGGAGTTCTCTAATATTCTGCACCGCCAGGCAGGAAACACCACCGGGGAAGCAGCCTGATGTACATGCGTAAAAAACGCCGCATGATGGCTGAAATCAATGTGGTACCCTACATTGACGTGATGCTGGTGCTCTTGATTATCTTTATGGTGACCACACCGATGCTAACGCAAGGGGTGAAGGTAGAATTACCTAAATCCTCAGCGGAGCCGCTGGAGCAAATGACGGATGGCAACCTGCCGTTGGTGGCTACCGTCGATGCAGCTGGTTTGTACTATTTTGATAAAGATGGCACCGAGCATGGTCCTTTCACCTCGGCCGAGTTGGTCAATGAAGTGGCCAGTTGGTTGACGATTGAGCCAGGCACTCAGGTGATCGTCAAAGGTGACCATACCGTTAGTTACGATGCAGTGATTCGCTTGATCAATTTATTGAAAAATGCAGGTGCGCCGTCGGTGGGTCTGATGACCGATCCGGGGGAGGGCTAAGCTTATGATGCAGCCGGAGTTTAAAACAGCTTTGAAGAAGTCGCTGTTGCTCCATGTTGGCTTTGTGCTTATTTTGGTGGTCAGCAATTTTGCACCAGGTCCCAGTCTTGAGCCTACGCCGGTGAGTGTGACTGCCAGTTCAGCCCCGGCCGCGCCTATTGAAGCCGTTGCCATTGACCAGCAGCAATTTGATCAGCGTGTGCAGCAGCTGCGTGAGCAACGTGAGCAGGCTCAGCGGGCTGAACAACAACGGATTGCTGAACTGGAGCGCCGTGCCCGGGCTGCTGAGCAAGCCCGGGCTGAAGAAGAACAGCGTATTCGTCGTTTGGAGCAACAACGTCGTCAACAAGACGAGGCCGCGCGCCAGGCGTCTGCGGCAGCCGCCGAGGCAAGACGTCAGCAGCAGCAAGAAGCTGAGCGGGCCCGTCAGGCCGAGCAGCAGCGTCAGCAGGCGGAGGCAGAGGCCAGAGCCGCCGCTGAACGGCGTCGTCAGGAACAAGAAGCTGCCGAGCGAGCCGAAGCCGAACGTCAGCAACGTGAACGCGAGGCGCAGCTGCGAGCGCAGCAGGAGCGTGAGTTGCAGGAGCGGTTAGAGCGCGAAGCTCAGGCAAGGCAGGTTGCACGTCAGCGTCAGACGGTGACTGAGGTGGAGCGTTTCACCGCCATGATCCGCGATCGCATTCAGCAAAACTTGCGGGTCGATGAGCGGATGCGCGGTCGACAGTGCCGCATCAATATCCGACTGGCAAGTAATGGCTTTGTTACCAACGTCAGCGTGGTGAATGGTGATCAGGTGGTGTGCGATGCGGCTATGCGGGCAGTTGAACGGGCAGGAACCTTACCGGTATCGCAAGATCCGGATGTGTTTGAGCAACTGCGGAATATTAACTTAACGGTGATCCCAGAATTTTGATTATGAGAACCTTTATCCAAGCCAGTTTCGTTCTACTCTTGCTGCTTAGCTTGAATGCACAAGCGCGCAGTGCCCTGGAAATTGTTATTACTGAAGGTATTGACTCAGCCCGGCCTATTGCTGTGGTACCGTTTCGTTTTGAAGGCGTGAACCGCCCAACCGAAACCATTACCGAGGTGATCGCGGCCGATTTGATGCGCAGTGGTCAGTTCAACCCCATCCCAACAGTACGGATGCCACAGCAACCACATCGTGCCAGTGACGTGGATTATGCCGCCTGGGCCAAAGAAGGCGTGGAGCATCTGGTCATTGGCACCATTCGCGAAGCTGGACCGGATCGTTACACGGTATCCTTTGAATTAATTGATGTGGTTCGCGGTAATGCAGGGTTAAGCCGGCAAATGCTGAATCAGGGGCAACTGGTGCAAAGTCAGGAGCATGTGCTGGAAGCACGGGAAACGACCATTAGCGGCAATCAGGTTCGGCAGTTTGGCCATCGCATCAGCGACATTGTCTATGAGCGCTTAACCGGTACCCGTGGTGCTTTTTTGACCAAAATAGCCTATGTGTTGGTGCAGCGTGATGCTGAGTTTCCGTTTCAGCTGGCAGTTGCCGATTACGATGGTGCCAACCAACAGATTTTGTTGCGTTCACGTGAGCCTTTGATGTCACCGAGCTGGTCACCGGATGGCACCAAGCTGGCTTATGTCACCTTTGAGCAGCGTCAGGCGCAAATTGTGATTCAGGATATCTATACCGGTCGTCGCAGTGTACTTAGCAGCACGCCTGGCATCAATGGTGCGCCAGCCTGGAGCCCGGATGGCCGGAAAATGGCCATGGTATTGTCGAAAGATGGCAATCCGGAAATCTATGTGATGGACATTGCCAGCAGAGAACTCACCCGTATAACCAACCATCGTGCGATCGATACCGAGCCAGCCTGGTCGCCTGATGGCAGAGAAATTATCTTCAGCTCGGAGCGAGGTGGAAATCCGCAACTATATAGCGTAAATTTACAAACTGGAACTACAAGGCGGTTGACTTTCGAAGGTGAGATGAACCTGTCTGGCACTTTTACGCCGGATGGCCAGTCCATTGTGATGGTGAATCGTACCCGAGGACGTTACCAGATTGCCCGGATGGATCGACAGACCCGCTTTATGCAGGTTCTGACTACCACCAGCCTGGATGAGTCCCCAAGCATTGCCCCGAATGGGTCTATGGTGATTTACAGCACCATGCATGGGTCGAAACAGGTGTTGGCATTGGTATCTATGGATGGTCGTTTTAAAGCCCGGTTACCAGCTGCGGAAGGTGAAGTGAAATCACCAGCCTGGTCACCATTTTTATAACAATGAAATTCAATCATTCAATCTACTAAGGATATGTTGCTATGAACGTACATCACGCGTTAAAGGGGATTTTAATCGCTTTGCCAATCCTGACACTGGCGGCTTGTAGTTCCACGTCGCAAACCAGTGCTTCAGACGCTGAGGCTGAAGCTGCCCGCCGTGCTCAGATGGAGCGCGATGCGGCGGTACAGGTTGAGCGGGCCGAGCAAGCGGTGACACCGGCTGAGCGCGTTCGTCAGCAGATGGAAGCACTGCGCCAGGAAAATGTGATTTACTTTGATTTTGACCGTTCCACCATCCGCCAGGAGTTCGTAGAAAGCCTGCGTGCTCATGGTGAGTTCCTGCGCAACAACCCATCGGTGCGTGTGACCATTGAAGGCCACACCGACGAGCGTGGCACGCCAGAGTACAACATTGCATTGGGTGAGCGTCGTGCTCAGGCTGTGGTACAGTATCTGCAAAACCTGGGTGTACCAGCCAATCAGATGCGCACTGTAAGCTATGGCGAAGAGCGTCCGGTTGATATGTCACGTACCGAAGCAGGCTTTGCGAAAAACCGTCGCGCTGTATTGGTGTATTAATTCCTGCTAAGAGAAGCGTTGTACAATGAAAAAAACCATGATCGTGCTGGCTAGTCTGCTCTCTGCAGCTGCCATTGCCAATCCGGCTCCGGTTTCTGATATCAGTCGGAGTCGGGGGGCAGTATCTACAGCGGCAAGCGGTAGTATTGAGCAGCGGCTGGAGGCCTTGGAGCGGGTGGTAGAAGCTCGTGCCAATGCGCAGCTTCGGATGCAACAGCAGCTGGAGCAGTTGCTGGATGAGGTCTCGGAGTTGCGGGGGCAAACAGAACTGCACAGCCATCAATTGGAAGAAATTGTACAACGCCAACGTGATATCTATCAGGAGATAGAGCGTCGCATGGCAGCGGGCCCTGCACCTGTGGCAACACAGGTGCAGACCAGCATTGAGCCAGCGACCACGCCATTCTCTTCCGATGTCTCTGAAAATGATGCTTACGATCGTGCGGTACAAATGGTATTGCGTGATCGGCGTTACGATGCAGCCATCACCGAGTTTGAACGTTTCCTACAGCAGTACCCCAATTCAGTCTATGCCGCTAATGCCAATTACTGGCTGGGGGAGTTGGTGCTGCGTGATAACGAGTTATCCAAGGCCAAAACCTATTTTCAGCGGGTGGTGCAAAACTTTGCAGACAGCAGCAAAGTGCCGGATGCACTGTTTAAGCTGGGTCAAATTGCCGAGCGGGAAAATAACCTGAATGCCGCCAAAGGGTATTATCGTCAGGTGGTGCAGCAGCATCCGAATGCACCGGCTGTGCGCTTGGCACAGGGCCGGCTCGATAGCCTGAACTAGGAAAAAAGGTTACTGTGCTGTTGTCATTTTCAGCAAGTTGCTTTCAATTTAAGCGTTTGGCAGCAGCAACCGGTATTTTTTTGTTTTTTTGGTTGCACTGACGCCTGAAATCAGTAAGATATGCGTCCGCGGCGAGGGTCATTAGCTCAGCTGGTAGAGCAGTGGACTTTTAATCCATTGGTCGATGGTTCGAATCCATCATGACCCACCACCGCCTCTTTTTGATACATCTGAACTGGGTCATTAGCTCAGCTGGTAGAGCAGTGGACTTTTAATCCATTGGTCGATGGTTCGAATCCATCATGACCCACCAGGTTCAGTTTGTCAGATATCCCTTAGTGGGTCATTAGCTCAGCTGGTAGAGCAGTGGACTTTTAATCCATTGGTCGATGGTTCGAATCCATCATGACCCACCACTTCTTGTTTTTTAGCCTAATCCGCACCGCAAATTTTGTCATTTCCCTTGCTCTCAAGGTATAATGCCGGCCCTTTATCGGTAACGAAGACTGGCACGATGGAACAAAGTTTGTATTTCGACGAACAGCAGTTTGTTTTTCCGCGCAAGCCTATGCCGCTGCAACCGCAGCAGGCTGCAGAGTACAAGGCGCGTATTAAAGCCTTATTACAACAGCACAATGCCGTCTTAGTGGCGCATTACTACACCGATCCTGAAATTCAGGCACTGGCAGAAGCAACCGGCGGTTGCGTGTCCGACTCGCTGGAAATGGCCCGCTTTGGTAAAGAACATCCGGCCGATACGCTGATCGTGGCCGGTGTACGCTTTATGGGTGAAACTGCCAAAATCCTAAGCCCGGAAAAAACTGTGCTGATGCCAACCCTGGAGGCGACTTGTTCGCTGGATTTAGGTTGCCCGGCCAAAGAGTTCTCCGATTTTTGCGATGCGCATCCGGATCGGGTGGTGGTGGTCTATGCCAATACCTCCGCCGCGGTTAAAGCCAGAGCCGATTGGGTTGTGACCTCATCCATCGCTCTGGATGTGGTGGATTATCTGGACAGTCAGGGTAAAAAAATCCTCTGGGGACCGGACAAGCACCTTGGCGCCTACGTGCAAAAGCAAACTGGTGCCGACATGCTGCTATGGAACGGGGCCTGCATTGTGCACGACGAGTTCAAAGCCAAAGCGCTGTTGGAGCTGAAAAAGCAGTACCCCAATGCCGCGGTCTTGGTGCACCCGGAATCACCGGACTCAGTGGTGCAACTGGCCGATGCGGTCGGTTCCACCAGCCAGCTGATCAAAGCCAGCCAAACGCTGCCTAACGACACCTTTATCGTCGCCACCGACAAAGGCATCTTTTACAAAATGCAGCAGCAGGCACCCGGTAAGACCTTTATCGAAGCACCAACCGGCGGCAATGGCGCCACCTGCCGTAGCTGCGCGCACTGCCCCTGGATGGCGATGAATGGCCTGCAAGCGATTGAAGAAGCCCTGGTCAAGCGCGAAGGGCATGAAATCTTTGTCGATGACGCATTACGCCACAAAGCCTTGCTACCACTGGATCGGATGCTGAACTTTGCCAAAGAGCAGCAGGTTGCGGTGAAGGGCAATGCCTGAACTGGTTAATTTGCCAGCAGAAAACAGCGAAGCAACAGATAACTGTTGCAACAAAGCCGCTTTTTACCTAGTATAGCGGCGCTCGCTACGGCGAGTATCGGAGAGGTGGCTGAGTGGCTGAAGGCGCACGCCTGGAAAGTGTGTTTAGGTTAACCCCTAACGAGGGTTCGAATCCCTCCCTCTCCGCCATATTTAAGACTAGCCTGGTCCAAATAGGCACAGAACCCCGCGTAACTGCGGGGTTTTTTGTTTCCATACGGTCTAGATTGGTCTATCTTAAACCAACAGGTACCACCAATTAATGGGGGTACGGCTGGGGTAACAGCGGTTTGTTCTGCTTTGTGTACCCCCAAACGGTGTTGGAGCCCCCGCACAACAGGGGGTATCAGGAGGATCGACCATGCCATTGACTGTGCTGCAGGTAGAAAAAGCCAAACCCAAAGAAAAAAATTACAAACTGACCGATGAAAAAGGGATGTTTCTTTTGGTCACCAAAGCCGGTGGCAAGTACTGGCGTCTAAAATACCGCTACGATGGCAAGGAAAAAGCACTGGCCATTGGCACCTACCCAGATCTCAGCCTGAAGGATGCGCGTGAAATCCGCGATGAGGCTCGGAATAAAATTGCCAAAGGCATCGACCCTTCAGCAGAAAAGCAAGCTAGAAAAAAAGCCAGCACCTTAGCCGCCGAGAATAGCTTTGAATCTGTGGCACTGGAGTGGTACCAGGTGCGCATGTCGGATAAAAGCGATACTCACCAAACCCGAACCAAGAGCATGCTCAAAACCTACTTGTTTCCTTACATTGGCCGTAAGCCGGTGCATGAGATCACACCCATGATGATGTTGGATGTGCTTCGAAAGGTGGAAGATAAAGGCATCATAGAAACAGCACGCCGGGTGAAGCAAACAGCCAGCCAGGTTTTCCGCTATGCCGTTGTGACCGAACGTGCCCCCCATGATCCGACTTCAGACTTGCGTGGTGCTTTAAAGACCCCTAAGAAAGGTCACTACTCGGCACTGACAGAGCCAAAGCAGGTAGCGCGATTAATGTTGGCTATTGATTGCTTTGATGGCACCTATGTCGTCCAGGCTGCGCTTAAGTGCTCTGCATTGTGGTTTTGCCGCCCGGGTGAGCTCAGGCACCTTAAGTGGAGTGAAGTGAACTGGGCTGACAATCGCATCGAGATCATTGCTGAGAAAACACACCAAGAACACATTATTCCACTCAGCCGGCAGTCCAGGGAAATTCTTGAATCACTGCAACCGGTTACTGGGGATAGCCAATACGTGTTCGCATCCCCCAAAACACGTAGCCGCCCAATCTCTGAGAATGCGATACGCAGTGCGCTTCGTTCTATGGGATTTACGAATGAGGAAATGACAGCACACGGTTTCAGAGCTACGGCCAGAACTTTGCTGGATGAGGTGCTGAATTACCGGGTGGAGTGGATTGAGCAGCAGCTGGCGCATTCCGTCAAAGATGCCAACGGTCGGGCCTACAACCGCACCAAACATTTGCCGCAGCGCTTTGAAATGATGCAGCGTTGGGCCGATTATTTGGACGAGTTAAGAGCTGCAGCTGTTGCTGGCAACGTGATTACTGCTCAATTTGGATAATTAAACATGGTCAAATTAGCTGAAATCCCACCAATGCAATACTTTTCGTTAGTTCGTGCAGCCAAGTTACTTTCAATAGAAATTGACGACTTAGCCCACCTGCTAGAAGTCGGAGTCATTTGGCCTATGGTACGAATTGAGCAGTATCAGCAAGGAGCTATGTTGGTCAGCCAGCAAACCATAGATGATGCATTGGATTCACATAAATACTGTCTATTTTTGCCTTCATCTGGCATTGGCGTTGTGTCTAATCTCAAATTAGATGATTGCTATGATGAATTAGCAGTTAGTGAATTGAGGCCGCTGTACCTAAACAGGTTATTCCCTTTCCGGGGTGATGAGCTAAAAGAAATTTCAGTATATATTTCTGGATATTGGATGGCATCAAAGTACTACGTCAACTTTGTTGATGGCTTTGCTTCTTCACTTGCGGTCAATGAGGTTGAATCTATCTTATTGGAGGAGTCAGAATTTAATTTTAAAAGAGCTGGCTTCGAAGTTGACATCGAGTTTCCTGAAATTCAGTTTCATAATGTTTTTCTTTCAAGAGAGAACGTTTTAAAAATTCGGGATGCGATTACTAAAGGTGAAGTTTTAGATAGTCATTATGTCCTCGAGCGGGGGTTTATTCAGAAATACTCACCAGCTCCAACAGCAGTAGAAAAGCAAACTTACAAGCAAGCTGCCATGATTAAAGGGTTAATTAGCCTCCTACCTTCAGTTGAACCCGACTTATTAAAAAGTCCACACAAGCTCCACACAAAACTGGATCAGTTATTCAGAGATGCAGGAGTTAGTTATCCGGTTTCAGATGGTAAAACCCTGAAAGATTGGATGGAGAAGGCGGATAAATAGATCGGAATTTTTATCAACCAATCGGAGTTTTACATAACTCCGATACAGGTTTAGCGCGAATTTGCAAAATAGCCCCTGTCATCCACAACAAGCCAAAGGGGGCTACCATGACACAACCTCATACCACACCACCACGTTTACTGCGTATGCCGTCCGTGCAAGATCGGGTCGGCTTATGCAAGGCGAGCATCTACAACCGAATCAAAGACGGCACCTTTCCAAAACCAGTGTCACTGGGCGGGAAGAGTGTTGCCTGGCTGGAAAGCGACATCAACCAATGGATTGCAGAGCGTTGCCAAGCTGCAAACCAAGATGCTGCCTAAGGAGATGATCATGAGTGACCATAAAAAACGCCCGGCTGCATCCGGGCGTCGGGGTGAATACATCTCAAGGAGTTCTGTTCAGCATTCACCGTACCAGTTTATACCAGCTGATTCCATTTGCCACGCCTTTTCACAGGTGTTTGGCCAGGTAGATCACGACTTTGCCTGCGACGGCAACTTGCACCGTTTGGACGACCCAACCGGCAAGACAGGCAACAAGGCTTGTTGGTATGTTAGCGAGCATGATTCAGGTGTATTTGGCAGCTGGCGCGAAGGCGTGATTTACCGCTATAAGATGATCAAAGTTGATCGCAAAACCGAATCGGACCCGCAGCAACAAGCAAAGCACAGGGCATTGTGGCAGCAAAAAAAGCTGTTGCGTGAACAAGAGCGCATCATGCTGCAAGCTAAAGCCCAGATTAAGGCTCAGCACCTTTGGACGCAGGCAACGCCGGCAATTCAGCACCCATACCTGCTGCGAAAACAACTTCCTGCTCTTAACCTGCGACAAGCCAGCAACGCACTTGTGGTACCGCTTTTTTATCGTGACAAGCTATGCAACGTACAGTTCATTACAGCCGACGGTCAAAAACGTTTCTTAAAGCATGGCCGTGTGCAGGGTGCTTTCTGCCCGCTGGGTACTGAGGATGCAACCGAGCGTCTGCTGATTTGCGAAGGCTGGGCCACTGGGGCAACGCTGCATATGCAGTATGATCTGCCCATCGCATGTGCCATGTTTGCAGGCAACCTAGTGCATGTAGCACGGGAGTTGCGCGCGCGTTATCCCAAACGGCCAATCGTGATCTGTGCTGATGATGATCGTCAATCACAGCGAAATGTTGGTCTGGCATCAGCAAAGCATGCAGCTCAAGTCATTGCTGCGAGCTGGGCGAAACCTACCTGGCCAGATGACGCACCAACCAATCTGACCGACTTCAACGATCTTTACCTTTGGATGCTGCAACAAGGGGGTTGCCATGAGTGCTACTAAAATCAGCCTGCTTCCGCCGCTTGATCCAAAACCCATCGAGGTGGAGGAAACGAAGTCGTTGCTTGATCAGATATTGCAGGATGCGCTGGCTCAGTTCGAACTGTTTCATGATCAAAACAAAGAATGCTATGCCAAAAGTCTAAGCACTGGCTTGGTGTGGCGACTGAACAGTCGTGCTTTTAGGGATGAAATTTCCACCACCTTTTATGAGCAGCACGCCAAAGCCCTGCGTGCACAAACCCTTGCCGATACCATTGCACAGCTTAGTGCATTGGCACGTTGCAAAAACATCATGAGGGAAGTGCATCAGCGTGTCGCCAAGCACGATGGCAAATACTACTTGGATCTATGCGAGGCCAATACCACCAGAGCCATTTGCTGGCATGCCGGCGGCTGGGCCATCGTATCGCACCCACCGGTAGAGTTTGTGCGAAGCGATGCCATGCAACCCCTGCCTATCCCAACATCAGATGCATCGCTAGATGCACTGTGGAAGCTTTGCAATATTCCGCTATCGAAACAGATCTTTGTGATTGCCTGGATCATCGATGCATGGCGACCTGATACGGTGTACCCCGGCCTGGAGTTGATCGGTGAGCAAGGCAGTGGCAAAAGCACAACAGCAGAAATTATTCGCATGTTGGTGGATCCGAATGCATGCAATTTGCGCAGTGCACCCAAGTCAAAAGAGGACGTCTTTGTCACCGCAGGCGTCAATCATGTTGTGGCTTATGAAAACTTAAGCCATCTGTCGGGAGAGATGCAAGACAACCTCTGTGTTTTATCCACCGGTGGCGGGCATGCCAAGCGCAAGCTCTACTCGGATGCTGATGAGCACGTGATCAATGTAAAACGGCCCTGGATACTCAATGGCATCTCTGCATGCGTCACGCAGCAGGACCTGGTGGATCGGGTGATCAGCATTGAGTGCCCGGTCATCAAAAGCCGTATTGCCGAGCGCGAGCAAAAGCTGCTTTTAACTCAGCAGTTGCCTAAGATCTTGGCTGCGTTATTGGATATTGCCTGCAAAGCCGAAGCCCATATAGCCAAGGTGCTGATCCCGGCAGAAAAGCGGCCAAGACTCTTGGAGTTTTGCCAGCTGGGCATGGCCATTACCAAGCACATGCATAAGGATGAGCAGAAATTTTTGACACTGTTTAGTCAAGATCGGCAAGAGTTGATCAGCCGGGCAATAGAAACAAGCCCAGTCTGCGCTGCATTGATTGAGTTGATGGTACACGAAACCATGATCGAAGCACCGCTATCAATCATACTCAGCCGCCTTAAAAGGCCAGAGTACTGTGACAGCTGGCCAAGGTCGCCAAAAGGGCTAGGCGATTTACTCAGGCGCAATGCACCGGCATTACGGCAATGTGGTATTCAGTGCAAATCACTGGGAAAAATAGGCAGCCATGTGCATTGGCGTATCAGCAAAATGAGAGAGGATGCAAGTCTTGCAAGTCGTGATGTCGTCAAGGATCAAAACAACGCCAAGCACGACAAGACGACATGCACGACATTGTCCGGTACAAGTTGTTTGCAGGATGATGCAACACAAACCTGGGAGCAAACGCTATGACTGCCTACCAATTGCTCATTCAACTTCAACAAACAGGCATTCAGTTGTATCTGGAACCTGAAGGCAAGCTAAGAATGGTAGCCGAAGCACCACCAGATGCCACTGTCATTGCTGCGGTTGCAGCCAATAAAACAGAGCTGTTGGATCTGCTGCATACAGCACCTCTGCAGGAGCTCTTGCAGTTGCTGGCGCCGGCGCTGTGCTCAGACAGGGCGAATACGACTTTCGCTGCAGGCTGCTTAACTGGCATGAAAAGGGCAGAGCAGGTGCAATGGATACAGCAGTACCAGGCAACCTATCAGCATCATTTTGCCAGTGAGCCATGCTTGGTCAAAAAGGAAAACGCCGGAACCTTTGCAGCTAATCATTGGTTACGCACAAGGCTAGGGAGCATAATGCGTGAACATTAGCATACGTCTGTTGGCTTATTCGTTACTGTCGAACAAGCTAAGTTGCACTGGAGGGCAGGCGGCGTCAGCTGCCTGCATTGCATGCTGCAGTAATTTCCGAAAAGCCATGCTTGATGCCGCAGTGGCCTGCTTGGTTTTCAGCGCTCGCAAATAGGCAATTTCCTCGTCATGATTCAGCGGTTTGGTTGCCATAGCATTCTCCTTCAGCTCAATAGCAAACAGTATAGGTCGGTTTCTGGGCCATGCCAGTTCAACACAAACCACCCACAACTAGCCCTCTGTTTCTAAATGCGTTAAATTACCTGCAGAACCCTGGCAGCCTTGCCAACCAACACGATAGTGCGTGCGCGATGCACGACATAAGGACATACCCCAACCATGCTGCAAGACATCAAGAAAACCCTGTGGGCCACGGCCGATAAACTGCGCGCCAATGTCGATGCCGCCGAGTACAAGCACATTGTACTGGGGCTGATTTTCTTAAAGTTTATTTCCGATTCCTTTGCCGGCCGCCGGGCCGAGCTGTTAAAGCGCTTAAAGGATCCAAGCGATGAGCTGTATTTTGCCGATGCCAGCGAAGACGACTTAGCGGCAGAGCTGGAAGATCGCGATTACTTTAAAATGGTCAACGTGTTCTGGGTGCCAGAGAACGCGCGCTGGGAATCGCTGCGCGCCAATGCCAAGCAGGCCGATATTGGCAAACGGATTGATGATGCCTTGGCCGCCATTGAGCAGGAAAACCCGACCTTAAAAGGCATCCTGGATAAACGCTATGCTCGTTCACCACTGCCGGATGGCAAGCTGGGCGAGTTGGTGGATATGATCTCGACCATTGGTTTTGGTGAAGACCAAAGCAAAGCGCGCGATATTTTAGGCCAGGTGTACGAGTACTTTTTAGGGCAGTTTGCCAGTGCCGAGGGTAAGAAGGGCGGCCAGTTCTATACGCCGCAGTCGATTGTAAATACCCTGGTCGCGGTGCTGGACCCACACCAGGGCAAAGTATACGACCCCTGCTGCGGTAGCGGCGGTATGTTTGTGCAATCGGAAAAGTTTATCGAAGCGCATGGCGGTAAGCTCGGTGATGTGTCGATTTACGGCCAGGAATCCAACCCGACGACTTGGCGCCTGGCAGCCATGAACCTGGCCATTCGCGGTATCGATTTTAACTTAGGCCGCGAGCCGGGCGATACCTTCACCAAAAACCAGCACAGCGATTTGCGTGCCGATTATATTCTGGCCAACCCGCCGTTTAATATCAGCGACTGGTGGCACGGCAGTTTAGAAGGGGACCCGCGCTGGCTCTATGGCACACCGCCGCAGGGCAATGCCAACTATGCTTGGCTGCAGCACATGCTGTATCACCTAAAACCCAATGGCCGAGCTGGTATTGTGCTGGCTAATGGTTCGATGAGCTCCAGCCAAAATAGCGAGGGCGAAATCCGCCGTGCCATGGTCGATGCCGATGTGGTGGAAGTGATGGTGGCACTACCGGGCCAACTGTTCTTTAACACCCAAATACCGGCCTGTTTATGGTTCTTAACCAAGCAAAAGCAGCAGCGTAAAGGCGAAGTGCTGTTTATCGACGCCCGTAAACTCGGCAAGATGATTAGTCGGGTGCAAAGCGAGCTGGACCAAGCCGCTATCGACCGTATTGCCAATACAGCAAAAGCTTGGCGCGGTGAAGACATGACCGGCGTGGAAGGCTTTGAACAAGGCTACCAAGACATCCCCGGTTTCTGCCGCAGCGTGCCGCTTTCAGAGATTGCCGAGCATGGCCATGTACTCACACCAGGCCGCTATGTTGGCGCGGAAGAGGTTGAAGATTGCGACGAAGCCTTTGCCGATAAGATGACCGCTTTAACCGAAAAGCTTGGTGAACAAATGGCCAAGGGCGCAGAGCTAGACCAGTTAATTCGCCAGAAGTTAGGAGGGCTGGGGTATGAGTTCTGAGTGGAAAACGTTAACTTTGTCTGAAATTGCCCTGAACGGCAAAGAAGGATTAGTTGATGGACCTTTTGGCTCAGCGTTACCGGCTGATTCATACAAACCTTCTGGAGTGCCTGTAATTCGAGGAAGTAATTTAAGTCGAGGAGAAGTCCGTTTCAAAGGAGACGAGTTCGTTTTTGTTAGCGAGGAACTTGCGCAAAAGCTTACGAGAGCGACCTGTATTCCTGACGACATAGTTTTTACAAAAAAGGGCACTTTGGGCCAAGTCGGAATAGTCCCTCATGTTCCTCACACAAAGTATCTTCTATCTTCAAATCAAATGAGACTTAGGGTGAATAGAGATTTGGTTCGTCCTGACTTTGCTTATTACTATCTGTCTCAAAAGTCTTCAATAGATAAAATCCTCAGAGATTCTGAACACACCGGTGTTCCTAAAATTAATCTTGCTTATTTACGATCATTCCGAATTACAGTTCCACCGCTTGCAGCTCAAGATTTAATTCTCTCAGTTCTGAAAAACTTAGACTTACGCATAGCCCTACTACGCGAAACCAACGCCACCTTAGAATCCATCGCCCAGGCGCTGTTTAAATCCTGGTTTGTCGATTTTGACCCGGTGCACGCCAATGCCGGCACCCAAGCCCCCAGCTTACCACCCGAGATACAAGCGCTATTCCCTTCCCGCCTGGAGGAATCCCCGCAGGAGTTAATACCGGAGGGGTGGGAGTGGGTAAGCCTAAAAGAAGCAACTCAGATTTTTGATTCAAAGAGAGTTCCTTTATCAGGACAAGACAGAGCTAAACGTAAAGGGCCATATCCGTATTATGGTGCTGCATCTCTAATGGATTGGGTTGATGATTACATATTCGATGGGGTTTATTTATTGATGGGTGAAGATGGCTCTGTTGCAGACAAAAATGGTTTTCCAATTACCCAGTATGTCTGGGGAAAAATTTGGGTCAACAATCATGCCCATGTACTCCAAGGGAAGAATGGTATTTCTACTGAACATCTTATGCTTGCAATAAAGGGTGTAAATATACAGCCATACATGACGGGCGCCGTTCAAGCCAAGCTAAGCCAATCAAACATGTGGCGAATTCAATTTTTAATGCCAACTAAGCCCGTTGCTGAATCTTTCGCAAAGCTTATTGAGCCGCTATTTATAAAGATCCGTGCTAATTCTGAACAAGCAGTGACGCTAGCTAACCTTCGCGACACCATACTTCCTCGCCTAATCTCCGGCCAATTGCGTTTGCCAGATGCTGAAGCTGCCGTCGCGGAGATGGTGTGATGCCAGTCAGTAAGAAGGGGTTTAAAAGGTTTTTAAGAGAACTAAAAAATGAGCATGGCGAAGCACGGTATACGTCTAACACTGTAAACAGCTATTACTCAGGGCTTAATCATCTTGCGCATAACCTGAAAGTTGATATTTGGCAGCTTACAGATGCTGAAAAGTTGCAAAATCTTGTTACTGACTGCAGCCCTGCAGGTCAGTTCGCGATGATTGGTAACTACGGTAATGGCACCGCCTTTAATGCCCTGAAGCAATGGATACAGTATGTTGAGAAAGAGGAAGGCTCAAATATGACGAAGTGCTACTTGCTTACCTGGAACCCTGAAAACTTTAAAGAAGGTGGGGATGCCGGAGTTAAAGCGGGTATTCCCACCCGTTGGAGCTGTCATAGCCAACAGCCAAAAATAGACGATCGTATCTATTTAATTCGGCTGGGTGTAGAGCCAAGAGGAATTGTTGCATCAGGCACTGTGGTGCGAGAATCCTTTGCTGATACCGATTGGCGGGATCCAAGCAAAACCAAGCGCTATATTGAAATCCTACCCGATGAAACCCGGTCCAACCCTGAGCAAGGTATGCTACCAATTGCTGCACTAAAGCAGCTTAATGCTAAGCTTGCGATTCAATTCAATTGGAGCCCACAAAGTTCTGGTGTTGAAATTCCATCCGCTGTAGCTACTTTGCTGGACGCTGTGTGGCGCAGCCAGGAGATGCCGAATATGCCTGCACCAAGTCAATTGATGACAACACCACTGAACCAAATATTCTTTGGTCCACCGGGTACCGGCAAAACCTTCGTCACCATTGAAGCCGCAGTAACGGCCGCTGAGCCCGGTTTTGTTTGGAAAAGCCGGGAGCAGCTAAAGGCACGCTACGACGAATTGGTTCATGCAGGCCGCATTCGCTTTGTTACCTTTCATCAAAGCTACAGTTATGAAGACTTTGTGGAAGGGTTGGCCGCCACATCCACCGACGGCAAGATCAGCTACGAAAAAAAACTGGGCGTGTTTCGCAAGTTAGTCAATGCTGCCCGAGAGTACCGCACAACCGAAGTGCGTAAAGCCAGCGATTCTTTTAGCGACTGTTGGCAGGCATTTATTCAGCAACTGGATGAATCACCAGCAGGGGTTTCGATTAAAACCAAGCGCTCGCAGTTTGTGATTACCGAGGTAGAAGACAACACCATTCGGTTTGATAAGAACCAGGGGAACTCAGTACATACGCTGGCGCTTTCCACCGTGCAGGCTGTGTTTGAAGGCCAGCGCATGGTGCATGGCGGCTTGCAGCCTTACTACGATGCTTTAATTGCGCATATTCGTGAGCTGGGCCAACAGTTAAGTGCCACCGAGGTGGTTCGGCAGAACTACGTGCTGGTGATTGATGAGATCAATCGCGGCAATATCTCCCGCATCTTTGGTGAGCTGATTACCTTAATTGAGCCATCCAAGCGCATTGGTGCGCCAGAAGCCTTAGAAGTAACCTTGCCATTGACCGGCGATAAGTTTGGCGTACCGGACAACCTCTACATCATCGGCACCATGAATACGGCGGATCGGTCGCTGGCCGGGCTGGATTTAGCCCTGCGCCGCCGCTTTACCTTTGTGGAAATGCCGCCCCAGCCAGAGCTGTTAGACGATGTGGATGTGGAGGGTGTGAATATCGGTGCGATGCTTCGGGTAATGAATCAGCGCATCACTGCCTTGCTGGATCGTGATCACTGTATTGGGCATGCCTATTTTATGCCGTTGTGTGATAACCCAAGCCTGCCATTGCTGACGGATATATTTGCCCAAAACATCCTGCCACTGCTGCAAGAGTACTTCTTTGAAGACTGGCAACGCATTCGTTGGGTCTTGGCGGATCAATCAAAACCAGCGGACTTCGCGTTTATTGTCAGTGATGAACAGATGGATGCGCAGCAACTGTTCCCTAATGTACCGCAGTTTAAATCGCGTGAATGCTGGCGCTTAAATACCGCTGCATTGCAGCAGGCTGAAGCCTATCGCCGCATATACCAAACGGCCGGGCCCGTAACGGAGCAAGAGGCCTAATGCAACCGGTCGTGGTGCGTGAATATGCACGCTTAACCACAGCACCATTGGCGCAAAACACGCTGGATGCGGCGCATATTGCGCCATCGGCTTTTAACTGGCTGGTGAAGCTGGGCCAGCAATTTAAAGCCAACGGTTTGCAGTTGCTGCAGCTCGATGATCAACAGTGGCTGCGACTGGACAATTACGTCGGTGTGTTGGAATCGCCTTGTGGCCAGGTGATTGAAATATTGCCCAAGCACCGGGTTGAGAGCGAGTGCAAACAAAGTGCCCGCAAGCTGCTGCGTAAGCTGATTTTAAACGCCATGCAACTGAAGCAGCGCGAAACCGAGCAGACCGACATCGAGCGTTTTGATGCGCCTTTGCCGGAATGGTTAATGGCGCAGTTTTTAACCGAGCTGGATGCGCTGGTAAAACGCGGCATGCGCTTTGACTACCAACGGGTAGAAGAGCCGCAACGCTTTTTGCGTGGCCAATTGGATGTGGTGAAACAACTGCGCCAGCCAGCCGGGCGCGCGCATATCTTTCATATCCGCCACGACATTTTTACCGCCAACCGGCCAGAAAACCGCTTGCTTAAAGCCGCTTTGGTTAAAGTGTGCAAAACCACCCAAGACAACGACAACTGGCGCTTGGCGCATGAACTGCAAAGCCTGTTGCATGAGTTGCCGGCATCAAACGATGTGCAAAGCGATTTTAAAGCCTGGCAAACGGATCGCTTAATGGCGCATTACCAGGGCATAAAGCCTTGGTGCGAGTTTGTGCTAAGCCAGCATGTGCCTCTTGCCGTGCAGGGGCAGTGGCAGGGCATAAGCATGCTGTTCCCGATGGAGCGCTTATTCGAAAGCTACGTGGCCGCTAAGCTTGATGTGGCCGCACAGCGCATGCCGGGGATGCAAGGCCAAGTAAACACCCAGCTGTCCAGCAAGTTTCTGTGCACCCACCAAGGTAAAAGCTTCTTCCAGCTAAAGCCTGACTTGCAACTTAAACTGGGCGATGAGCGCTGGATCCTGGATACCAAGTGGAAGTTGTTGGATGCATCCGACCGCGAAAACAAGTATGGCCTAAGCCAGCAAGACTTTTACCAGCTGTTTGCCTATGGCCAGTATTACCTGGGCGGTGCAGGCACCTTGGTGCTGATTTATCCGGCTTGGCAACGATTTACCGCAAGCAGTGAGCTCGGTGAGTTTTACTTTAACGATCAGCTTCGATTGCTGGTGCTTCCGTTTGATTTGGAAGCAGAGGAATCGGCTAAAAACTTGATTTTAAAGCTACAACAAGGTATCAAACATAAGTTGCAACTGCACGGTTGATTTAGGGACGATGCATGACAGAAGACCAGTTAGAACAGGAAGTACTGGGGTGGTTAAGCGAGGTTGGCTACACGCCGGTAAATGGCTACGACATCGCCCCTGATGGCCCGACCGCCGAGCGTACCGACTATGTGCAGCCGTTGCTGCTGGATCGCCTGAGCGCGGCCATTACCCGACTTAACCCCCATATCCCTCTGGTTGCCCGTGATGACGCCATCGCCCAGTTAAAAGAGCTGGGCATACCGGCGCTGTTATCCGCCAACCGCCGCTTTCATAACCTACTGCTTGGCGGTGTGCCGGTGCAGTACCAAAAAGACGGTGAAACCCGGGGCGATTTTGTCCGGCTGATTGACTGGGAAAACAGCCCCGGCAGCAATGAGTTTTTAGCGGTCAACCAATACAGCCTTAAAGGCCCGAAGCACTCGCGCCGGCCAGACATCATTCTGTTTATCAACGGCTTGCCACTGGTACTGATTGAGCTGAAAAACCCGGCCGATGTGCATGCCGACATCTGGAAAGCCTTTGATCAAATCCAAACCTACAAAGAACAAATCCCCGATGTGTTTCAGTACAACGAAATCCTGGTAATCAGCGACGGCTCGGAAGCGCGTATGGGTTCGCTCTCGGCCAATGCTGAACGCTTTATGCAGTGGCGCACCATTGATGGTGTAAACCTGGATCCGCTGGGGCAGTTCAATGAACTGGAAACCATGGTGCATGGTGTTTTTGCCCCCGAGTACCTGCTGGATTACCTGCGCTTCTTTGTGCTGTTTGAAGACGACGGCACGCTGGTGAAAAAGATAGCCGGTTACCATCAGTTTCATGCCGTGCGTTCGGCCATTCAGCAAGTGGTTGCCGCTTCGCGTAGCGATGTGCAGGCCCAGCAAAAAGGCAAAGGCGGGGTGGTATGGCATACCCAAGGCAGTGGTAAAAGCATCACCATGACTTGCTTTGCTGCGCGGGTGATGCGAGAAGCGGCGATGGAAAACCCAACCATTGTGGTGATCACCGACCGCAACGATTTAGACGGCCAGTTGTTTGGTGTGTTTTCGCTGGCGCAGGATTTACTGCGCGAGCAACCGGTGCAGGTGGATACCCGCCAAGACTTGCGCGAAAAACTGAGCAACCGTCCTTCGGGCGGTATTGTGTTTGCCACCATCCAAAAGTTTGCCCCGGGTGCGGATGAAGACAAATTCCCGGTGCTGTCGACCCGGCACAACATCGTGGTGATCGCCGATGAAGCGCATCGCACCCAGTATGGCTTTGACGCCAAAATCAAAGTAAAAGAGCGGTTGAACGAAGCGGCTGAAACGGCCGGCAAATACAACGTGTTTCAGGTTGGCTATGCCCAGCATTTGCGTGATGCCTTGCCCAATGCCACCTTTGTTGCCTTTACCGGCACGCCGGTATCCAGCGAGGATCGGGATACCCGCGCTGTCTTTGGCGACTACATCCACATTTACGACATGCAGCAGGCGAAAGAAGATGGCGCTACCGTGGCCATTTACTACGAATCGCGCCTGGCGAAACTCAGCTTGAAACAAGACGAGCTGCCGCAAGTTGACGATGATGTCGATGAGCTGGCCGAGGACGAAGAAGAAGCACAGCAGAGCAAGCTGAAAAGCAAGTGGGCAGCGCTGGAGCGCATTGTAGGGGCCGAGCCGCGTATTCGGCAGGTGGCACAGGATTTAGTAGCACACTTCGAAGAGCGAAATACGGCACAGCAGGGCAAAGCCATGGTGGTGGCGATGAGCCGTGAGATCTGTGTGCACCTGTACAACGAAATTGTGGCACTACGGCCCGAATGGCATGATGATGACCCGGAAAAGGGAGGGGTCAAAGTGATCATGACCGGCTCAGCCAGTGACAAAGCGTTGCTGCGGCCACACATCCACCCCAAGCAGGTGAAAAAACGGCTGGAAAAACGCTTTAAAGATCCGGCAGATCCGCTGCAGCTGGTGATAGTGCGCGATATGTGGCTTACCGGCTTCGATGCTCCCTGCGTGCACACCCTCTATGTCGATAAACCGATGAAAGGCCACAACCTGATGCAGGCCATTGCCTGGGTCAACCGGGTGTTTAAAGACAAGCAAGGCGGCCTGGTGGTGGATTACATTGGCATTGCCAACGAGCTTAAAGCGGCCCTGAAAGAATACACCGCCAGCAATGGCCGTGGTAAGCCGACGGTGGATGCAGCCGAAGCCTGGTCGGTACTGGAAGAAAAGCTCGATGTGCTGCGCGGCATGCTGCATGGCTTTGACTACAGCGACTTTGCCACCAGCAGCCACAAACTGATTGCCGGTGCTGCCAACCATGTGCTGGGGATCAAAGACGGCAAAAAGCGCTTTGCCGATACCGCCCTTGCTATGAGCAAAGCCTTTAGCCTGTGCTGCACCCTGGATGAAGCCAAAGCCGTGCGTGAAGAAGTTGCGTTCTTGCAAGCCATCAAAGTGATGCTGACCAAGCGCGACATCAGCGCGAAAAAACGCAGTGACGAAGAAAAAGAACATGCCATACGCCAGATCATCAGCCAGGCGGTGGTATCCGATGAAGTGGTGGATATTTTTGATGCCGTCGGATTGGAAAAGCCCAACATCGGCCTGCTGGATGATGACTTCTTAAACGAAGTGCGCAACCTGCCCGAGCGCAACCTGGCGGTGGAGCTGTTGGAGCGGTTATTGGAAGGCGAAATTAAAACCCGCTTTGCCAGCAATGTGATCCAGCAAAAGAAATTCTCTGAGCTATTAAGCAACGTGGTGTCCCGCTACCAAAACCGCAGCATTGAAACCGCGCAGGTGATGGAAGAGCTGGTCGAAATGGCGAAGAAATTCCGCGAAGCCGCCAAGCGAGGCGACGACCTGGGCCTGAGCGACGATGAAGTGAAGTTCTACGATGCCCTGGTCAACAACCAGGCTGCCGTATTGGAGCTTGGCGATGAAACACTGAAGAAAATCGCCCACGAGCTCACCGACAACCTGCGCAAGAACATCAGTATCGACTGGAGCAAACGCGAAAGCGTCCGCGCCAGCCTGCGCTTAATGGTGAAGCGCATCCTGCGTAAGTACAAGTATCCGCCGGATATGGCAGATGATGCAGTGCAGTTGGTATTGCAGCAAGCAGAGGCGCTTGGGGAAGAGTGGGTTTGATGACTGTATTACCAGATTGCATAATAAGGGCGACCATATATGGCTTATAACCGTCCATGGCTCAGTTTTCAGCAACAACTTGAACAACTCAAACAGCGAGGTATGGTAGTTACTGACGATGCTGCAGCCTTAGATTATTTGCAGCGGATAGGCTACTACCGTTTAAGTGCCTATTGGTATCCGTTTCGTCATTTTAGGCCAGAGCAATGCCCTGCAACAGGTTTGACTGAGGTTAAAGCGCAGAACGATTTTGTCGATAACACCCAGTTTATTGATGCGGTTAATCTGTATTTGTTTGATAAAAAGTTACGCTTGTTGCTTACTGATGCGCTAGAGCGAATTGAGGTGTCACTTCGTGTTGATATTGCTTACTTGCTTGGAAAACGTGGAACCTTTGCGCATGTTGATGTTAAGCAATTTCACCCAAGCTTTGTGCGCAAACCGATGAGAGGCAGCAACAAAACAGCTTGGGAGTTTTGGCTGGATAAATATCAAGGGTTAGTAAGCCGGTCTAAAGAAGATTTTGTGCGCCATTACTTGGTTAAGCACGGTCCTGAATTGCCAATTTGGGTTGCGGTGGAGGTATTCGATTTTGGTGCTTTATCGCAGTTAATCAGCATGATGAAGATGAAAGATCAGCAAACCATCGCAGAAAAATATTGTGTGGCAGATTGGCAGGTGTTTAAAAGTTGGATTTTCGCTCTGAGTTATTTAAGGAACTTAGTAGCGCATCATAGCCGGTTGTGGAATCGTAATATCACAACAAAACCAAGCATACCTGCAGCTGATGACGCACCGTGGTACGCGTCATTTCGAAGAAACGAAGACTTATTGAGTAAGCCTTTTCTGTTGTTAGCTATAACACGCCAGTTTATGCAGTGCATTTGCCCGAATACGGAGTGGAACGCGAGATTACAGCGACATTTATTGACCTTTCCAGAGCAATACTCTGATAAAAAGCTATCTTTGAATAGTGTTGGTGTTGCTGCGAACTGGTTGGATTGGTGGGATTCAAAATAAGAACCCCAGCGTAAGTTGCAAGCAACCAAGAGGCCGGGGTCGTGTTAGTAACTACTTTAGTTGTACAACGGTGCGAAGTCAATAATTAGTTGATTGAATCGAAATCAGCATAGCTGGGTTGATTATGAACAATACAGGTGAAGAAAACACAGTAACAACAGAACGGAAATTCGAATCTATCTCTGACTTTTTTCTAAATGCAACTGAAGAGCAAAAGCGTAAGGTATTTTTATCCGTGCTGCAGCAAGCCAACAATGCCCAGCGTAAAGTGATGGAGCAGTCTGCACAAAGCAGACAAAAGCGCTAGTTTAAGGGGTCTTTTTGGGGGTTCCTGCAACTAATGAGATTTAAAATGCCTTTAAAGTTAGATTGTTAAGGCCTTTCTTCGAGAGGCTCCCTCGCCATATTCAAACAAAAACCCCCTAGCGCGAGCTAGGGGGTTTTTGTTTGACTGCGGAGCAGGGCTGTGCCGCGCGATTAGTTTGAGAAATTGCGCAGGGTAGTTTGAGAAATGCCAGGTATCCAGATCGCAGGGTAGTTTGAGAAAAGAGCAGGAGTTACCTGCTCTTTGCTTTTGTGATGATTAGTGCTGTGTTTGCATCGTGGGCGCTGATGTGGGATGCGCAGTGTGCAGCTGCATCGAGTAGCAGGGTGATGGCTTCATAATGCTCCTGACCGGTTTCATCCATCCTGTAGGCCAGTTCTTTGGCACTGAATAGCAGTGACTGGGCTTCTCTACGCTCTGCTGGTGGCAGGGCATCGATCATGTCCTGAATCACATCCATGCGGTTCATAACCGATTGCTTACTGTTTAAAAAGCTCAGAATATTAAACCCCTGAATCAGGCTCTTAAACAGCTTTCTGATATTCTTTGATTGACTCATTAATTGACTTTCCATGACCACCGGCACTGAATCACACCGGAAGTTCTGGAAAAAATTTTCTGTTAAGTTGGCAGTCGTTCCGACGCTATGACTTAGTACAAAGAATTAAGTCTTGACTTTTTACTGTACATAATTCAAAGTTGTCCCGCGTCCTAGGACGTAGGACTTCCAGTTGGTGGTGAAAATGAAAAGTCAAGATATTGTCGTGCTCTTCAAAATAGAGTCGCTCACACAGCGCTGGATCAATCCCAATCGGTATAATGTAGACTTGCTTGTACCACATGCTTCGTCTATCGATTGGCTGGGCGATGAACTTCTGCATAACGATGCTCCACCTGCAGCCTTCACTGAAAGTCTTTTTTCCGTAAGAGCCTTAGAGCAGGACTCGGGGATCAGCAAATCTCAAGTTAGCTTAAGTCTGAAACGGATGTTTGACGTCGGCTTGGCAAAAGCTGATCGTAAAACAGGCTTACCCAAAGCCAACACTCGGGCACTGCTTGAATTTATCGCATACGGTATCCAATACGTTTTTCCAGCAAAAGAAGGCGAAGTTACACGTGGGATTGCCACATCCATTGCTGCGCCGGTTCTGCAAGGTAAGTTAATGACATCTGGCGAGCTTGCACCCATCTGGCCTTATTACAAAGGGCAGACTAAAGGTGTGGCCGTTCAGCCTTTGCACGAAAACATCTTCGCCGCCATTCGAACAGATGATTTAACATACGCGCTATTGGCGCTGACAGATGCTGTTCGGATAGGCCATTCAAGGGAGCGCAGTATTGCTATCGATATGATGCGTAAACTGTTGCGGGTAAGCTCATGAATAAGATCAATTTCCAAAGAGAGATGTTAGTCCAGGTGGCCACTGCTCTGAATGAATTGCTACCCCAGGTCGTGTTTATCGGCGGGTGTACCACCGGGCTATTTCTAACCGACGACTTCACCAAAGAGCAGGTTAGGTATACCGATGATGTTGACTTAATTGTGCATGCTGGAAGTTTTGGTGCCTGGGCTCAACTCGCTGATCGCTTGCGGCAATTAGGCTTTCGTGAGTCAATGGAGCAGGATGTTATTTGCACAATGATGCTCGGGCAGCTTAAAGTCGACTTTATGCCGGATGATGCCAGCATTCTTGGGTTCAGCAACCGTTGGTATCGTGATGCGATGGCAACGGCCCGGGATTTTACGCTGACCGAGGCGCTTACTATTAAGCTTGTGGATCCAGTTTATTTTGTGGCCACCAAGCTTGAGGCGTATTTAGGGCGAGGGAGCGGTGATGCGTTATCCAGTCACGATATTGAGGATTTGATTAATATCTTTGATGGACGCGAAGAAATTGTTGCTGAGATCAACGCGGTTGACGGGGAGCTTAGAGACTTTATTCGAGTTCAGCTTCAAGCGCTGCTTGAAGATGCAAACTTTGAGTATGCCGTGCAAAGTGCGACAGGGAACAATAGGGCGCGGGAATCGCTAATTTTTGAGCGCATTGAGGCCTGTTTATGAGCGCAGCAAATATCGCTCAGCCTGAAGGTTTTATCGCGTTGCCGGGATCTGCTCAACCGCATTATGACGATGCGACGGTGATGTTTCGCTTTAAAGATCTCTTGTTGCTCGCAATGTTTGATATCTCAACATTACGCCCCTTACCAAAAGAAATGTTATTAACGACCTTTAAAGCCTCTGTCGATGATGCGATAGCCCGCTCTGAACTGACTACAACACCAGTCTCGTTATTAAACACGTTGCAATGCTTTGCTGGAAAGCTTAATGAGCAGCCCCACGGGGGATGTGTCAGTATCACGGTGGCGTTTATCAATACGCAGCGAGTGTGGGGGTATTGTGCCGGTGATGTGAGAATGGGCTATGTGCTAGGAGGGGCTCTGAATTGGCATTCGCCCGTTCATACCGCGGCGAATGTTTTTGCACCCTTTACAGACGAGCTCAAGTTTTCAGCGGGCCGGCATATCTTGACGCGGTGTTTAAAGCTTCATCGTACTTTTGAGCCTGAGTACTTTCAATTCGATCTACGTGACGATAGCCAGATTGTGTGTGCGACGGATGGGTTTTGGTGCGATCCACAGTGGGGCAATACGCAAAGCCTGGTAAGTGAGCCATCCCAACACCCCATTGATGATTGCACGTGTCTGTGGTTCAACCCGAACGCATTATTGGCTAAAACAGTGCCGTCACTGGCACACAGTGAGCTGCAATTTTTCACGCAATACGACCACCTTCAGATCTGCACCTAGTACGAAGAAATAGCAGCTCAACCTAGCTGCATTTTACTCAAAGACATCTCCTCTGATTGCCGAGTAGGGCGGTCCCGGTTCGAACCTTTACCCTATTTACTTCCAACAAATCTAAGCTATCTTCAATACACCGAACCCTTTGGCCGGCAGCCCTGCATGGATTGGCTACTATCATGACAACCCCGACAACAGACTTCCCCAGCCCAGTAGCACTGGCTGAGCGCATGCTGGTCCTGGATGCAATCCGTGGTTTTGCGCTCTTTGGCATTTTAATGATGAACATCGAGTTTTTTCAGCGGCCTATTCAGGCACTGATGCTGGGGTTTAACTCCGAGCAAAGCGGGCTGGATTATGCGGTGGCCTGGTTGTCTTTTACCTTTGTTCAGGGCAAGTTTTATACGCTGTTTTCCTTGCTGTTTGGCCTTGGTTTTATTGTGTTTATTGACCGGGCCAGGCAAAAAGGGGCGGCGGCCACTGCCTTATTTCGTCGCCGTTTGTGGGGGCTGCTGGCCATTGGTGTGGTGCACCTGCTGTTGATCTGGAGCGGCGATATACTGCACTTGTATGCCCTGGTCGGGTTTTTGCTGTTGTTCTTTGTGAATACCTCAGTAAAGCGATTGTGTACTTGGGCTGCGGTGCTATTGCTGATGCCTATTCTGCTGATTTGGCTTGGGACTTTGGCCCTTGAAATGGCGATGCAGGTGCCAGAGGAAGCTGCAAAACTCGAAGCTGGTTTTGCCGCCGATAAAGAAAAGTTGCTGGCAGATATCGCCCGGGGAGATTTGCTTTACGCAACCGGTGGGTATTGGCAACTGGTGCAGTGGCGGCTCTATGAGTTTCAGGCCATGTACATCAGCCCTGCGTTGATGATTTTTGTGCCAATGATCCTGGGGATTTTTTTGCTGGGTGCTGGGCTTGCGCGCACTGGCGTTTTGTCGGATCCGGCGCAGCACAAGCAGTTTTTCTGGCGGCTGATGTGGCTGGGGTATGGCATTGGGCTGCCATTAGCGCTGGTGTGGGGGTTCTATGGCACTGAGGTGGAGATGGTGGCCCCGAGTATCCGTAATGCGGTGCTGATGACCTGCCAAAACCTGTCGAATCTGGCGCTGTGCCTGGCTTACCTGGCGACATTGGTGAATCTGTCCCTGCATAAAAGCCGCGTGATTGGCTGGCTGGCGCCAGCTGGCCGCATGGCGCTGTCTAATTATTTACTGCACTCCTTAGTATTTACCCTGCTGTTTTACGGCTATGGCTTTGGGTTTTATGGTGAGCTGGGCCGTGCTGCGGCAACCTTGTTGGCCTTGTTGCTTTATGGCTTTCAACTTTGGTTGAGTGGCTGGTGGCTGCAACGCTACCGCTTTGGGCCAATGGAGTGGCTCTGGCGCTCATTGACCTATGGTAAGCGCCAGTGGTTTCGAATTTGACCGATGTAACGCCGTAGTCTGTTGATTCCCATCAATTTAAATATGGCACGCTCTATGCTTTACCTCTGTGAAGAACATTTTTTTGACAGAGGGTATCGTCATGCAAATCAAAGGTCCGGGAGTGTCGCTGTACAGTCAGATGCAAGCCATGGCACAGCAGGCACGTGGCCCGCAGCAGGCTCTGACAGTGCAACGACTTGAGCCCCATGCTGTCTCAGGTGTCAGCTCCAGCCAGAGTGACTTTGGCGCCATGCTCAAGGGAGCGATTAACCAGGTCAATTCATTGCAGACAGAGGCGGGAGTGTTGCGTGACCATGTTGAACTGGGAACTGGCAATGTCACCATCGCGGAAGCCATGATCGCTGCCTCCAAATCCTCCATTGCTTTTGAAGCCACCGTGCAGGTGCGCAACAAAGTGGTGGAAGCCTACAAAGAAATTATGACGATGCCGGTGTAAGAGCTAAGGGGTAAGCTGTGGCAGAGAATCAATCCACCGAACTGGCGTTAAGCGGCGACGATTTTAACTCCGGTGATCAACAAGAACAAAAGTCAGGCTTTCTAAGCAATCTGGGTGGTACCGACTTATTGCGTCAGGTTACCATGATTATTGCATTGACCATTTGTCTGGCGATTGCGCTGTTGATCATTTTATGGGCCCGCCAGCCGGAAATGCGACCGCTCGGTACCTTTGCCACCGAAGAGCTTATTCAAACCCTGGACCATCTTGACAGTCAGCGGGTGAAATACCGGCTGGATGGCAATGTGATTTTTGTGCCTGAGGATCAGTTCCAAAGCATACGCCTTGGCATGTCTCGGGCGGGTTTAGCGCAGGAACCCTCATCCGGTACCGATATTCTGATGCAGGACAGTGGTTTTGGCGTCAGTCAGCGACTTGAGTCTGAGCGCTTAAAGCATAGCCGTGAACAGCAGCTGGCACGCACCATTGAAGAGCTGCAAAGTGTATCCAGAGCCAGAGTGTTGCTGGCCATCCCGCCGGAGAATGTTTTTGCCCGCCGTGAACGTTTGCCTTCGGCTACGGTATTGATTACGGCCCGTGGTGGTCGGGTAATTCGTGACAGCGAAGTAGACGCGATTGTCGATATTGTTGCTTCAGCCGTCCAGAACTTGGATCCTTCCAGAGTCACGGTCACCGATCAGAATGGCCGCCTGCTTAACAGCGGCTCACAGGACATGGCTTCTGCCAGAAAGCGGCGGGAATACGAGCTGGAGCGGGCACGGGAAGATGAGTACCGTCAACGTATTGACAGCATCCTGATGCCGGTGCTGGGGATTGGCAATTACACGGCCCAGGTTGATGTAGTGATGGACTTCACCACACTAGAGCAAACTCAGCAACGTTTTAATCCGGACTTACCGGCCATTCGCAGTGAAATGAGCATTGAAGAAAGCAGTGTAGGTGGTTTAAGTGGCGGTATTCCTGGGGCATTATCCAATCAGCCGCCGATGCCTTCGGCTATTCCGGAGGAAGCAACCGGTGGTGGAGCCACTCCCATAGTGCCTGGCCGTAATCACCGTGAAACCACGCGCAACTTTGAACTGGATACCACCATCAGCCACAGCTCGCAGCAATCGGGTGTGATCCGTCGGGTCAGCGTGTCTGTGGCTGTGGACTATAAACTTGCTCCGAATGAGCAAGGCGAGATGGTTCCGCAACCCAGAACCCAGGCTGAGTTGAGCAATATTCGTCGTTTATTGCAAGGCAGCATCGGCTACGACGTCCAGCGCGGTGATAGCATTGAAGTGGTATCAGTACCCTTTATGAGGACGGAGCTGGAAGCTGAACCAATCATTTATTTCTACCAGGAAGAGTGGTTTTTGCGCTTGACCCGTTTGTTGATTGCGGGCCTGGTTATCATCGTGCTGATTTTGTCGGTGGTGCGGCCGATGCTGCGTAAACTGATCTATCCTGAAGATACCAAGGATGCGTATGATGAAGATGCCTTGGGTTCAGGTCTGGATTTAGGTGATGACACCATTGATATGCTGAAATCCAGCTTTGATGAAACAGCCGTTGGCTTTGCTGAGGATGGCACCCTGATGTTGCCAGACTTGCATGGTGATGAAGATTTACTGAAAGCAGTGCGCGCTCTAGTCGCGAATGAACCGGAATTATCGGCCCTGGTGGTCAGAAACTGGCTGGAAGAAGATGACTGAGAATAATGACAAGCCAAGCTTTGATGTTGGTAAGCTCGATGGCGTCGAAAAAGCTGCGATTTTGCTGCTGAGTTTATCGGAAGAAGATGCTGCCCAGATCCTAAAACACCTGGAACCAAAACAGGTGCAAAAAGTGGGTACTGCGATGGCGCAGATGACCGATCTGAATCAGGCAAAAATCTCTGCGGTGCATCGGCTGTTTATCGAGCAGATCCAGAACTTCAGCACCATAGGCTTCCAGAGCGAAGAGTTTATTAAGCGCGCCTTGACCGCGGCGCTGGGTGAAGAAAAAGCAGCCAACCTGATTGATCAGATTGTACTGGGCGGCAGTGCTAAGGGTCTGGACTCGTTAAAGTGGATGGACTCCAAGCAGGTGGCGAATATCATTCGTAATGAGCACCCGCAGATCCAGACCATCGTCTTGTCGTATCTGGCCCCGGAGCAGTCGGCTGAGATTTTATCGCAGTTCTCAGAGAAAGTACGGCTGGATCTCACCATGCGTATTGCCAACCTGGAAGAAGTGCAGCCTGCAGCCTTGCAAGAGTTGAATGAAATCATGGAGAAACAGTTCGCTGGCCAGGCTGGTGCGCAAACCGCCAAGATGGGCGGCCTGAAAGCGGCTGCCGACATTCTGAACTACCTGGATACCAATATTGAAGGGCAGTTGCTGGATTCTATCCGGGAAAATGACGAAGAAATGGCGCAGCAAATCCAGGATCTGATGTTTGTGTTTGAAAACCTGATTGATGTTGAAGACCGGGGCATTCAGACACTGCTGCGTGAAGTGGAACAAGACATCCTGATGAAGGCGTTAAAAGGTGCGGATGATGCCCTGAAAGAAAAAATCTTCAGCAATATGTCGAAGCGTGCAGCCGAATTGCTGCGCGATGATTTGGAGGCGATGGGGCCGGTTCGTGTCAGTGATGTGGAAGCCGCGCAAAAAGAAATTCTGGCGACGGCACGGCGACTGGCGGATGCGGGCGAGATCATGCTTGGTGGTGGTGGTGGCGATGACTTCCTGTAATTCTGCACAGCGGCACTGGCTATGAGCTCAGATCAGTTCCGTTATAAGCGGCCATTCTCACCGGATGCCAGTACCCTGGAGCAGTTGAAAGAGTGGCCAAGCCCTGATCTTTCAAGCGACATGCGTAAGTATGAAAAAACCAATGCGCTGAATAAAGTAAGGCCTGAACCTAAAGCGTCCGATGCAGCTGAGCCGGCTCATGAAGAAGATGTGAGCATCAAGCCACTGACTGCTGAGCAGATGGAAGAGCTGCGTCAGCAGGCCTATGAAGCGGGCTTCTCGGAAGGTAAAGAAGATGGGTTCGCCAAAGGCTACGAAGAAGGGCGCCAGCAAGGTCAGGAAGATGGCGTGAAGCAAGGGCTGGCCGAGGGGAAAAAACTTGGCTTTGCCGAGGGGCAGCAGCAAAGCGAACAGCAATTTCAGGCGCTGGAGCAGCTACTGGACCAAATGCAGCAGCCATTGAAACAGCTTGATAAGCAAGTGGAGCAGGAGCTGCTGGCATTGGCATTGGCAATGGCCAAAGCCGTGCTGCAAACCGAAGTCCAGACCAACCAGCAGGTGATTCTCAGTGCCTTGCAACAGGCGATGGATGCTTTGCCGCTTCGCCATGGCAAGGTACAGATCAAGCTGCACCCGGATGATTTGGCCATTGTGCACCAGCACTACAGTGCCGAAGCGCTCAGTGAGCGAGGTTGGCAGTTGCTGGCAGAGCCGACATTAAGCCGCGGTGGTTGTCGGCTTGATACCGAACAATCCAGTGTCGATCGCACGGTAGAGCAACGCTTAGCAACGGCTTTAGCCCACTTTATACACCAGGAGCCGTCCCAAGACGATATCAGTCAGGACGATACAACCAAAGACGATACAACCAAAGACGATACCGCTAAAGATGATAGTACAGAGGATCCTCCAGCATGACCTTATCATTGGCCGAGCGGCTCCGTCGTCAGCAGCAGTATATTCGCCACAGCCGACCATCGGTGTCGGGGCAATTGGTGCGGGTGGTTGGCCTCACACTGGAAGCCACTGGATGCAGTGCTGGCATTGGTCAAAGCTGCGAAGTGGAAACGGCGCAAGGGGTCCTGCTGGCCGAAGTGGTGGGCTTTGCGGGCGACCGTATTTTTCTGATGCCAAAAGATGATATCTCTGGGGTGGTACCTGGAGCCAAAGTGACACCGGTCTTGCATGAGCAAGGGGTGCCACTTTGCATGGGGTTGCTTGGCCGGGTGGTGGATGGTGCTGGTAAGCCGCTGGATGGCAAAGGGCCTATTGTCGCGACTGAGTTTGCCCGTCAGCGCAAAACACCGATTAACCCCTTACAGCGCCAACCAATCAGAACTCCGCTGGATGTTGGGGTGCGAGCCATTAATAGCGCCCTTACCGTGGGCAAAGGCCAGCGGATGGGGTTATTTGCAGGTAGTGGTGTCGGCAAAAGTGTGTTGCTTGGCATGATGACACGTGGCACCAGCGCTGACGTCATCGTGGTTGGGCTGGTGGGTGAGCGGGGCCGTGAGGTCAAAGAGTTCATCGATGATATTTTAGGTGAAGAAGGCCGTGAACGGGCTGTGGTGGTAGCTTCACCAGCGGATGTATCCCCGGTCATGCGCTTAAAAGGTTGTGAAACTGCCGTGCAGATTGCCGAGTATTTTCGCGATCAGGGGCTGGATGTATTGCTGTTGATCGACTCCATTACCCGCTATGCCCAGGCTCAGCGTGAAATCGCACTGGCTGTTGGCGAGCCTCCGGCAACCAAAGGCTATCCACCCTCTGTCTTTGCCAAATTACCCGCTCTGGTTGAGCGAGCTGGCAATGGTGCTGTTGGTAAAGGCTCCATTACCGGTTTTTACACCGTACTGTCTGAGGGCGATGATTTACAGGATCCGATTGCGGATGCGTCCCGCGCTATTTTGGATGGCCATATTGTCCTGTCACGGCAACTGGCCGATAGCGGTCATTTCCCGGCCATTGATATTGAGCAGTCGATCAGCCGGGTGATGCCGGCAGTGACCAGCATGGAACACCAACTGATGGCCCGGCAATTAAAACAACTGTACGCCAGTTACCGCCAGAGTAAGGATCTAATCGCCATTGGCGCTTATGTCAAAGGCAGTGATCCCTTACTGGACAAAGCCGTGGCGTTGATGCCTGCCATTAACCGCTTTTTGCAGCAGGGGATGAAAGAGGTGGTGCCTTATGATGAAAGCTTGCAGGCACTGACCAGTATCCTGCCATTACCGGCGCAAGCCAAAGCAACAGGGTAATTGGGTATGGCCAATAAACAATTGGAACTGCTGGTTAAAGTGCAGTTGGAGCGCGAAGAAAAGTTGCAGGCTAACTTTGTGCAGGCCCTGCAATTTACCCGGCAAGCAGAGCAGAAGTATCAGGGGTTGGCCGATTATCGCACCGATTACATTCAACAGAGCCAGCAGCAAGGCAGCATGGGGTTACAAAGCCGGCAGTACAATCAGTTTGTCAGCTTTATCGCTAAGCTGGATTTAGCTTTGCAGCAACAGGCCCAACAAATTCAGCAAGCTAAGGCGGTGCTGGAGCAGCGACGTCAGCAATGGTTGGCGATGCAAAAAAAGCGCAAAGCGCTGGAGTACTTGCTGGAGCAGCAAAAGCAGCACGCCATGAAAAAGGCCGCTCGCACTGAGCAGCTGCTGCAGGATGAAGTGGCAATGCAGCAGTTCGTTCGTCGACAGTCGCCACACTAAATCACCATTTTCTTATCATTTTGGCCCGGATTTTGAATAACCAGACAATAGGTTCCTACGTTTACCACCCCAATTAACCGAAGTTGTAAGGAGACGATGCATGGCAGATGCATTACACATGTTCTTGATGGCGGCTAGTCCCTTGCAGCTTGGTGGCAGCTTAGCAGCGAAAGCTTCTGACTTAGAGACATCTTCCCCCACCGAAGCTCAGCCATTTGCAATGCAGTTGGCTGAAGCCGGTGAGCAGCCATTGATACTGACAGAACGGCAAAAAGCTGCCGCAGGGACTTCGCTAACAGACACTGTGCCAGCTGAAGCGGTGAACTCTGAGGCATTGCAAGCCATTCTAACGGATGAGCAAAGCACCGCGGATGAAAAAGATGCAGCCAGAGCCTGGCTGGCTATTATTCGTGCCGGGCAGCAGGAAAAAGCTGGTATTACCTTGGTAGCTGTATCTTCGAAACCTGATGGCTTGGCTGGCAAAGAAAGTCTGGATGCAAAGTCAGAGCTACTCCAACAGCTTCGTGCCACTCTAGAGCAGGCTGCATCAGAGCAGCAGAATACTCAGGAGGAGGATGCTCAGGAGGCTGTACTAAAGAAGGCTGGGTCTCAGCTTGGTGAGCCCGGAGCGGCTAGCGCAGCGCCAAAGGTGCGCTCTGGGCTGATTAGTGAAACTGGAGGCGTTGCAGCAGCAGATGCTAAATCAAGCCCTGAGAGCCTCATCACCTCAGAGAATGCAAGCAATGAGAGGGAAGCGGATGCTGCTGCCGATATCTTAGTCACGGAGAAAGCTGTAAAAACAGCTGAAGCCTCAAAGCTAACCGCCGAGACAGCAGCGCCTGCGATGAAAGCCGATGCTAAGACAAGCAGTGCCGACAGTCTGCTCGTCAATACCATCAGTAATAAGATTGATGCCACTGCTGACGAACTGACAAAATCAGACGCCACTGACAGTTTGCCGGATGCAAAGACCACTTTGACAGGTAAAGCTGCATCAGTGGCTGAACAGGCGATCGCTGAAGGTATGGCCAAATCATTGACGAGTGGCGAGCTGTTAGTATCCACTCAGCGAAAAGCGCCCACAAACGATAGCAGTGGTGAAAGCAAGCCTGAGCCAAATAGCCTAGAGACGGATAGCATCTTGCAGTTACTGCAGCAAGAGGGCGATAAAGGCACTGCTACGCCATTGCAACCCAGCGGGGTATTCTCTGATAACATTAGTCCGATGCAAACGTTGGCTGCGGCTGTGCAAGCCCGAGCCGATGCCCAGATCAAGGTGGCTCAGGCGGCAACCCCATCAGGGGAGCAAAAATCAGGTGAACAAAAAGAGCAAAGCATGGCGAATACGATGCTCAGTGCCATGCAGCAAGCTCAGTCGGAGCAAAGCAAAGCGGCCGCTGAGCGTTTTGATGCTACTCCGGAGCCTGAGCATGTGCTGAGTGAAGAATTCCAGCAACGAGCATTAAACAGCCAGTCTGTCAGCAGTTTGGTGGGCGCAGGGCAAAGTAGCGCCTCTTCGGCGTTGGCAACCGCAGCCAGTACCGCACAAGTGATTCAAAGCCAGGGCAGCGCGGCTGTTCAGCCTGCCAGCCCATCGCCAACGGTAAGTGAGCTATTGAGGCAGCCACTGAATTTACTGGCAGCGGATGCATCGGGTCAGTTGCGCGAGCGGTTGGTGATGATGGTGCGAAATTCGGTGCACAGTGCTGAGATCAAGCTTGATCCGGCGGAGCTTGGCAGCATGCACATTCGGGTTAGCATGCAGCAGGATCAGGCCAGCGTGCAGTTTTTTGTGCAACAAGCCCATGCCAAAGAGATTCTGGAAGAGCAATTACCGAAGCTTCGTGACATGCTGGGTGAGCAAGGCATTGAGCTGGCAGATGGGCAGGTATCCCAGCAGCAACCGGGCCAGCAGCAACAGCAGCAAACTGCAGGGGGCAATGGCATGAACGAAGATGATACTAGTGCGATGCAAGAGCAGCGTTTACCGGTGGCAAAACCCAGCAACCGGCTGGTGGATTATTATGCCTGAACGGGTTTTTTGCATGGCCTCGAATTGCGATTCGGCCAGTCTGCGTTCACAATAGCAAACAAATGAGCAGGAATGAGGTCTGGCATGGCGAATGAGAGTGAGCTGAAAATAGCGGAAGGCAGCGGCAAGAAAAAGCTGTTGATTATGATTGGGGCTTCGGTTGTTATTTTGCTAATTGCCGTGGTTGCTGTACTGCTGCTGTTTTCATCGGATGATAGCGGATCTACTGCAACTGGTCCGGGTGCCGCAGTCAGCGCAGATGGTACGCCGGCAGCGCCAACAGGTACTGCTTATTACGTGCCTTTGCCCAGGCCATTTATTTTTAATGTACCAGGCAGCTCTCGGGATCGTTTGGTGCAAATCCGCGTGCAACTGTTGGTGCGTGGTAGCAACAACGATACCTTGGCGAAGCGGCACATACCGCTTATTGAAGGGACTTTGCTGCAATCTTTTAGCAGCGCCAATGCCGATGATCTGGTCACAGCAGCAGGCAAAGAGAGTTTACGCAATAAAGCTTTGAGCGATTTACAGCAAGAGCTGTTGAAAGTCACCGGGACAGTGGTGGTGGAAGAAGTCCTTTTCACCGGTTTTGTGATGCAATAAAAGGGTAGCGCCGTGACGGACTTATTGTCACAAGATGAAATCGATGCCTTATTACATGGTGTCGATGACATTGAAGAAGAAGAAATCGACGAAGGGGGGGAAGGCTCCGGTCGGTCTGCAACCGAGTACGACTTTTCCTCACAGGACAGGATCGTTCGTGGTCGTATGCCAACCCTGGAGTTGGTGAACGAGCGTTTTGCCCGTCATATGCGTATTAGTTTGTTTAACATGATGCGCCGTTCGGCTGAAGTGTCGATCAACGGTGTGCAGATGATCAAGTTTGGCGAGTACGTTCACACGCTCTTTGTCCCAACCAGCCTGAATATGGTGCGTTTTCGTCCGCTGAAAGGCACCGGCCTGATTACCATGGAAGCCCGTTTGGTGTTTATTTTGGTCGATAACTTCTTCGGTGGCGATGGTCGTTACCATGCCAAAATCGAAGGTCGGGAGTTTACTCCTACTGAACGCCGTATAATCCAGATGCTGTTGAAGTTGATTTTTGAGGATTACAAAGAAGCCTGGGCACCGGTGATGGATGTGTCATTCGAATATCTGGACTCAGAAGTTAACCCGGCCATGGCCAATATTGTCAGCCCGACCGAAGTGGTGGTGATCAGTTCGTTTCACATCGAGCTGGATGGCGGCGGCGGTGATTTTCATGTGGCTTTGCCCTATTCGATGCTGGAGCCGATCCGGGAGCTGCTGGATGCCGGGGTGCAAAGTGATAAGGAAGACACCGATCTGCGCTGGAGTAAGGCAATGCGCGATGAGATCATGGATGTTGAAGTGGATTTAACCACCAAGATGCTGGATGTCGACTTAACGCTAAAAGAAGTGATGGAGCTCAAAGCGGGTGATATTATTCCGGTGGAGTTGCCAGAGCATATTACCGTGTTGATTGAAGATTTGCCAACCTACCGCGCGAAGATGGGCCGTTCACGTGACAATGTGGCGCTCAAAATCATTGAGAAAATTAAACGACCGGAGTCGGTCAAGTCTGAATTGCATGTCTTTACCAAAGGCGGCCGCAGGCTGGATAGTGACGCCGATATCTCCGAACTGGAAGCCGATCTGAATTTGGCGGCGCGCAAAGAGGATTAAACAATGGCTGATGATAAAGAAACCATGGACGATTGGGCTGCTGCCATGGCAGAAGCTGAAGGCACCGACGGGGCTACCGCGGTGGAGCTGGATGAGTTAAAAGAAGACGCCCCGCCCTCAGGTGAGGACAAACTGAAGCTTGATACCATTTTGGATATTCCTGTTACCATTTCGATGGAGGTAGGGCGCTCCAAAATCAGCATCCGTAACCTGCTGCAATTGAACCAGGGATCCGTGGTGGAGCTGGAGCGGGTGGCGGGTGAGCCACTCGATGTGCTGGTGAATGGCACCTTAATCGCTCATGGTGAAGTGGTGGTAGTGAATGATAAATTTGGCATCCGTTTGACCGACGTGATTAGCCAGATAGAACGCATCAAGAAGCTGCGTTAATGCGTCGGGTTCTCGTCTATCCGCTTTGGGTTGCCTTGCTGCTTAGCAGTAGCTTGTTGGCCAGTGAACCGGAGCCACAGCCGGAAGTTGAGGCTGCTACGCAACTCGAAACTCAGAGCACTGCAGAGCTGGTTGCAGAACCTTTGCTTGAGGCCTCTGAACCGTCAGCAGCACAAGAGTCAGGCAGTTCGCCTTACCGCTTTGGCCAGGACAGAGCCGGTGGCGATCAGACCTTAAGCCGGGCTGGTTCGAGCTCAGGTCTTTCCCTGGGTAAAATCGTCATTTCTCTGGCATTTGTGATCTTGATGGTGTTGATGCTGGGCTGGGCCTTCAAAAAATTGACACTGCGCATTCCTGGCAGCCAGCATATGAAAGTAATTACTACCATTCCGCTTGGGCCAAAAGAGAGGTTGTTAGTTATTGAAATACAAGGAAAACAGCGGGTTTTAGGGGTGACGTCCCAGCAAATAAATTTCCTGTTTGAGCTCAATGAACCCTTACCGGAAGAAAAGTTGGCATCAGAATTTCATAGTCAGTTGCAATCGTGGATGAAAAAGTAAAAATGCTCTATGTTGCGACTTATTCTGGTGTTGCTGGCGCTTGGCCTTAGCCCTGCTGTTTTTGCTGATGTCGGCACCCTGCAGGCCATCAGTGTTACCACCAACCCGGATGGTTCCCAAGAGTACAGCGTAACGCTGCAAGTGCTCGCCATCATGACCGCGCTGAGCTTTATCCCGGCGATGGTGATTATGATGACCAGCTTTACCCGCATTATTGTGGTGTTGGCCATTTTACGCCAGGCTATCGGTTTGCAGCAGTCCCCCTCGAATCAACTGCTGATTGGTATCGCCCTTTTTCTTACCTTTTTTATCATGTCGCCGGTATTAAATGAAATCAATCATCAGGCGCTGCAACCTTATTTAGCTGAAGAAAAAACCTCGCTCGAAGCCGTGCAGCAGGCCATGATCCCGCTCAAAGAGTTTATGCTGCACCAGACCCGTCTGCGTGATTTGGATACCTTTGCCAGTATTGCCGGGGTAGAGGAAGTCGATAACTTGATGGATCTGCCAATCACGGTGATTATTCCGGCTTTTATCACCAGCGAGCTAAAAACGGCTTTTCAGATTGGTTTTATGTTGTTTATTCCCTTTTTGATCATTGATTTGGTGGTGGCCAGTGTGCTGATGGCGATGGGTATGATGATGTTATCGCCGATGATTATCTCGTTGCCGTTCAAATTAATGATGTTTGTACTGGTAGACGGCTGGATCCTGGTGATGGGGACCATGGCCACCAGTTTTGGATTGGGGACTTAACATGAGCCCTGAGGTCTTTGTCGATGTGCTGCGCGATGCGCTCTATATTGTGATTTTACTGGTCAGTGCCATTATTCTGCCATCGCTGTTTGTTGGCCTGATCGTGGCTGTATTTCAGGCGGCCACCTCCATCAACGAACAAACCCTGAGCTTTTTACCCCGCTTGATTGTAACCATCCTGGCGCTGATTTTTGGTGGCCACTGGCTAACCCGGGTGATTATGGATTTCACCGAAGGGTTAATTCTTAGCATTCCCTCTGTGGTTGGCTGAGCAGGGCCGGTTATGGAATTTCACCTGAGCCTGATTATGCAAACCCTGGCCGATTTCTTACTGCCGATGGCCAGGGTGAGCGGTGTCTTTATGATTATGGCAGGCTTGGGTACCCGCAATGTGCCGATGCGGATCCGCGTGTTATTGACGGTCGCTTTAACCGTGATGATTATGCCGGTGATCCCACCGGTGGCGAATCCTGAGCTGATGTCATTTCAGATGGTGCTGCAAGTGATGCAGCAGGTGACCATTGGCTTTGCCATTGGCTTTATGACATTGATTTTTATCAATACCTTTATCATTGCCGGTCAGGTACTGGCGACCCAAAGTGGTCTGGCGTTTGCGTCTATGGTGGACCCGGCCAGCGGTGTCAGTGTCCCTGCTATTGGTCAGTTTTACCTGATCCTGGCAACCCTGTTGTTTTTTATTTTTGATGGCCACCTGATCACCATTCAGATGCTGGTGATGAGTTTTGATACGCTGCCGATTGTGGATGCCTGGTGGTCAGCCTTGCAGATTTGGCAAATTATGGAATTTGCCGGCTGGATGTTTGCCACGGCGTTGTCGATTACGCTGGCACCTATTATCGCCATGCTGGTGGTCAATCTGTCGTTTGGTATCATGACCCGGGCGGCACCACAGCTGAATATCTTTGCCATTGGTTTCCCCATTACCATGTTATCGGGTCTGTTGATCCTGTGGTTAACGCTGGATACCTTCCTTATTCATTACGGCATTCAGTGGCAGTTGACGCTGGATTACACCTGCCGAGTTATTGGTTGTTAAGGAGCAGCTATGGCCGAAAGTTCCAGTGGTGGTGAAAAGACCGAACAGCCCACCCCCAAAAAGATTCAGGATGCCCGCAAAAAAGGCCAAATTGCCCGCTCTAAAGATTTGGGAACAGCCTTTGTATTGATCAGCAGTGCAGTGGCTTTGCTCTTATTTGGCCCCATGCTGGCAGGCAGGATGCTGACGATTGGCAAGCGTATGTTTACCTTACAGCCCAAAGATATCTTTGATAGCCAGTCGATGTTTTCCGCCTGGGGCGAGATTATGCAGTTATTGCTGCCACCCATGTTGATTATTTTTTCCTTTGTCTTAGTCGCTGCTTTTGTGGGCAATTGTTTGCTGGGTGGTTTTAATTTCAGCTGGGAGGCGGCTGGCCCCAAAGCCAGCAAAATGAGCCCAATCAAAGGGTTTCAGCGGATGTTTGGCATGCAAGCACTGGTCGAGCTTGGCAAAAGTATTTTAAAGGTGCTGGTGGTAATCGGCATGGCACTTGGCCTGCTCAGTTTATTTTTCCGCGACATTATGACGCTCTCTGTGATGAGTGCACCGAACAATATTGAAGATGCGCTATGGATCCTCGGCTGGATGTTCTTTGGCTTGTGCTGCAGTGTGATTATTATCGCCCTGGTGGATGCGCCTTATCAGGCCTGGAAGCACAACAAAGAGCTGATGATGACGCTGCAGGAAGTGAAAGACGAGCATAAAAACATGGAAGGGGATCCGAAAGTGAAAGCCCGTATCCGCCGCACTCAGATGCAGATGTCAATGAAACGGATGATGCAGGAAATTCCTTCGGCCGATGTCATTGTGACCAACCCGACCCATTACTCGGTTGCGCTTCGTTACAAGCAAGGCCGTGATCGAGCCCCCGTAGTGGTGGCCAAAGGCATTGATATGATTGCCATGCAAATTCGTAAAGTTGCCAAAGAGCATAAAGTGCCCTTGGTAGAGTCTCCCGCTCTGGCTCGGGCGATTTACTACACCACAGAGTTAGATCGCCCGATCCCGGATGCACTCTTTTCAGCCGTGGCTCAGGTGCTGGCTTATGTGTATCAACTGAACCTCTTTGTTAAAGGACGTGGTAAGCGGCCTCAAAAGCTAAGCAAAGAGCTGCCAATACCAAGCGATTACTTCTACGAATAACTGTTTTTACTGCCATTTTCCAAAGGATTTGTGAGCTTCCGACAAGTTGGAGCATTTTTTGCTTTTGTCCTGATAGCGCCAAAATTTTGTTGGGACGAGCATGCAGTTAGCCAGTTATTTCAATCGATTCGATCGCACCAAGTTGAACCACCTGAAAGGAGTGGGCACGCCATTTTTGATTATGGCGGCTTTGTCGATGGTGGTGTTGCCGTTACCTCCTTTTCTGCTGGATGTATTGTTTTCATTCAATATTGCGCTCGCATTGGTGGTGCTTTTAGTCACCATTTATACCCTAAGGCCGCTTGATTTTGGTATTTTCCCAACGGTATTGCTGGTGGCAACTATTATGCGCCTGGCTCTGAACGTCGCCAGTACCCGGGTGGTGTTGCTGGAAGGACATGAAGGCGGTGATGCGGCTGGTAAAGTGATTGAAGCCTTTGGCTCTGTGGTCATCGGTGGCAACTATGCGGTTGGTTTGGTCGTATTTTTTATTCTGATCATTATCAACTTTGTGGTGATTACCAAGGGTGCTGGCCGGATTGCTGAAGTTACCGCCCGCTTTACCCTGGATGCGATGCCAGGCAAGCAAATGGCGATTGATGCGGATTTGAATGCGGGTCTGCTTACCCAGGAAGAGGCCAGTGCACGTCGGGATGAAGTGACGCAAGAAGCGGATTTTTATGGTTCGATGGATGGTGCCAGTAAGTTTGTCAAAGGCGATGCTATCGCCGGCATTGTGATCCTGGCCATTAACCTGATTGGTGGGCTTTTTATCGGCATGATTCAGCATGGTCTGAGCTTTGGCCAGGCGGTGGAAGTCTACACCCTGCTCACCATTGGTGATGGTCTGGTCGCGCAAATCCCAGCACTGTTGTTATCCATCGGTACCGCCATCATCATTACCCGTCAGAATCGCTCCGAGGATATGGGCAAACAGTTTACCGGTCAGTTGGCCAATATCCGGGTGTTGTTTATTGCGGCTGGCGTGCTGTTGTTGATGGGCATTGTGCCAGGTATGCCTCATTTCTCATTTATCTCGCTGGCGCTGCTGATAGGTGGTGTTGCCTATTTCCTGCAGCGCAAAGAGCAGCAACAAGTGGCAGAACTGGTGACCCGTGGGCCTGAGCCGGATAGTCGTCAGGAAGCTCAACCCATGAAAGAGATCGGCTGGGATGATGTGCAACCGGTCGATACCATTGGCCTGGAGGTGGGTTATCGCTTAATACCTTTGGTGGATAAATCGCAGGGCGGAGAGCTACTGACCCGCATCAAAGGTGTTCGGAAAAAGCTATCGCAAGAGCTGGGCTTTCTGATCCCTGCAGTGCATATCCGTGACAACCTGGACTTAGAGCCAAACAGCTACCGGGTGTCTTTGATGGGGGTGACCACTGGTGAGGCTGAGCTGCGGCATGACCATGAGCTGGCAATCAATCCAGGCCAGGTGTTTGGCACGGTTAAGGGCATTGCCACCCGGGATCCAGCCTTTGGCCTGGAAGCGGTATGGATTGCCAAATCGCAACGTGAACACGCGCAAACGTTGGGGTATACCGTGGTAGATGCTGCGACCGTAGTCGCTACGCATTTAAGCCAGGTTCTCACCAACAATGCCGCTAGTTTGCTCGGACATGAGGAAGTGCAGAACTTGCTGGATATGCTGGCACGAACCTCCCCCAAACTGGTGGAAGGCCTGGTACCGGAAACTCTGCCATTGACCACTGTGGTGAAAGTACTGCAAAACCTGCTGAATGAAGGGGTGCCGATCCGCGACATGAAAACCCTGGTACAAACATTGGTGGAGTACGGTGCCAAGAGTCAGGATGTTGATGTGTTGACGGCAGCCTGTCGCATTGCCTTGCGTCGCTTGATTGTGCAAGAGATTGCGGGCAGTCAGCAAGAGTTACCGGTTATTACCTTTGCCCCGGAGCTGGAGCAAATGCTGCATCAGTCAATGCAGGCTGCCGGCAATGATGGCGGTGGTATCGAACCAGGGCTAGCTGAACGTATCCAGCAATCCCTGCAGGATGCCAGTCAAAATCAGGAACTGAGTGGCGAGTCTGCCATTTTACTAACGTCAAGTATTTTACGCTCTGTGATGGCACGATTTGTGAAGTACACCATTCCAGGGTTGCGAGTTCTGTCCTATCAGGAAATTCCGGATGACAAACAAATTCGTATTGTCAGCGTGGTAGGCCAGGCCAATTAGGAGATAGCCGATGAAAATTAAACGCTTTGTTGCCAAAGATATGCGCTCTGCGCTGGATGAGGTCAAAGAGTTCCTGGGGCCAGACGCCATTATTATGTCGAATAAGAAAGTGGCCGGAGGAGTTGAAATTGTCGCGGCTATCGACCCGGATGCCCAGCCGGCTGTGGTAGCAGAGCCAAAGAAAGCGATAGATACTGGCAGTGCCACCGTGTCAGCGCTGGCGGCCCGTCAAAGTGCCTTGCAGCAAAAAATGCGTGTTGAGCCAGCCATTGATGATGAAGCTGACTCACTGCGAGCCTTACTGGCCCGGCAGATGAGTAAGCAAGGCGGTCAGGTGGAGGCGGTAACAGCTGCACCAGCCCCTAAACCTGCACGGCAAGAAAGTCGGACCGAACGTCAAAACAATGGCGCTCACCCCTCCGTCAGTGTGCAGGAGTTAAGCCAGTGGCAGGAAAAGCAGCAGCAACAGCTGCAGTCTGAGTTTGCCGCCATGCGCAATGAAATGTTGTCGATGCGGCAGTTATTGCAGCACCAGGTATCCGGTTTGATGTGGCAAGAGTTGGCTCGTACCGAGCCGGTTCGGGCTCTGGTGATTGAGCAAATGAAGCAAATGGGCTTATCATCGGCCATGGCCGATCAACTGGCGTGCTTTATGCCGGAAGATATTTCCGAGAGCGAAGCCTGGGATACGGCTTTGGAACTGCTGGCCGGTCAGCTGAACACCGGAAATAACGATATTATGCGTAAAGGTGGCGTGGTGGCTCTGGTTGGTCCGACCGGCGTTGGTAAAACCACCACAGTAGCTAAGCTGGCGGCACAGTATGCCCGCAAACATGGCGCTGATCAGGTGGCCTTGATTACCACCGATACGTTTCGCATTGGTGCTTTGGACCAATTGTCGACTTTTGGTCGTATTATTGGCTGTCCGGTGCGTCAGGCCAACGACAGTGAAGAGCTGGCTTTGCTGTTAAAGCAATTTGCCAACCGTAGCCTGGTGCTGATCGATACCGCAGGGATGAGCCAACGTGATCTTCGTCTGGCAGAAAAACTTGCCGCTCTGGTGCAGGATTCTCTTGTAAAAATAAAGAGCTATTTGGTATTGTCTGCTACAGCACAGGCTCGTGTGATGCAAGAGAGCGTCGATCACTTCAAACGGATTCCATTATCAGGTTGTATTTTTACCAAACTTGATGAATGCTTAAGCTTAGGTGAAATCATCAATGCTGCGCTCCAAAATGCCTTACCGGTATGCTACCTGACCAATGGTCAACGTGTACCTGAGGATATACGCATCGCCCGGGCCGATGACATCGTAGCGCAAGCTGAAAAGCTACGCATCGCATACAGTAGTACGGCTTATCAATGGGAGGCCTCCATTGGCAGCCGAGCGGAAGGGGCCTATGCATAGTCATGAGCACATCGACGATCAGGCCGCAGGTCTGAGGACAATGAAAACGAACATGGTCAAAGTTATCGCAGTTACCGGTGGTAAAGGCGGCGTTGGCAAAACGAATGTCTCGCTTAATCTGGCTATTGCCATGGCGCAGCTTGGTAAACGCGTCATGGTGTTGGATGCTGATTTAGGCTTGGCCAATTGTGATGTCATGCTTGGACTTCGGGTGCACAAAAACTTGTCTCATGTGTTGTCTGGTGAAGCCGAACTGGACGATATTCTGATTGAGGGACCTGCTGGCATCAAAATCATTCCAGCCACCTCTGGATCGCAAAATATGACCGAATTAAGCCCGGCAGAGCACGCCGGTTTGATTCGCGCATTCAGTGAAATGAAAACCCGGGTCGATATCTTGCTGATAGATACCGCAGCCGGAATTTCCGATATGGTGATGAGCTTTTCCAGGGCGTCACAAGATGTACTGGTGGTGGTATGCGACGAGCCTTCATCCATCACCGATGCGTATGCCCTGATGAAAATACTCAGTCGCGACCATGAGGTACAGCGTTTTAAAATCATTGCCAATATGGTGCGTAGCTTGCGCGAAGGCCAGGAGCTTTTTGCCAAACTGACCCGGGTGACCGATCGCTTTCTGGACGTCAATCTGGAGCTGGTGGCCACCATTCCCTACGATGAAAATGTGCGCAAAGCTGCTCGTAAACAGCGTGCCTTTGTCGAAGCGTTCCCAAAAACCGGCGCCAGTCTGGCAGTGAAGTCGCTGGCCATGAAAGTCGTGAAGTGGCCAACTCCGGCAGGTGCCTCCGGCCACCTCGAATTCTTTTTGGAGCAATTGGTGCAGCAACCGGATAAAACCCAGCGAGGTTTGGCGTGAATGCAAAATTGTCTGCTTATGGTGCGGCGGATCAATTAAACCAACTGATTGAACGCCATGCGCCACTGGTGAAACGCATCGCTTATCATCTGTTGGCGCGTTTGCCTGCCAGTGTCCAGGTGGATGATCTGATTCAATCTGGCATGATTGGCTTGATGGAAGCTGCCAAGAACTTTGATGGTAGTAAAGGGGCCAGTTTTGAAACCTTTGCGGGGATCCGAATCCGTGGCGCCATGCTCGATGAGATGCGCCGCGGGGACTGGACACCGCGTTCTGTCCACCGCAATGCGCGATTAATCGCCGAGACCATTGCGGAATTGGAAGCAGAGCTTGGCCGAGATGTTAAAGATATAGAAGTTGCTGAAAAACTTGATATATCTTTAGATGAGTACCATCATATGCTAAGTGATGTCAGTAGTGGCCGGATCCTGGGAATTGAGGATTTGGGCGTTTCTGAAGATGTCCTGGTATCTGCTGATGAGCGAGCAACTGATCAGCTGTACGAAGCGCAGGCAAACGAAGCGTTTCAGCACAGTCTGATGCAGACCATCAGCAATTTGCCCGAGCGGGAAGCATTAGTGCTATCACTGTATTACAATGATGAGCTAAACTTGAAAGAGATCGGAGCCGTACTGAATGTCAGTGAGTCCCGGGTCAGTCAAATCCATAGTCAGGCGCTGGTTCGTTTAAAGTCCAGAATGCAGGATTGGTTGTAATTAATAGTTATTGAACATGTCCGATAACGATTTTCTCAGCGGAGGGGATTTTGGATAAGAACATGAAAATTCTGGTGGTTGATGATTTCTCCACCATGCGTCGAATTATTAAAAACTTGCTGAGAGATCTTGGGTTTACCAATGTATCTGAAGCAGACGATGGCAGCACAGCATTACCCATGCTGCAAGGTGGTGATTTTGACTTTGTGGTGACCGACTGGAATATGCCAGGCATGCAGGGCATTGATTTACTTCGGGCGATACGTGCCGATGCTAAATTGAAACACATCCCTGTATTGATGGTGACCGCAGAAGCGAAGAAAGAACAAATCATTGCTGCGGCTCAGGCTGGGGTGAATGGCTATATTGTCAAGCCATTTACTGCAGCTACCTTGCAAGAGAAACTATCCAAAGTGTTTGAAAGGATTGGATAAGCTGACGCAGACAAGGGAGTAATGCAATGTCCGCACTCACAGCACCATCCATTTCACTGGAGCAGGCCAAAGAATTGGTCCAGCTGCTTGAGATGGGTGAAAATGAAGCGGCTAATCAACTGGTACAGCAGATTGCCGTACCAGGGTCTGCAGAGCTTTTTTCTGAGGTCGGGAAACTGACCCGTCAACTGCACGATTCGCTGAAAAACTTCCAACTGGATCCATCGCTGAATAACTTGCTGGAAGAAGATATTCCAGATGCCAAAAAACGACTGAATCACGTCATCGATATGACCGAGCAGGCAGCCAATAAGACCATGGATGCCGTCGAGTCTTGCTTGCCGATTGCGGACCAGTTAGGTCAAAACCTGCAGAATATTTTGCCGGATTGGCAACGTCTGATGAGCCGGGATTTGAAAGTTGGTGAGTTTAAATCCCTGTGCCACAGTTTGAATGGTTTTCTCGACCAGGCCAATGCGGATGCTGGCACATTAAATAGCTTATTGACTGAAGTACTGATGGCGCAGGACTATCAGGATCTGACCGGGCAAATTCTGCGTCGGGTGATTGAGCTGGTCCGGGAAGTCGAAGACAGCCTGATTGGCTTGCTGACAGCCTTTGGTGAAAGCAACCCGGATCTACTGCCAGATACATCCAAACCAGCAAAAGTGAAGAAGCCGAAAGCAGCTGCCGAGGCCGAAGGGCCCATCATTGATGCCGCAGGGCGTGATGATGTGGTCACGGGCCAGGATGACGTGGATGATCTTTTGTCGAGTTTAGGGTTTTAAGAGGTGGCTAAGCATGAGCTTTGATATGGATGAAGACATTCTACAGGATTTTCTGGTGGAAGCCGGAGAGATTCTGGAGCTGTTGCAAGAGCAACTGGTAGAGTTGGAAAACAACCCTGAAGACTCTAACTTGCTCAATGCAATTTTCAGAGGTTTTCATACGGTCAAAGGTGGTGCTGGTTTTCTGTCACTCACTGAACTGGTCGATGCCTGCCATGGTGCAGAAAACGTATTCGACATTTTGCGCACTGGCAAACGCCAGGTTACCCCTGAGTTGATGGATGTCATCCTGCAAGCGTTGGATACGGTGAATGCCATGTTTGTAGAGGTGCAAAACCGTCAACCGCTGACCCCGGCCGATCCGGCACTGCTGGATGCCTTGCATCGCCTCAGTGAGCCTGACGATGGCAGCAGTGCACCAGTGGTAGCTCCTGCGGCTGTTACGCCACCGCCCTCTGCTCCAGCACCTGCAGCACCGGCGGCTGACTCATCTGACAGCATCGATGAAATGGATGAAGATGAGTTTGAGCGCCTGCTGGATGAATTGCATGGCGGTAAATCACCGGGCCAAAGCAGTGAACCAAGCCAGCCGCTGCTTGACCCGGACATGCAAGGCGATATGACCGACGAGGAGTTTGAGGCTATTTTAGACCAGCTGCATGGCAAAGGCAGTTTTAAAGCCGAGGCTGAACCCCCCAAACCTGCTGCCACGCCGGCTGCAGCAACGAAGTCTGCAGTGGCTTCTTCTCCGGCCAAAGATGATGAAATCACTGACGATGAGTTTGAGTCATTGCTGGATGAGTTGCATGGCAAAGGCAAATCGCCTCAGCCAGCACCAGCCAGTGCCGCGGCTGAACGTAAACCAGCACCTAAGGTGCCTGCGCAAGAGGCTGCAGCTCCAGCCTCTGCTGCTGTAGCAAAACCGGCACCAGCGGCTCCTGCAGCCCCCCCAGCAGCACAGCCTGAGACCACAGTGCGGGTCGATACTAAGCGTCTTGATGAAATTATGAACATGGTGGGCGAGCTGGTACTGGTTCGTAACCGCCTGGTAAGTTTGGCCACCAGCACCAAAGATGAAGAAATGGGCAAAGCCATTGCCAACCTGGATGTGGTCACGGCCGATATCCAGGGCGCAGTGATGAAAACCCGAATGCAGCCGATCAAAAAGGTGTTTGGTCGTTTTCCACGGGTGGTTCGCGATCTGGCACGTTCACTGAAAAAAGATATTACGCTGGAACTCGAAGGCGAAGAAACCGATTTGGACAAAAACCTGGTAGAGGCTCTGGCAGATCCCCTGGTGCACTTGGTGCGCAACTCGGTTGACCATGGTATTGAGATGCCCGATGTGCGTCAGGCTGCAGGCAAAGACCGTACCGGCCGGGTTAAACTGGCCGCTGAGCAGGCAGGCGATCATATTTTGCTGACCATCGAAGATGATGGGGCAGGGATGGATCCAGAAAAATTAAAAGGCATTGCCATCAAACGTGGCATTTTGGATGTCGACGCGGCTGCCCGCATGTCGGATACCGAAGCATTCAATCTTATTTTTGCACCAGGTTTCTCAACCAAAGAGCAGATCTCGGATATTTCCGGCCGCGGTGTCGGTATGGATGTGGTCAAAACCAAAATCACCCAGCTCAATGGTAGTGTGCATATCAACTCCCAGCTTGGCAAAGGCACCTTGCTGGAAATTAAGGTCCCACTCACGCTGGCGATTCTGCCTACGCTGATGGTGGTTGTTGGCAAGCAAACATTTGCCTTACCCCTTGGTACCATTGATGAAATTGTGCAGCTGGATTTGGCAAAAACCAACAATGTCGATGGTCAATTGACGATCATCGTACGCGATAAAGCCATCCCTTTGTTTTATCTGGAACACTGGTTGGTCAAAGGCTCCAGCAAAGCCGTGCGGCGTGAGCAGGGGCATGTGGTCATTTTGCAACTAGGTACCCAGAAAATTGGTTTTGTTGTCGACTCGCTGATTGGTCAGGAAGAGGTGGTGATCAAGCCACTGGACAACCTGTTGCAAGGTACGCCTGGTATGGCAGGTGCAACCATCACGTCGGATGGTGGTATTGCATTGATTCTGGATGTGCCGAGCTTACTGAAACACTACGCCCGTAAGTCGAAAATTAAACTTGAGCGATTTGCTAAAACTGCTAGCTAAGCGAGTACTGAATGGCCATAAAAGTTCTGGTGGTAGATGATTCCAGCTTTTTTCGTCGCCGCTTAACCGAGATTCTGAGCGGCGATGCTGAGTTGGAAGTGATTGATACCGCAAACAATGGCCAGCAAGCGGTTGAAAAAGCGATCGCTTTAAAACCCGATGTGATCACCATGGACATCGAAATGCCGGTGATGGATGGTATTACTGCTGTGCGTGAAATTATGCAGCAGCAGCGTACGCCTATTCTGATGTTCTCTTCACTAACGCACGAAGGTGCCAAAGCGACCCTGGATGCACTGGATGCCGGTGCGGTAGATTTTTTACCGAAAAAGTTTGAAGACATTGCCAGAGACAAAGACGAAGCGATATCGCTGTTGCGTCAACGGGTAAAAGCCGTGGCCAGGCGATTGCCGGGCCGCTCTTTAGCTTCAACCCGTCCGGCACTGACCCGCAGTGGTTTTGAACGGCCAAAATTGGCTGAGCGGTTAAAAGAAACTCCAGCTGTGAGCCGGCCGACAACCTCAGGCGCATTCAAAGCCAGTGGCAAGACCTATAAATTGTTGGCCATAGGCACCTCGACCGGTGGCCCGGTTGCTCTGCAAAAAATAATTACCGCATTACCTGCCAATTTTCCGCTGCCGATTGTGTTAATTCAGCATATGCCAGCTGCCTTTACTGGCGCTTTTGCCACCCGTTTAAATGGTTTGGCTAAAATTTCCGTGAAAGAAGCCGAAGACAATGATGTGCTAAAGCCTGGTGTGGCTTATCTGGCACCTGGTGGCAAACAAATGCTGGTTGAAGGTAAGGCAGATCAAGCTCGCCTGCGGATTATGGAGGATGACTCGCCACGGATCACCTTTAAACCCAGTGTAGATATCACCTTTGGCAGTGCCGCCCGCGTGTTCAGGGAGCAGGTGTTGGCTGTCATATTAACCGGTATGGGCTCAGATGGACGCGAAGGAGCCCGTCTATTAAAACAATATGGTTCACGTATTTGGGCTCAGGATGAGGCCAGCTGTGTCGTCTATGGCATGCCGCAGGCTGTTGCGGCAGCTGGGTTAATGGATGTCGAAGTCAGCTTGGCAGATACCGCCAGCAAACTGATAACTGAAGTGATGCATGGATAAACTTGCGCTGATCGGATTTTTTATTGCCATCGTTGGGGTGGTTGGTGGTTTTGCCCTGGAAGGTGGTTCTGTACTGACCTTATTGCATTTACCGGCCTTTATTATTGTGGTTGGCGGCACACTTGGTGCAGTGATGGTGCAAACCCCCTTCTCACAGTTTAAATTAGGTTTTCAGATCCTGCCCTGGGTGATTCGGGGACATAGCTTGCCGACCAACAGCATGGTTGATCGGATGATTGAATGGAGCAATGCCGCCCGTGCCAGTGGCTTTCTGGCATTGGAGAATACTGCACTGGAAGAGGAAGATCCTTTCGTGCATCGTGGTTTAAACTTGCTGGTCGATGGCGTGGATCCGAAGGTGTTACAGGATACGCTGGATGCAGAGCTGACCCTGGAGCGTGAACGGCTGCTGCGTGGCGCTAAGATTTTTGAAGCCATGGGGGGCTACAGCCCTACCATTGGTATTGTTGGTGCAGTGCTTGGTTTGATTCAGGCGATGGCAAATATTACTGACCCTGAAATGCTCGGCCTTGGTATTGCCACTGCCTTTGTCGCTACCATTTACGGCGTTGGTTTTGCCAATCTGATTTTCATTCCGGTGGGCAATAAACTAAAAAATCTGGTGCATTCACACACCTTGCATCACGAAATGATCATTGAAGGATTGATTTCTATTGCTCATGGTGAGAACCCTCGCACCATCGAACGCAAACTCAATGCTTATCGCGCAGGGTAATCAGCACCATGTACCGGCATAAGAATAAACATCAAAAGGTAGAAGGTGAAGAGCTGGATCGCTGGCTGGTGTCTTATGCCGATTACATGACCTTGATGTTTGCGTTGTTCGTAGTGCTGTATGCCATGTCCATCGTCAAAGACGAAGAGTATCGGGCTTTATCGGATACCCTCACTAAAATTTTTGAGCGACCCGATCGCACTGGCTCTGGCGTCGAAGGGACATCGGTATTGCTGGAGCCTGGCCCGCAAAGCGACTTTGACTTGTACGGCGCTTCGCTAGAGCCTGCAAAAGGGCCGGAGCTGGTAGCGGATGCAACAGAATTATCTGACATCACTGAACGCTTACTGGGATCACCTCTGAGCTCTCTAGAAGCAGAGTTAAACGAAGCACTGGCTCATCTGATGGAGCAGGGGCTGGCCAAGGTACAACAGGATGAGAACTGGCTGACCATTGAACTGAACAGTGGCTTATTGTTTCCAAGTGGCAGTGCTACTGCAACGTTATCGGCACAAGCGGTGCTGGATGAAATCGCCGGTATTATTGTCCCCATCAACAACTTTATCCGGGTTCGTGGCTATACTGATAATATTCCCATCAACAATGAACTGTTTGCTTCCAACTGGGAGTTATCGGTTGCTCGGGCAACGTCCGTATTACGGCTGTTGGAGACCTTGGCTGTTGCACCACAGCGCATGGCGATTGAAGGCTATGGTGAGTTTTATCCGACAGCAGATAACACCACCGCAGAAGGGCGGGCAGAAAATCGTCGTGTGGTGATCGCCATTTCCAAATACGGTTATCGCGCGGAAGAAGCGGCCATAGATATACCCGAAGCACCAGCTGAAATACCGCCAGAGGTGATTCAGCAGCTGGAAAATATCACGCAGGAAGATGGCAGTATTCGGGTGATTCGTTTACCCGGCGGTGGCATTCGTATTACCACTCGCGACGAAGAACCACCTCCGCCTTCGCCGCAACAGTAGGAATCGTAACGTGGTTGTTTGGACAATAGCAAATCAGAAAGGTGGTGTTGGCAAAACCACCACGACAGTAACCTTAGGGGCCTTGTTGGCTGAGCGTGGCCAGCGGGTGTTGTTGGTCGATATCGATCCTCATGCATCCATGACCTATTATTTTGGCATTGATGCAGAAGAGCTTGAGGTCAGTGTCTACGATATTTTTATGCGCGGAAAAGACATCAGCCGGGAGGAGATTTTACAATCGCTTTGTCCGAGCGGCGTCGACAATCTGGATATTCTGCCTTCTTCAATGGCTTTAGCAACGCTCGATCGCTCGCTGGGCAATAAAAATGGCATGGGCTTGATTCTAAAAAAAGGGCTTAGCAAGCTCAGTAAAGATTACGATTATATTTTGCTTGACTGTCCGCCTGTAATGGGGGTGTTGATGGTCAATGCATTGGCTGCCAGTGATCGGGTGCTCATTCCGGTCCAGACGGAGTTTCTGGCCATTAAGGGGCTGGAGCGGATGATTGCGACCATGGGGTTGATGCGCCAATCGCAGCAAAAAGACTACAGCTTTACCATCATTCCTACTATGTACGATAAACGTACCAGAGCATCACTGGAAGCCTACAAAGAGCTTAAAGCCAAGTACCAGGACAAAGTTTGGTCGGCTGTGGTACCGGTGGACACCAAGTTTCGTGATGCCAGTCTGGCGCAAACTCCACCACCTGTGTTTGCACCGCGCTCACGTGGTGTCTTTGCTTACAACACCTTACTAAGCTATCTGCTGCAGTTACCTGCGGAGAACAGCCATGTCTGATCGGTACAACAGTCAGAAGGTCATGCAGCATTATCTGAGTGCTTTATTGACCGATGACGAGGTTCAACCGACGATTGTGCGGCAGGAACCTGAGGTGAAGCAAAAGCTCGAGTCGCTGCTGGCCAGGGTCACTACCACCAAAGTTGCTGCAGAGCCTGTACCTGTGGTGGCAAAGGAGCCGAAGCTACATGTGCCGCCAAAGCTGGATAGTGCTGAATTACAACAAAGCGTTGTCAGCCGGAAATCACAACCAGGCTTTACGGCAGACAATGTCAGCCCGGAAAAAGCCTATCGTAAGGGGAATTTTCAGGCGTTATTTTTTAGTGTAGCAGGCCTTACTGTCGCCTTGCCATTAAAGGAGTTGGGTGGGATCCATAAATTGACCGCCGTCAACACCATGCCCGGCAAGCCCGCCTGGTTCAAGGGAGTGATGCTACAGCGGGAACAGAAAATTAATGTGGTGGATACCGGTCTTTGGGTGATGCCAGAAAAATTTGATCGGCATCAAGCCGAATCACATCAGTATCAGTATGTTATAATGTTAAGTAACACCGCTTGGGGCCTGGCTTGTGATAAGTTAATCAACACCGTGACTTTATCGCAGGATGAGGTAAAGTGGCGTGAGAATTCAGGTAAAAGGCCCTGGCTTGCCGGGCTGATAAAACAACATATGTGTGCTTTACTGGATGTGGATGCTTTGATTAACCTGCTAAAGCAAGGCCAGAGCAGCAACGAGCACTAAGCACTAAGCTAAATAAGCGGCAGCTAGCCGCTGATGAGGAGCTGGAATGAGCAATGTAGCGAATCAGAGCGCAAAAAGCAGCGACAGTGGTGATGAAGTCCTGCAATGGGTCACTTTTAAGTTGCAAGATGAGACCTATGGCATCAATGTAATGCAGGTACAAGAGGTGTTGCGCTATACCGAAATTGCACCTGTGCCAGGCTCTCCTGATTATGTGATGGGCATTATTAATCTGCGTGGCAATGTTGTGACCGTGATTGATACCCGGACTCGTTTTGGTTTGGATGGCGCGGAAGTGACTGATAACAGCCGTATTGTGATTATAGAAGCGGATAAGCAGGTCATCGGTATCCTGGTGGATAGTGTGGCTGAAGTGGTTTACTTAAAAGCTTCTGAAATTGATACCGCCCCTAATGTTGGCAATGATGAAAGTGCTAAGTTTATTCAGGGCGTAACCAATCGGGATGGTGAATTGCTGATCCTGGTCGATTTAAACAAACTGCTGACGGATGAAGAGTGGGATGAAATCAGCGCGTTGTAATAGGATCCTATGATGATGCTCTGGTGGTTGCTTGCACTAAGTGTGTTGGTTGGCTGGTTGCTGTGGCGAAGTATCCAACAGGGGGGAGGACAGCAGTCAGAGGACGATTCCCGTTTGTTGCAGCAAGACACTGCGGATGAGCATCAGCAAGAGCTTCGTCTGCTCAGGGCGGAGCTGGCGGAATTACGCTCTGGTGTGATTGGTGTGGGGCAGCGGGTACTGGAGCTTGAAGCCCAATTACAACATCAACAGCAGCAGCTTGCTGAACAAGCGGACCAATTGCAGGCCGTGCAGTTGATTGAGCCAGAGTCCAAAATTTACAGTCGGGCGATGAAAATGGTGCAGCTAGGAGCAGATCTGGAAGAGATCATGCGCGAGTGCGAACTGCCAAGAGCAGAAGCAGAGCTGTTATTTAATTTACACCAGCAAAAGTCTTAAGTTTTTAAATCGATGCGTTGATGGATGTTGTGCCACTCATCCGGAAACTTGCCCTGCAACACGTACGAAAAAGCAATCAATTCAGCAATAATCACATACAGCTCGGTTGGAATGCTATCACCAAGCTCCAGACTGCTTAGCAGTTTGCTGAGCTCTTCATCTTCATGCACCAGAATACCGTGTTCTTTCGCAATGGCCAGGATATCATCCGCCAACTCACCATGACCTTTCGCCACCACTTTTGGGGCAGCTTTGCCGTCGTATTTCAGTGCGGTAGCAGATTTTGGTTTCTTCATACGAAGTCCTTAAGCCTGAACCTGAATTAAACTGCTTTGTCTGCTAAACAAAGTGCCGGGAACTGCCCCGAGCTGACACTGTGCCTGTTCAACCTCAATGCCCTGAGCGGTCAAGCGCTCGGTTAACAGGGGTAAATATTGCTCTGCCAGCGCTTGCGCCTGAGTTTGCTCGCTATAAATCTGCAGATTTAGCCGGTTGTCCTGCAGTCGTGCTGTTGCCATTAACTTGCCAAGATCCAGCAAATCAAAATGCATGGTCAGTTGCCAGACTTTTGTCTTGTTGTCACTGGTATGCTCCGCAGACTCTTCTCGTTGCTCAATTTTGAGCTGAAGTTGGCTGCTTTGCTGCTCCAGCTGGATTGGCAATTGCAGCAGAAACTGACCCGGTTGTTGCTGCTGGAGCTCGGCACTGGCCAGCTGACTTTGCTGCATAGCGCTGCTATGACCAGCCAGTTGACGCAGCAACTGGCTGGCGCTTTGGGCATCCAGTTGCTGCAGCAATGGCGTCAGTCGCTGTGCTAGTGGGCTCTGGCTTGCGCCAGGCTGACGCTGACTGAGCCGCCCCAGCAATAGCTGAATGGCGATGGCCAGAGTACCGGCAGCACTACCGCTTAGCTGGCTTGGCATCTGCAGCGGATTAAATTGCAGCACAGCTTGCAGTTGCTGCTGTACTTGCGCTGTTTGCAGAACCTGTTGGCCGCCAGGCAGTTGCTGTCGCAATTGTTGTAACACCTGCTGCAGGGGTTGAGGTAGCTCAGGCAGACTGGCCAGGCGGGCAGGGCTATCCGGCAACAAGGGCAGTAATGCACGCCAGCCTTGAGCCAAGAGTGTTTTTGGTTCAAGTCCAGTAAGAGCCTCAGCCTTTGATGACTGTGTAACGACAACCCCGCTTGGCGCATTCCACTGAATTGGACGATTAAAGGCTTCTGCAGATACCGTAACTTTATGACTGGCTTGTTGCTTGTTTTGAAAATGCACTTGCCAGTGCTGCATGTCCTGCTGCAAGCTGATCTGGTAGCTGCCTGAGGGCAGTCGCACCTGAGGCAAAGGTAACATCAGTGGGCCCATTTGCAGGTATTGCTGTTGCAGACGGGCAGGTACCGCCTGGCCTTGTACCCTGTCTGCAAGTCGAAGCAATAGCTCTTGCTGCAACTGTGTTGGTAACGTTAATTGTTGGTAATGAGGGCGTGGTGTGCCCGTCGCCTGATTTGTATGGTCTTTCGCCGAGTTGCTGGCGGATTGGCTGGGCTGTGGTGCTGTGGCGATCACCGTGGATTTGTTCGCAACCCCTGGTTTGATTTCGATAAATAAACTTGGTTCCTGGCCTGTGCCAAGACTGATGCTGGCTTGCAGCCGGGCTTGGGGAAACTGTGCCATCAAGGATTGTATGGTGCGATGCAAGGCATCCGGTAGTTTGAGTACAGGGCCTTGCGGTAAGCGGAGCTGGCTTTGCTGCGGCGTTGTTTCTAATTCCACCGGTAGTTGAGTGGCGGTGCTGGTGCTGGCTCCAAGCGCAGCCGCTTTGCTATTAGCGCCCCAGTTTAGCGCAAGCGTAAGTGCTTGCTGCTGATTGAGCGGAAAGCTTTGCATGACGTCACCTTTCGCCTGCAACTGCACCTGAACCCGGCCATCTGGGAGTTGTTGAAAACTGGCTTGCATGGGCGTGCCATTAGCGGTTTGAATGCTTTTGGGTAAACGCAGTTGCAAGATGCCCTGGCTGGTTGTTAGCTGGAGCAGGCGGGCACCTTGCACCGGATCGGTTAAGATGAGACCTTGGTAGCTCTTGTCTGCTTGCAGGGGAACCGTCGCATTGGTGGTGCGGCCTGTAGCTGTCAGCTGCAGCAATTGCTCAAGTTTGATCGGGTTCATGTTTTTGTCATTTTTACCATGCTTGTACTGGCTTGATGCGTTCGTATTCCAGCCGGAATATGGTAAGATCCGCGCAATTTTACCAGGAGGCCATTCAGTGACCGACTTCTTACGCGCCCGCGGCTTAAGTTGTATCCGCCAGGACAGAGTACTGTTCCAAGCGCTGGATCTTGAGTTGTCACCCGGCCAACTGTTGCAAATTCAGGGTAAAAACGGCGCTGGTAAAAGCTCATTGTTGCGCCTGTTAGCCGGTTTGTCCACTCCGGATGACGGTGATGTGTTGTTTTGCGGCCAGCCTCTTGCTTTGCAAGCTGAACAGTATGCCGCCTCTTTATGTTATATCGGCCATCAGAGTGGTATTCATGAGCATCTGACCGCGATGGAAAACCTGGCTTTCTGGCGTGCGGCTTATCAATTGCCTTTCACCGATAACATGGATTTGTTAGGTCAGTTGGGTCTGGCCGGTTTGGAGGACATTCCATGCCGCATGTTGTCGGCCGGTCAGCAGCGCAGGGTCTCGCTGGCCAGGCTCTGGCTCACTCAGGCCCCACTGTGGATTTTGGATGAACCCTTTACAGCGCTGGATCAACATGCCATCCAGCGTTTGCAGCAGCGCTTCCACCAACATCTGGCTACCGGGGGCGCTATTATAGTCACCACTCACCAGGCCCTGAGCCAGGATTTCCCGACCCTGAAAACTTTGGAGCTGGCGTACCGATGGTAATGACTTTCTTGCGTCGGGAACTGGTGTTGTTGGCTCGCCAAAAAGCAGATTGGTTGAATCCTTTACTGTTTTTTCTGATTGTGCTCACCTTGTTCCCATTAGGGGTTGGACCAGAGCCAAATCAATTACGTATAATGGCACCTGGCATTGTCTGGATTGCTGCACTGCTTAGTGTCTTACTGGCAGCCGAGCGTTTGTTCCGGGATGACTACCGCAATGGCGTGATTGAGCAACTGGTCGCGTCCAGACAGGGCCTGATGGCTTTTGTGCTGGCTAAGGTGGCTGCGAACTGGTTAAGTACCGGCTTACCACTGGTCGTGATATCGCCGGTGGTCGCCATGCTGCTGGGCGTGGAAAGCGCTGCTTTTGTGGCGATGATGCTGACCTTGCTGTTGGGAACACCTTTGTTGAGTATTCTCAGTGTGCTGGGCGCAGCCTTAACGATGTCTGCCGATAAAGGCGGTATTTTGCTGGCGCTGTTGATATTACCGCTATACATTCCGCTGTTAATTTTCGCCAGTGCGGCGATCGAGGCTGCCAGCATGGGGCTCCCTTACAGTGGACAACTTGCTATTCTGGTCGCCATGTTGTTATTGGCGTTGGCTTTGGTACCTCTGGCTGTGGCCAGTGCGTTACGGATTAATGTGAGTTAGTATGTTTAAATGGCTGCATCCACTTGCAAAACCTGAAACCCTTTATCACTTTTGTGGGCGCTTGTTCCCCTGGTTGATGCTGTCAGCCATTGGTATTCTGTTATTTGGCAACCTCTGGGGTTTGCTGTTTGCGCCACAGGATTACCAGCAATTTGATACCGTGCGTATTATCTATATTCATGTACCCTCAGCACTGTTGTCGATGAGTACCTACACCATGATGGCGATTGCGGCCTTTATTGCCCTGGTATGGCAGGTCAAGGTTGCGCAGTGGTCGGTACTGGCGATTGCGCCGATAGGGGCAGTCTTTACAGCCATTTCACTGCTCACTGGCATGGCCTGGGGTAAACCGATGTGGGGTACCTGGTGGGAGTGGGACGCCCGGTTAACGTCGCAGTTAATTTTGTTGTTTTTGTATTTGGGGGTGATTGCGCTGTATGGCGCCTTCTCGGATCGCCAGACCGGCGGCAAGGTGGCGTCTTTGTTGGCAGTCATTGGCATTGTCAATATCCCAATCATCCACTTTTCGGTCGAGTGGTGGAATACCCTGCATCAGGGGGCCAGCATTACCAAGTTCGATACTCCCTCGGTGCATCCCAGTATGTTGTGGCCTTTGCTGATTAGTTTATTGGGTTTCTATCTGTTAATGCTGGCCTTGGTTTGCCTGCGTTTACGCACCGCTATTTTAGAAAATGAACAGCACAGGCCCTGGGTTCGGGTCACACTGGGAGGACACTAATGCAGTTTGATAGCTTCAGTGATTTTCTGGCCATGGGTGGTTATGGTTTTTACATTTGGTTGGCTTATGGTCTGACCTATGGTCTGCTGATTGGCCTGGTGGGGTACTGCTTTTGGGAAATAAAAGCCTTTCACCAGAATTTTCGGCAGAAGTTGGCGCGAGCCCAACGCATTAAGCAGTATCAGGAGGCAGAGCATTGATGAATGCACGACGACAGAAGCGGTTATGGTCTATTTTAGCGATTCTGGCTTTGGTAGCCGGCTCAATTGCCGCCATGCTGTATGCACTGCAGCAGAACATCAACTTGTTCTATACACCCACCCAGTTGGTGGAAGGGATAGGAGCAGATAAAATCCGGCCTGAAATCGGTCAGCGCTTGCGCATTGGCGGCGTGGTGGTTGAGGGCTCCGTGGTGCGTGATCCTGAGTCCTTGCTGGTGCGTTTCGATCTGGTCGATACCGGCCCCACGGTGACGGTGGAATACAATGGCATTTTGCCGGATTTATTTCGTGAAGGACAAGGTATTGTAGCGCAAGGTCATTTGGTTGAAGAGCGGTTAATTCGTGCTACCGAAGTACTGGCCAAGCATGATGAAGAATACATGCCACCTGAAGTAGCCAAGGCATTGAAAGGCATCCAGCACGTACCGCCATCACAACAAACCACGACTGATTCGGCAGGGGGCTATTGATGATCCCTGAACTTGGTCAACTGGCGTTAACCTTCTCCTTTGCGTTGTCACTGCTGCTTGGCATTGTCCCTTTGTATGGTAGTTACACCGGCAATGAACGGGCATTGATGCTGGGCAAGCCACTGGCGTTGGCGGCTGCTTTATTTGCTGGCTTGGCTTTTATCGCTTTAGCCTATGCGTTTTACACCGATGATTTTACTGTGATCAATGTAGCTTCCAACTCCAGTTCTGTTTTGCCCTGGTACTACAAGCTAACAGCCACCTGGGGCTCGCATGAAGGCTCGATGGTGCTTTGGGTGTGGATCCTGACGCTGTGGACGGCGGCGGTTGCTCTATTTTCCAGGCAACTACCCCTGTTAATGCAGGGCCGTATTCTCGGTATTATGGGCTGGATTGGTGTTGGCTTTATTGCCTTTTCGCTGTTTATGTCCAATGCCTTTGAGCGCAGCTTGCCGTACTTCCCGGTCGAGGGCAATGATCTGAATCCACTGCTGCAGGATTTTGGCATGATCATTCACCCGCCTTTGCTGTACATGGGTTATGTAGGTTTTGCTGTGTCTTTTGCCTTTGCTATTGCGGCCCTGCTCAGTGGCAAGTTTGACAGCACCTGGGCGCGGTGGGCACGACCATGGACCTTGGCGGCCTGGATGTTTTTAACACTTGGTATCATGCTTGGTAGCTGGTGGGCTTACAAAGAGCTGGGCTGGGGTGGTTGGTGGTTCTGGGATCCGGTAGAAAACGCTTCCTTTATGCCCTGGCTGGTCGGGACGGCCTTGATCCATACCCTGGCGGTGACGGAAAAGCGCGGTACTTTTAAATCCTGGACGGTGCTGCTGGCACTGGCCACCTTTTCACTGAGCTTAATGGGTGCCTTTTTGGTGCGCTCAGGCGTGCTGGTATCGGTGCATTCCTTTGCTACGGATCCCAGCCGCGGCATGTTCCTGCTGGTGTTTTTACTGATTGTTATCGGCGGCTCTTTACTGCTGTATGGGCTTCGTATGCGCTCGGTACGCAGCCAGGCCCGTTATCAACTTTTTTCGCGTGAGGTCATGCTCTGGGGCAACAATGTCTTTATGCTGACGGCTACCTTGGTGGTGTTTCTCGGCACTTTACTGCCGTTATTCCACCAGGAGCTGGGCCTTGGTACCATTTCCATCGGGGAACCGTTCTTTAATGCGATGTTCTTTTATCTGACCATTCCATTTAGCTTACTGCTGGGGCTTGGCCCCTGGGTGCGCTGGAAGCAACAAAAGTGGCAACCACTGATCCCCCCGCTGGCGATGATTGCTATTGCTTCCTTAATAGTGGCCATAGGGCTGATGGCGGCAACGCAATCGGTGCAGGCCAATGTGGCTCTGATTGGCTTATTGCTCGGCGCCTGGGTTGGGATGTCGGCCTTGGGTGAAGTGGGCCAGCGTATTCGCCAGTTTGGTCAGGGGTTGGCCGGGATCCGTAAACTCAGTGCCAGTCATTATGGCATGACCACAGCGCATATCGGTTTCGCGGTGATGGTGATTGGCATCGCCATGACCACCACCTACAGCGTAGAGCGCGATGTGCGGATGCAGGTCGGAGATACGGTCACCTTATCCGGCTATGAGTTTACTTTACTCGATTTGTACAAGCTGGATGGTCCGAATTTTGGTGGCGAAGCTGCTGATCTGAAAGTAGAGCGCGATGGTCGTTTTATTACCAATCTGCATGCGGAAAAGCGTTTTTACACCATTCAGCGTACGGTGATGACCGAGGCGGCGATTCATGCCCGCTTAAGCCGGGATCTCTATGTCTCACTGGGTGAGGCCTTACCGGGGGATGCCTGGTCGTTTAAGGTGCAGGTTAAACCCTTTGTTCGCTGGATCTGGCTGGGTGGATTACTGATGGCGATAGGGGCGACCTGGTCGTTGCTGGATGTGCGCTATCGCCGCAAAGTACTGCGTCGTGCTGCACCTGCAAGCGATGAGTCAGCCGATGCGAACAAGGAGCTGGCTCATGCGTAAATGGTTGTTTTTTACTCCGCTGGCTATTTTTTTGGGGGTATCGGTATTTTTATTTACCGGTTTATTTTCCGATCCTTGGACCAGAGACTCAGCCTTGCTGAACCGGCCTTTACCGGAGTTTGATTTGCCGGATTTGATGCAGCCGGAGCAGCGCTGGAATCGTGAATTACTGACCGGCGAGCCCTTTTTGCTTAGCGTGTGGGGCGTCTGGTGCCCGACCTGTAAAGCGCAACTTGGTTTTATGACTGAGCTGAAGGAGCAGGGTGTTAAAGTGGTTGGGCTCTACTATCCTTTGCCGGTTGATCCAGCTTTTGGCGATCATTTCAGCCTGGGACAGTTGCAGCGCGATGTGCAGCGCGAGCTGGCTTATTTTGGCAATCCCTACCAGTTCAATATTCTGGATGAAAACCGCCGCTTGTCGCTGGATTTAGGTGTATCGGGCTCACCAGAAACCTTTCTGGTGGATGCCAGCGGTAAAATTCGGATGCATCATGTCGGTGATATCAACCCACGGGTATGGCGGCAAAAATTTGAGCCTGCCTTGGAACAGCTGCAGCAGGCTGGCTTAGCATATCAGGGAACTCAACCATGAGCCGTTTGCTTGCACTTTGCTTGCTGTTGAGCAGCTTTGCGCTATTAGCCGGCCAGGAAATTTTGCCCTTTGAAGATGACGCTAAGCGCCAGCTGTATCAGGAGCTGGTGCAGCAGCTTCGCTGTCCGCAGTGTCAAAATCAGAACATTGCGGACTCCAATGCGGTCGTATCCATCGATATGCGCAACAAAACCTATGAGCTGGTGCAACAAGGGCACAGCAAGCAGGAAGTCATCGACTTTATGGTCGATCGCTATGGCAACTTTGTGCATTACAGCCCGCCGTTAAACCCACTTACCTTGTTGTTGTGGGTGTTGCCGGTTTTGATGCTGGTGTTGATGCTGTGGTACATGCTGCGCCGTCGCCAGATTGCCCAGACTGCACCTGCAACCAACCCCGCGCTGGAGCAAGAGCTCGACGCAATAATCGACGCTTATCGGAGTAAAAAATAATGATGTGGCAGTTGCTACTGGGGGCCCTGTTGATGCTGGCCCTGAGTGTGGTATTTATGGCCTGGCCGCGAAGTGCCAGAGCTGGAGAGCAGCAAACCCCGGCGCAGTTGTTTGCCGAGCGCATGGATTTACTGGCTGCTGCACGCGATGCCGGTGAGCTGGCTGAGCAGGACTTTGACAGTGCTGCCAATGAACTGAAACAGCAGTTTTTGGAGCAGGAAGCCAAAGCAGTGCAGTTAAAAGCATCCCAAAGCAGCTGGCGCTGGTACGGGGGGCTGACCGTAGCTGTACTGTTGCTGGTAGGTGGCATTTACAGCTGGAATGGCCATTACCGTGAGCTTGCTGACTGGCAATTGGCGCAGCAAAAGTTACCCGAGTACGGTGAGCGGGCTTTGCTGGATCGTGGCGAACCCCTGAGTGAGCAGGAGCTGGCGCGTTTTGGTTTGGCACTGCGTACCAAATTAGCACGCGATGGTGATGATGCTGCAGCCTGGTTCTTGTTAGGGCGGATCTGGTTGTCGCAAGGTTTTATGATGGATGCCATCGATGCGTTTGAAAAAGCTTTGCAGATGACGCCCAACCGACCGGCACTGCTTATCAGCTACAGCCAGGCACTGTTAGTAGTCGGTGGTGACGACAAGCTGGCCAAAGCAGGTCGTGCTCTGGCAAGAGCATTAACCGCTGAGCCGGATAATCTGGATGCCTTATCGTTATTGGCCTATGTCGCTTACGAAAAAGGCGATATGACGGAAGCTGCCGCCGCCTGGAGCATTTTGCTTGACCGGCTGCCAACGAGTGACCCGCGTTATGCTGTGGTGCTACAAAAGCTGCAAGAACTAGGACATGAAGTGAGTGCACGGCAAGAGCGTCTGGTGTTGTTAACGCTGGAGGTCGATCCGGCTCTACGCCAACAGCATCCGGATGCCAGTGTGTTTGTGTTTGTTCGCCAACCTGATGGTCCGGCCCTACCGGTTGCAGCCCAGCGGATTCCGGTTCCTGCCGGTGAGCTGCAGCTGATGCTGACCGAAGACATGGCCATGCAGCCAGGCTGGACATTAGCCAGTATCGAGGATGTGGAAGTGGTGGCCCGTTTTTCACCCAGTGGTTCAGTAGACGACCGGCAAGGCAGTTTTGAAGTGGTGTCGGCACCGCAATTATTCAGTGATGGCAAAGTTCAGGTATCGCTGCGGTTGAAAGCCGACTAATGGTTCATCAGATGAAGCAAAGAGGAAGGATCTTGAACACAAAGCATTTTTTTAAGCTGGCTACCGTGTGTTGTTTGGCTTTTGGCTTACTTGCTTGCGCCAGTGCGCCGAATGAGCAAGTGGTTGAGAAGGATCCACGCGACTCACTGGAAGGTTTTAACCGTGCCATGTGGGAGCTGAACTATGAGATTCTCGATCCAAATTTGCTACGACCGGCTACCGTTGGTTACATGGCTGTGGTTCCGACACCGGCCCGGCGTGGTGTGGATAACTTTTTGAGCAATTTGCGCGAGCCCGATAGTTTCGTCAATGCTGCCCTGCAGGCCAAGCCTGCCAGCATGGCAGTGAGCGCCGGTCGCTTTTTGGTCAATAGCACCATAGGCGTGTTTGGCCTGTTTGATGTTGCCACCAAAATTGGCTTGAACGAGCGGCGGGAAGACTTTGGTCAAACCCTGGCTGTCTGGGGGGTAGGTGAGGGCTCTTTTTTGATGATACCAGCGCGCGGTCCTTCAACCATCCGGGATACCGGTGGTGATTTGGTGGATGCCTTCTACTCTCCCCTTGGTTTGTTTAATACCCCACTGACGATTACCCGCTATGTACTGACAGGCCTGACACAACGCGAAAAAGCCATGTCGATGGAGCACTTGCTGGAAGACTCGTTCGATCCTTATGCCTTTGTGCGCGAAGCCTATTTGCAAAACCGGTTGTTCGAAATTCACGACGGCAATCCTCCTGAGCAAGAAGAATACGACGACTCTTATCTCGATGAGTTTTTCTGATATCAAAGCGAGCCGAAAAGCTCGCTTTTTTATTAGCTGTCTCACCCCCGCAAGCCTTGTCGATTGAATAAAAGCCACGTATTATGAAAAGGAATATCATATTCTTTTTTGTTATATGCTGAGCCGTTATGAAACCACTTTTAGCTGCACACCGTGCTGAAATTTACCTCGACAACAATGCCACCACGCCGGTGCTGCCTTGCGCAGCCGCGGCGGTGCAGCATCATATGATGCAATGCTTTGGTAACCCGAGCAGCACCCATGCTACCGGCATTAAAGCCAAGGTGGAGCTCGAAGCCACCCGTCAGCTGGCGCGTACCCTGGTTGGAGCCGGTGCTGGCGATATCATTTTCACCTCAGGTGCTACCGAAGGTATTCAGGCGGCCGTGTTGTCAGCACTAAGCAAGGCTAAAACTGAGGGCCATACCGGGCCAGATACGCTCTTGCTGTATGGCGCCACTGAGCACAAAGCGATTCCTCAAAGTTTGCAGCACTGGAATCAACTGCTTGGGCTGAATGCGACCTTGTGCGCTATACCAGTTGATCAGCATGGCCTGCTGGATCTGGATTTTATTCGCCGCCATCTGCCCAAAGCTGCAGTGATCTGTACCATGGCAGCCAATAATGAAACCGGTGTGCAGCAGGATTTAACGGCGTTGGAGCAATGCATACGTGCTGTGCGGGCCGATATTCCCTGGTTGGTCGATTGTGTGCAGGCGCTTGGGAAAATGCAGCTGAGTTTACAAGAGACCAGCATTGACTATGCCCCCTTTAGTGGCCACAAACTCTATGCCCCCAAAGGGATTGGTTTTATGTATGTTCGTCCGGGCACCAGTTTTCAACCGCTGGTGGTTGGCGGTGGTCAGGAAAGCGGTTTACGCTCCGGCACCGAAAACCTGCCCGGTGTTGCCGCTTTGCATGCCATTTTTAGTGAGCTGCTAAAAACTGAAGGTTCGGTATTTCAGCCTGTGGAGCAGCTTTGGCACTTTCGGGCAGATTTACTGGCGGCGTTGCGAAGGGTATTTCCCGAGCTGGTGCTCAACAGCGATGCACCTTATTGCGTGCCAACCACCCTGAACTTTTCGGTACCGGGATTTTACAGCAAAGACATTATGGACCTGTTTGATGCCGCCGGCATTCGGGTTAGTTCGGGCTCTGCCTGCAGCTCAAAAGTCCCCAGCAGCTTTGTGCTGGATGCGATGGGATTGGAAGCCTGGCGCTCGCAAGGCTCCATCCGGTTATCTTTTGGCCCGGCCATGACACCGGCCGAGTGTCAGCAAGCCTGTCAGCGCATTGAGGAACTGGCTGCAGTAGTGCAAAAACATTGCTTGGTGCTGACGGACGCTACTCCTACGTTGGAGTGGCATACCAAGGGCTTAACGCAACTAAAGCATGAAGGCTTGTGCAGCTACCTGCTGGTCTGCCCTGAGACCAGGGCTGCCGTCGTCATTGATGCTGCACTGCCACTGCTAGGACGTTTGCATGCGATGATACAGGGCCAGCAATTGCAGCTGAAAGCGGTGCTGGATACCCATCAGCATCCGGACCATGCTTCAGCCCGCACGGAGCTTTGCACCTTATTGCAGCTGAACTGCCGCCAGTCTACAGATGCGCTTGGCTGGCCAACAGATACCGATACGCTCAACTGTGGCCAGTACCAGCTAAGACGTCTGGACACGCCTGGACACTGCCCCGGTGCCAGCAGCTACCTGCTGTATCAGCAGAGTGCGCTCAGGGCTGCGTTTGTCGGTGACTTGTTGCTGCCAGGCGGGATAGGGAGAACGGATTTGGCTGGTGGCGATGCGAAAGCGTTGCAACTTAGTCTACAGCGTTTGCAACAGCATATTCAGCCAGATACGTTATTGCTGTCCAGTCATGATTACGCCCAACGCTTTTTTACGACCCTGGCTATCGCCTGTGATGAACAACCATTGCTACGATCTTTGTTGCAGGGTGAGCTAGTGAGCGATGACTGGCAACAAGCTGCCAATGCGCAAGCCTGTCAATTGCAAGCGTTGGAGCAGTATTATTGCGGTTTGGTCGAGGTGATGCCAACCGATGCCAAAGCAACCATAGCCCCAGAGCAGTTGGAACGGTTCATGTGTTTACAGCCCCAGCTGCAGGTGATCGATGTGCGCGAGCCGCATGAGCAAAGCGCAGGTGCTTTAGCGCCATACTTGCCGGCTGACTGTACTGTCAGGGAAGTGCCCTTGTCCAAGTTATGTCATTTGTTAAGCCATGCGGATTGGCAGCTGGATACGCCCTTGCTGATGGTCTGTCGCACCGGTAACCGTAGTCTGGTGGCATGTCAGGTACTGGCCCGATTAGGTTTTCGGCAGCTGTACAATTTAAAAGGGGGCATGGCGCTTATCAGTTGAAAAAAAGGCCAGCTATTGCTGGCCCATAAGGTTGGGTGTTGATTAGTAAAACAAGTGCTGCAACGGGTTCAGTAACCGGGTAATGCCTTTATTAAATTGCAGTGGTGCGCTTAACACCGATAAACACAAGCAATCTTCATCCGGCAACGTGCGCGGTGTATGAGTGTCGTCAGGCGTATTGATCAAAATGTCGCCCACACCATAACTGCCCTGTTCATCCACAATACGGCCACTTAACACCAGCGTAATCTCCAACCCTTTGTGGGTATGCTGCGGTATGGCAGTATCTTTGTCGATATACAATAAAGATACATGGCGTTTATCACCAGCTGGTAGTTTGGTGGTTGCAATGCTGCCTAGCTGGGTCCATTTGGTTTGCTGCTCTACCAGCCGGGCCAAAGCACGCGGAACCGTAAAGGTTTTCTCTTTCAATTGCACCTGAACAGGTCCTTGCGCCGGCATGTTTTTACTGCACCCATCCAACTGAGGCTGCGCCATAATCTCTGCCAGCATGCGATCCATATCGCTGATCACTGTTTCGGCAACAGGAACTGTTTTTTCCAACATCAGACCTTGTTCGGCCGACAAATCCATGCATAGTTGCTGGCAATGCGGGCATAAATCTATGTGGGCGGATACTGCTAAAGCGACATCGGCTTCCAGGGTGCCTTCCACATATTGTTCCAGAAGCGGAATGCCCGGATGATATTTAACTGCGTGTGTCATCGAGTGCCTCTCTCAAACGATCAAGTGCCAGCCGAATTCGCGATTTTACTGTTCCAAGCGGGATGGCCAGTTCATCCGAAACTTCCTGATGCGACTTTTCTTCTAAATACACTTTTACCATCACTAAACGCTGAGCTTCAGGCAAGCGTTCAAAGTGTGGTGCCAATTTTTCTGTCATCAAAACGGTATCCCATTGATGACTGCCTGAGTCTTCCTGCTCAGGATAATTACCGTCGTACCACAAGTCGTCGGCACTGATGTCGTCTTTTCGGCTTTGTTTTTTGCGAAGCATATCAAAGCGAACATTACGGGCAATGGTAAAAATCCAGGTGGATGCACAGCCCCGGCTTGGATCAAACAATCGAGCCTTACGCCATACATTCAGCATGGTATCTTGCACCATTTCCAGTGCTTGTTGCTCATTGCCAAACATCTTCATGCCAAAAGCTTTCAGCCGTGGGGCAAAGTAGCTGAACAACTCTGAATAAGCTGCTTTATCCTGATGAACTGCGACAAAACTCAGTGCATCCTCCCATTGACCGGTGCGGATCTCTGGGTTGTTTTCATCATTCGTCGACATTCCGGGCTCACGTTGTGAAAATCTGCTGCCATCATGCCTCTGAGTGGATGCTAAATTCAACATCATTCGTCTTTCCTAATTGTGCAAAAGTTGCCAGTGGACAGAACACCACCTTATACGTCGACAACTTCCAACTGGATTCAATTTATTTTATCGAAAGATGACTGCGATATTTTCTGATTTTTATTCTGTTTTATTGGCGTATTATGGCGACATTAACCAGCAGGAGACATCATTATGAAAACAGTATTAGTCATTGAAAGTTCCATCAGCGGCAAAGCCGGCAAGTCGAGCCAGCTTATTGACCAGTTTCTGGCTAAGTTGCCGACCGATGTCCAGCTGGATCGTATTGATCTGGCCAATCAGCCGCTACCACATTTAGAAATGAACGAAATTGCAGCCTGGATGACACCAGAAGCGGAACGTTCGTTTGAGCAGGCCGCGCTGGCCCGTCACTCGGATGACTTGATTGCCCGCATTCAACAAGCTGATGCCATCGTGTTGGGTGTGCCGATGTACAATTTCGGGGTACCAAGTCAGTTAAAAGCCTTGTTCGACCGGGTAGCTCGTGCTGGTGTTACCTTTAAGTACACCGAGCAAGGTCCGGTTGGCTTGCTGGTCGATAAACCTGTGGTGGTATTTGCAACCCGTGGCGGTATCTATCAAGGCACTGGTGCCGACAGCCAGACACCGTTTTTGCAGCAGTTCTTCAACTTTATTGGCTTGACTGAGCAGCACTTCATTTATGCTGAAGGTCTGAATATGGGTGAGGAAGCCGCGAAAGCCGCACTGCAAAAAGCCGAGCAGCGTATTTCCGAGCTAAGCCAACAGCTGGCTGCCTGATAGCTATAATTCTGTTACAAATGCCCACCTGGCTAACACAGGGCTGGATGGGCATTAATCTTGTTTCTGCCCCGCTTGAACCCGCTTTACTTGCATCCTTAGCTTAGCCTTTGTATAAATGGAGATATTCCAACAACCATAACCATCATCATAAAAGTGCCTCTATGAAACTTCTGACAACCTCTGTATTAGCGGTTGCACTGACAGGTGCCTGTATGGCTCCCTTGTATGTGCAGGCTAAAAGCGAACCCCTGACCCATCAAATTGACACCATTCAGTTGGAGCAGGTCTATGCAACAGATCCCAGCATCCGGCTGACCATGGAGCAAATCATGGCAGATCCCGATTGGCTGGGGCGCCAACCGGAAAATGAGTTTTGGTCCGCTGACAGCCAATTCATTTACTACCAACGCAAGCGCGAGGGTAGTGAGATCCGTGATTGGTACAAGCGGCCAGTGACCGAAAGCAATCGGGATAATGGTAGCCTGGTGTCTGTGGCTGAGTTGCATCAAATGGGCGCTGCGGATGCGGTTTTTTCCAGTGATGGTCAGCTGCAGGCCTATACCTTTCAAGGCAATATCTTTGTCAGAGACAGCCAAAGCGACACTGTTCGTCAGCTGACCCGTAATCAGGAGCGGCAAAGCCATCTGCAGTTTCTGACTGATGGCCGGCTGGCTTATCGCAGTGGCTGGCAGTACTTTGCGGTGGATACCACCACAGGTCTGACTGAGCAATTGTTCAGTATCCGTACTGAAGATGCGCCCAAAGCTCCCAGCGTACCACAGAGTTATTTGGCCCAGGAGCAGCACAAACTGCTGGAGTTCGTTGCTTTGCAGCAGCGCAATCGTTCCGAGCGTCATCAACAGGAGCAGGAGTTAAAGCAGCACAACCCTGCGATGCCGCCACAGAGTATCTATGTCGGGAAAGATAAGCATATTGTCGATGCCAGTCTGTCGCCACAGGGGAATTTTCTGCTAGTTGCAATTCGCGATCAACAAAGCAGCAGTGACCGTGACATTATGCCGAACTACATTACACCAAGCGGTGACATCATTGCCGAGTCGGTGCGGCGCCGGGTGCATGACTTCAAACCTTTGCCGCAACAGTTGATACTGGTCGATCTGAGTGATGGCAGTCAGCACACTCTAAGTTACACCAGCCTGCCTGGCTACAATGAAGATGTGCTCAAAGAGGTGAAAACAGAAAATGCCCGTGCTCGTGGCGAGCGCTATCGCAGTGAAAAAGTAATCCGCGATATTGGCCTGATGACCGACTGGTACTGGACACAAAGTGCCATGCGCTGGAATGAGCAAGGTACTCAGGTGGCCGTGATGCTAAAAGCCTTCGATAACAAAGATCGCTGGCTGGCTACGGTGGACTTTGCCAATAAGCGGCTGGTGCCACAGCACCGGCTGCACGACAGTGCCTGGGTCAATTACGCCTTTAATGATTTTGGCTGGTTACCGGCTGGCGATACCTTGTATTATTTGTCGGAAGAGAGTGGTTACTCGCATCTGTATACCAAGGCACTGAATCAGCGTCGGGCACAAAAGCTCACCGAAGGCAGCTTTGAAGTCGCCAATCCGTTATTAACCCGTGATGGCCGTTTTATCTATTTCAAAGGCAACCGCAACCATCCGGGTCAGTACGATGTGTTTCGAGTTCAGCTGAGCAATAATCAACTGCAGCAAGTCACCAATTTGCCGGGGGCGGTTGATTTCCAGCTCTCACCGGATCAAAGCCGCTTATTGCTGCGCTATTCCAATAACCTGCAGCCACACGAGCTGTATGTGACCAGCGCAGAGCCAGCTACCGAAGTGCAGCGCTTAACCTATACCATTTCCGATGCCTTTAAAGCCCTGCCATTACAGGCTCCAAAAATTGTGCCGGTGCCATCCAGCCATCAGGCAGCACCTATCTACTCCAAGCTGTATTTACCGGAGAATCATCTGGAAGGGGAGCCTCGTCGTGCGGTAATCTTCAATCATGGCGCCGGTTATCTGCAAAACAGCGATCTGGGCTGGTCGGTGTATTTCCGTGAGTTCCTGTTCCACAACTTGTTGGTGCAACATGGTTATGTGGTACTGGATATGGATTACCGGGCATCGAAAGGCTATGGCCGTGACTGGCGTACTGCCATTTACCGTCGGATGGGCACGCCGGAAGTAGAAGATCTGGTTGATGGTGTGAACTGGATGGTAGAAAACGTCCATGTCGATCGCAACCGGGTTGGTACCTACGGAGGCTCCTACGGTGGTTTCATGACCTTTATGGCCATGTTTAATGAACCAGAGCTGTTTAAAGCCGGCGCCGCCCTGCGGCCAGTTAGTGACTGGGCCTATTACAATCACCCCTATACCAGCAATATCCTCAATACGCCGGATATTGACCCTATTGCCTACGAGCGCAGCTCGCCGATCTATTTTGCCGAAGGTTTACGCTACCCGCTTTTGATCAGCGCTCCTATGGTGGATCGCAATGTGTTTTTCCAGGATGTGGTGCGGTTGGTGCAGCGCTTTATCGAGCTGGAAATCCCGCATTTTGAAACGGCGATTTATCCGGTCGAGGATCACGGTTATGTGCAGCCCAGCAGCTGGTTGGATCAATACCGTCGTATCTTTAAGTTGTTTGAAGACAATTTGTAATCAGTTCGCTTAATCCAAAAAAAAAACCGGGCTATTGCATGCCCGGTTTTTTTATTGCTGGGTGCCAGCTTATTGTTCAGTTGGTTTTTTCTGCATCAGCTCTTCCATCCGCTCCCGGAATTGCGCCAGGCCCTTTAGCACATAATCGTAGGTAGCATCGACGTTGCGCTCAACCTCACCTTCATACACATTCAGACCTTTCAGAATGTCTTTGGCTTCGCTAAAACCCTGATCAATGGCACCGCCAATAATGTTCAGAAAACTATCCAGCCGCTCTTGCTCATCCATATCCGGTGTCATTTTTTCGTATCGACCAAAGAATTTGGTGGCAAAACTGACAATCCGTTCAGCGGTTGCCTCGGGGGAGACATCAATGCCGGAGTCGTAGGTTTTTTGCGCTGCGTTTTCACCCAGCACCGGCTCCAGCTCTTTGTTGATGGCCTCCAGCGCGGTTTTGTACAACAAGCGCAGGCTTTCACTGTTGGCTTTTAAGCTTACCTGCTCATTGGCTGCCAAAATGGCCGCATTCTGGGCATTTTTGGCAGTTTCTTTGGCAGCACGATCGGCAGTCGCTTTATCCAGCTCGGATTTGGGAGCAGTCTCCTGCTTACTGCTTGCCTCGGCAGCCTTCGGGGGAATAGGTGCAATCGCCATAAGTAAGTACCTCAGTTGGTTCTGGACGAAGTATAGCCTATCCAGGTTGTCGGCTGAAAATTGCACAACTTGAGTGGTTTTTTATCTTTTTTAGTTTTTCAGTAAATAATCGCCGCCCCGGCGGTACAAAGGCCAACCCAGGGTTAAACCGCGCAGCAGCATAAAGACGGACAGGGCCAACCAGAGTGCATGGTTATCCAGCCTTTGCAGCAATGCATAACACAGCACAAATCCAGCGAAGGACAGTAACATGCTGTTGCGCATGGCTTTGGCCTTAGTGGCACCAATGTAGATACCATCCAGTAAATAGCTCCAGACCGCAATCAGGGGCAGGGCGGTTAACCAGGGCAGAAAGTGCGCCGCGTTTTTTTGTACTTCAGTAATGGAGGTCAGTAGGCCAATCATCGTTGTGCCGCCCAACCAAAACAGCAGGCTGAAAACTATGCCTAGCACCAGGCCCCAACCAGCCATAATGATGAACAACTGCTGCAACTCACTGCTGTCTTTGGCGCCCACGGCTTTGCCGGTACAAGCTTCTGCGGCATAAGCAAAACCATCCAGTGCATAGGAGACCAGCATCAGAAAAGTAATCAGAACAGCATTGGCGGCCACAATAGCATCGCCATAACTTGCACCACGAAAAGCGATAAAAACAAACACCCCTTGCAGGCAAAGGCTGCGAATAAAGATATCGCGGTTAAGCGCAAACAAGCGGCCATAACCGGTTAACCGGCCAAGTTGGCCGAGCGTTAAAGGGGCAAGTTGACGCTGCTGCCAAAGCCGCCGTACCAGCAGCAGTCCCACCAGCAAGGTAGTGTAATCAGCCATCACCGAAGCGGCGGCAACCCCTGCGACCTTCCAGCCAAAACCCAGCACAAACAGCAAATCCAGCACTATGTTCAGGCTTTGATTGAGCAGCAGCAACCACATGGGGTAACGGGCATTGTGCAGGCCAAGAAACCAGCCAAGCAGCACCATATTCAACAGGGCAGCCGGTGCGCTCCAGATACGGACCTGAAAATAAATACCAGCTTGCTGCAGGACCTCGCTACTGGCCTGGCTGAACAGCTGTACCAAAGGCATCACCAACGGGTGCAATAGCAACAGCAAAAAAGCCAGCCCAAGAGCGATTAACCCGGCTTGCAGTAAAGTGCCGCGCAGTGCATGGTTGTCCCTGGCACCAAACGCCTGGGCGGTCAGCCCAGTGGTGCTCATGCGTAAAAAGCCCAGCAGTAAAAACAGTAAGCTAATCAGGCTACTGCCAAGCGCCACGCCCCCTAAATACCAGGCATGCTCCAGGTGGCCGACCACGGCTGTATCTACCAAAGAGAGCAAGGGAATGGTGAGGTTGGATGCGATCATTGGCAAGGCGATCAGCAGCACCTGTTTTTGTTTAGGGTGGCGAAAGTTCAGCAAAGGACTGGCATCGTCATTAAGTTGTCATTTAGGTCACGCATACTAACACAGCCTGTCGAAAGAGGGGTGTTTGTTCCTCCTAGTGCTAACCTTTCCGGCCCCTCTAAGGGCCGGTTTTTTTATGCCACAAAAAAGCAGCCCGCAGGCTGCTTATGCATGGGGCAATACGATTATTGCCGGGTAGGGAAACGTTGAAAAATCAGTGCGACTGTCTCATCGACTGCTTGCTTTGGATTTCTCAGTGCTTCACGGGTTAAGCGGCCTTCCTGTACGCCTTGCCAAATCAAACGATTCTGCGCCGCATCCACTAAATCGACCCGCACGGTGCCTTGCTTGTAGTGCACGGTTTCAATATCGGACTGATAAATTGGGAAGCCTAAATGCCAGGCTGAGCGATGACCAAAGCGACCAAAGCCGACGTTGGCGCGGAACGGGCTGGTGCGGATATCGGTTTTATCTTCAGTCATCGACGCAAAGTTCAGCAGTAACTGAGCGTTGTCCGGCTGATAACGGTAGCCCAACGCTTCCATTTCACGGCGCAGTGCTGATTTGAAGTGATCGGTCAGCAGGCTCTGGTACTCTTCGGTATTGGTGTCCGGATTGGTGAAAAAACCAAACGTCTGATACTGACTAAAGTTTACGTCACGGGCATAGTCTATGCGTGGCTCAGGCTTGCTGGCACAACCAGCCAAGACCACAACAGCCAGCAATAGACAAAAAGTCGAAACAAGCAGACGAAGCTGTGATTTTTGCTCAGAGACTGCCTGAGTAGCTTTTACATAATTGGACATAATCAACTCCTGCAACGCATTCATTAGCTTACTTTATGAGACACAAGCAAGAATGGTTTAGTTCTCGCCCACAATTTATGCTAACAGACTACAACTGAACCTGTGCTTAATCCAGTAAAAGCGAGGCTTGCATCTGTCTTTTCAACGGGCTAAAATGCCGCCGCGCTTGGGGGAGTAATCGGCCAGACTGGCGTTGTTGTCAACATCCTTGTGCCTCATTGCATATGGCAACAACATTTGCAGCTTTGCTGCAGACTGATGAGACCTGAGACATGCCACAGACCCATAGCGGGAGTCTGTCGTATGTCTTTGGTTGATGTTCCCGCTGAGTAGTTTTGATGGATGCTTTTCTTGCTTCGTTCACTGCAGTGGCTATTGCCGAAATTGGCGATAAAACCCAGCTTCTTTCCTTGTTCCTGGCAGCTCGTTTTCGCTCCAAATTAGCCATTATCGCCGGTATTCTGGTGGCTACCTTATTAAATCACGCGGCTTCGGCCTGGCTGGGTGTCTGGGTGGCGCAGTTTATTCCGGCAGGCTGGCAGGGCTGGTTGCTGGGTGGCTCCTTTATTCTGGTCGCACTCTGGCTGCTGATCCCGGATAAAGACGACAGCGAGGATACCGGTGTGCTGAAATTCGGTGCCTTTATGGCCAGCTGCATTTTGTTCTTTTTAGCGGAAATTGGTGATAAAACCCAAATTGCCACCGTGATCCTGGCCGCGACTTTTGAGGATGCTATCTGGATGGTGATCTGGGGCACCACCTTTGGTATGCTGGCTGCCAATGTGCCTGTGGTGTATGCCGGTAGCTGGCTGATGGAAAAAATCTCGCTGGATTGGGCCCGTCGTGCCGCCTGCGCCATTTTTATGCTGTTGGGCATTCTGACGATTATCAATTACTAGGAAAGCTATGATCGATGTAAAAGCAGTCAACTACCGGGATCCAGACCAGGCGCAGCAACTGGTGTATTTGCTGAACCAGTATGCGCTGGACCCGATGGGGGGCGGTGAGCCTCTGTCGGAGGAAGTTCAGGCCCATCTTGCCAAGCGGTTGGCAGAGCGCAGCGATACCTTTAGTTTTATTGCCTATGTCGATGGTGTCCCTGCCGGCCTGGTGAATTGCGTGGAAAACTTTTCCACCTTTGCAGCAAGGCCCATTATGAATATTCACGACATTGCTGTGCTGCCTGCCTATCGGGGGCAGGGGCTGAGTACCGCATTATTGCAGGCAGTGGAGCAACTGGCCCGCGCCCGCCACTGCTGCAAACTGACGCTGGAAGTGCTGGAAGGCAATACCATCGCCAAAGCCAGCTACCAGAAATTCGGTTTTGCCGGCTACGAACTCGATCCTGCCATGGGGCAGGCGGTGTTCTGGCAGAAAAAGCTCTAGGGCGAGCCCTAGCGCTTAAATTTGGTTTCCAGGATCACCGAGGAGTTGGTCCTTTCCACCCCTTCCAGATTGCCGATATCGTCCAGAATATGGCTCAGCTGCTCGGTATTTTGCGCCTGCACGATGGCAATCAAATCGTACTCACCGCTGATAGCATACAGCGCCGATACCTGTGGCATGTGTTTTAATTCCAGATTGGTGCGGGCAGTCAGCTTTTGCCGCACCTTAATCGACACATGGGCAGATACCTGTTCACTGAGAAAGCGACTACCCAGCTCCACCGTATAGCCCTGGATCACGCCTTGCTGCTCCAGGCGTTGCAGCCGGTTCTGGATGGTGGTGCGCGATACACTAAGGGCCCGCGCCAGATCCGACACGCTGGCCCGGCCATTGGTGCGCAGAATTGCCAGCAGTTGTTCATCTTCAGGGCTTATCATTTTGACACCTTAATCAATCAAATTGTCCGAATAATCGGTGATTTTGTACAGAATGATACTGCAAAATGGCAGCTATGGCGATTAGACTGTGACTACATTTTCCGGCTCTCTGCCAATCCGGTTCTTAACCGGACGAATAACGACATGAGGTTTCCCATGCAGCAAGTAAACAGAGCTCTTTTCGATGAGGTGATGGTACCCAACTATGCGCCGGCTCAGATGATCCCGGTCAAAGGTGCCGGCTCGCGCGTTTGGGATCAGCAAGGCAAGGAATACATCGACTTTGCCGGCGGCATCGCGGTGAACTGTCTGGGCCACTGCCATCCGGCCCTGGTATCAGCGCTAAAAGAACAGGGTGAAAAGCTGTGGCATTTATCCAATGTGCTGACCAACGAGCCAGCCTTGTTGCTGGCCAAAGCCCTGGTCGATGCGACTTTTGCGGAGAAAGTCTACTTTGCCAATTCGGGTGCTGAAGCCAATGAGGCGGCACTGAAACTGGCGCGCCGTGTTGCCAAAGACAACCATGGTGACGAGAAGAACCAAATTATCGCCTTTAAACAAGGTTTCCATGGCCGTACGTTCTTTACGGTGACTGTGGGCGGGCAGCCAGCCTATTCCGATGGCTTTGGCCCGAAACCGGAAGCCATCGAGCATGCGGAATTCAACAACATCGACAGCTTAAAAGCGCTGATTTCTGATCGCACCTGTGCCGTGATGGTTGAGCCACTGCAAGGCGAGGGAGGCGTAGTGCCAGCTGATGTTGAATTTATGCAGCAGGTACGGGCGCTGTGCGATCAGCACAAGGCCTTGCTGATTTTTGATGAAGTGCAAACTGGTGTCGGCCGTACCGGTGAGCTCTATGCCTATATGGGTTTAGGTGTGACGCCGGATATTCTAACCACAGCCAAGGCCCTGGGGGGCGGCTTCCCGGTTGGCGCTATGCTCACCACCACCGCCATCGCCAAGCATCTGGTGGTCGGTACTCACGGCTCTACTTATGGCGGCAACCCTTTGGCTTGCGCTGTGGCGCTGGCGGCACTGAACACCGTCAATCAGCCGGAAGTGTTGGCTGGCGTAAAAGCCAAAGAGCAGCTGTTTCGTGATGGTTTGTCTCAGATCAATGAAAAATACCAGGTGTTCGCTACCATTCGCGGCCAGGGCTTGCTGCTGGGCGCAGTGCTGAACGCCGATTATGCCGGCAAAGCGCGTGATTTTATGGTCGCGGCTGCCGAAGAAGGCCTGATGGCGCTGGTGGCCGGAGCCAATGTGGTGCGCTTTACGCCATCGCTGGTGATCCCGGATGCGGATATCCGCGAAGGCCTGGCCCGCTTTGAGCGTGCGGTTGCCAAAATCGTACAGGGTTAACAACGGATGCTGGTTATTCGCCCTATTCAAAGCAGTGACTTTGCTGCGCTGCGTCAGATCGCAGAAGAGTCCGGCCCGGGTTTTACTTCCTTGCCGGTCAACGATGGTCGACTGCAGCAAAAAATTGCCCACTCTGAAAGCAGTTTTGCGCAGAGTGTCGAGCAACCAGGCCAGCAGGGCTATTTGTTTGTACTGGAAGATACTGCATCGGGCGATATTGTCGGTACCACCGGTATTGAAGCGGCGGTGGGGCTGGAGACGCCACTGTATCACTTTCAGCAGAATAGGGTGATGCACCACTCGGCCGAGCTGAATGTGTTAAATCAGCTGAAAACGCTGACGCTTTGCAACGACTACACCGGTGCCTCGGAGATCTGCACGCTGTTTTTGCGCCAGAGCTACCGCACCGGCTATACCGGGCGCTTTTTATCCAAGGTACGCTTTTTGTTTATGGCCGAGCATCCGCAGCGCTTTGCCGAGACAGTGATTGCCGAAATGCGTGGTGTTTCGAACGGCAATGGTCAGCCGCCATTTTGGGGCTGGTTGCAAAAGCTGTTTTTAACCATCGATTTTCCGGCCGCTGATCATCTGATTGGGATCGGTAAAAAGGCGTTTATTGCTGAGCTGATGCCGCGTCATCCGATTTATGTGGGCTTGTTACCGGAAGAAGCACAGCAAGTGATAGGCCAGGTACATGAGCACACCAGGCCGGCACTGAAAATGTTGCAGCAAGAAGGCTTTATCCATCGTGGCTATGTCGATTTATTCGATGCCGGCCCCACCATCGAAGCCCGTCTTGGTCAGATCCACTCCGTAGCCAGCAGCCTGAAGGTGCCGGTACGGGTGGTCCCCAAAGTTGAGCCTGGCCAGATGTTGGCAGTCAGCAACACGGAGACCCAGGGCTTTCGTGCCAGCTTCAGCGACCAGGCCCGTTTTGATGAGCATCAGGGCCTGTTGTTGATCCAGCCGGAACTGGCCGATGCACTGCAACTGTGCGATGGCGAGCTGGCCCGCTTTATTGTGCTGGAAAAAGGCCGTCGTTAAGCCGGTATTGATTGAAATCAAATTTGTTATACTAGCTGCCCCGCTGGGGCATCCTGGAAGTTAAGAAGTAAGGTGAGCGTCATGCATAGCAACGTCAATGAGCTGTTTGAAAATCTGTGGCAGAACTACCTGGAAGTAACGCCTTCTGCCAAGCGTGTCCACCAGTTGCTGGGAAGCTCTCAGCAAGCGGACATCATCAATGACCACATCGCCTTACGTACTTTCAACCTGGAAAAAATCGGGTTGGAAAAGCTGGCCGCGCATTTCAAAGCGGTGGGCTACGAAGAGTGTGGTGAGTACCATTTTGCAGCGAAAAAGCTGTATGCCAAGCATTTTGAGCATCCGGATCGCAATCAGCCAAAGGTCTTTATCTCTGAGTTGTTGCTGGAGCAGTGCTCTGAGCAGTTGCAGCAGATAGTCGGTGAGCTGGTTGCCCAGATCCCGGACGATGCGGTGACTGCCGATAACTTCCTGTACTCCGGTACCCATTGGTCAATGGATCATGCCACCTACGAAGCACTGCTGGCAGAAAGCGAGTACGCGGCCTGGATGGCTGCCTGGGGCTTCCGTGCCAACCACTTTACCGTCAGTGTTAATGCGCTGGAAAATTTTGAGACGCTGGAGCAGGTCAATCAGGCACTGAAAGACGGTGGCTTCCTGCTGAATACTTCTGGCGGCGAAATCAAAGGCAGCAAAGAAGTGTTGCTGGAGCAATCCTCCACCCTGGCTGATCTGATTACCCTGCAGTTCAGCGATGGCCCGGCCACCATTCCAAGCTGTTTCTACGAATTTGCCTGTCGCTACGAAGTGGCGCCAGGCATGTTGTATACCGGCTTTGTTGCGGCTTCTGCCGATAAAATCTTTGAGAGCACCAACGCCCGTTAAACCTCAGGCGTACAAGCTATCCTGCCACGCCGGGTGATCCATCACCCGGCGTTTTTCGTTCTGTTGTTCAGTTGTAATTCATTGTGCTCTTTTTAGGCTGCATGCTACCTTTGATGCTGAATCCCTGAACGGCTGGATGCTAACTTCATGATCAAACAAAAAATAAGCGCCTTACTGCTGACCGGCATGCTGAGTGTTGGTGTGCTTCAGGCAGATGAGCTGACGCTGGAGCGGGTGCAGCTGCAACTGGAGCACCCGGCTAATGGCAGTTTGCTTAAAATGCCAGAGCAGCCTTATTTGCTGGTATCGGGGTTTAATCAGTATCAGCGCTGGCTGAGTCTGGTCGATACCGAGAACTACAGCGTCAGTACCTTACCCATCCCAGAAACGGCCCAGTTTTTCAGCAAAGCTCAACTGGCGGGCTTCGAGCTGCCGCAGCTGGTGTTTTGGGGCACCGATGGTTTGTACCGTATGAGCCTGCCCGATGGGGAGTATCAGCCACTGCTGACGGTATCTTCCGTGCATCGGGTGCTGGACCCGGTGCGGTTGCGCCAGCGCACTTTTACGCTGGATTTGGGGAGCGAGCTGGCTGATTTTTTTATTCCGGACTTTACCAGTTCGCATTTGTTACGCCAAAACGCGGATGGCAGCTTCCGGCACTATGAATTGCAGCTGCCAAGCCGCATCCAAAGCTGGCAAAGTAACCGGTTGGATTACCAGCCCCGGCGCCCTTTTGTGGTGGATAGCAATGGCAATGGCCGCAAAGACTTGCTGGTGGTGGAGCAAGGGCGTTTCTGGGTGTTTGAACAGGCCGAAGATGGAAGCTTTGCCACAGAGCCAAAAGTCTTGGACTGGCCGGTGCCGTTATCGACAGAGCGTACCCTGGATCAGCGCAACGATGCGGGCCGCAGCTATCAGGGACAGCAACTGGATCGGTTGTTTGATGTGCGCGATATGAACGGCGATGGCATTGCTGATCTGGTGATGGAGCGGGAACAACTGGCCGATGCGCTGGATCGCAGTACTGAATACCGTATTCATTTTGGGCGTCTGAGTGAGCAGGGGCTGACCTTTGCTGCCGAGCCGGATACCCGGGTAAAAACCGACAATGTGCCGATTGATGTGGTGATTGGTGATTTTAATGGCAATGGCCGGCAGGATTTTTACATCCCCAACACCAACATCGGGGTGGGCACCATAGTACGGGTGTTATTACGCGGCAATGCCAACCTGGATGTGGATTTCTTTCTGATGAATGAGCAGGGGCGTTATGGCAGCCGGGCTGATTTGCGCCAGCAGGCGCGGGTGGATGTGAGCATCAGCAATGTACGCTTTGATTTGCCGTTGTTTCAACTGGCCGATTTAACCGGCAGTGGTCAGAAACATCTGTTGGTTGGTGAAAGTGGCCGTTTGCGTTTATACAGCCCGGATAGTGGCCGTTTATTCAGCCGGCGCAGTGAACGGCTGGAGCTGGATGTACCGCGTGACAGCAGCCGGGTTCTGATCACGGATCTTACCGGCAATGGCAAAGACGATCTGGTGCTGCCGTTTGATGCGCAGGATAAACAAGAGCACAGTAATCAGCTGCATTTAATCTTTAGCCGTTGATTTATAAATTACTATTTATTATCATTAATTTTTTATATTTACAGGGATGTATTCATGATTAGTTGTTTTCGATGGCTTGTTGCAGGATCGATGTTGCTTGCTATTCCAGCTATAGCGGACATTGAAGGGGCGGAGGATCACCCGCTATTATCCCGTTATCCTGGTTCTGAAATCCGTTCTTATTTTCAGCGGGACTTTGATTCTATTTTTCTGGCAATCGGGCCTATGCCAGTACAAAGCTCTGCTGATCGGATTCCTGAAGTGAAAGAGGTCTTTGGCCGAGCTACTGTTATCAACTATCGGGTAGCTGATCCGGCGGTATCGGTGCTTCAGGTTTATCAAAACTACATGGTAGCTTTGCAGCGGTTAGGTTTTAACGCTTTGTTTGAGTGTCAATCGATGCAATGTGGCCGCCAATTTACCGGCGGAATTCATGAACGAGCTGCCATCAGTCATGCCAACCGTAATCGTTTTCGCACTTTTAATGTGTATGAACATCGACAGGACGTCCGTTATTGGTCTGGGCAAGCGTTGATTGACCAACAAGCAGTCCATGTTGGTTTGACTGTGTTTCAACGAGCAGCAACAGAGCCTGTGTTGGTGATTCTACAAATCGCCGAAGCGGCTGAGCTGGTAACCGATAAAATACAGATCAATCCAGAGGGCATGCATCGTGCCATTGCTCAACAAGGAAAAGTTGAACTGGAGGGGATCTTATTCGAAACCAACAAAGCTACGCTGCAAGCCAGTTCAGCTGATGTGGTCGCAGTGATAGGCGATTACCTGAAGCAACATCCTGATGCCAATTTCTATGTGGTTGGCCATACCGATAATCAGGGCGCATTCGATTACAACCTGCAACTGAGTAAGCAAAGAGCTCAAACCGTGGTGTCAGCATTGATACAGCAACATGGTATTCAAGCATCAAGGCTATTGCCATTTGGCGCAGGGCCGGTTAGCCCTGTAACCAGTAATCTGAACGAAGCAGGCAGGGCGCAAAATCGCCGTGTTGAGCTGGTGCTTCGGGATTAAATCTTTAAGACATGTTTCAAGTTTTGATCTTTTCCGGCCTTTATATTTGCTAACATTTTTTTGATGGGCTCTAGCCTGATGCAATGCTAGCCTTGGTGCTGTTTTGTAGTCAGGCAAGGAGCTTTACAGTGCAACTTCACGTTGAGACAGTAACCAAGCAGTACGCCACGGTGACCGCGGTCAATCAGGTCAGTTTCCAAATTCAAAGCGGCGAAATTTTCGCGTTGCTCGGCCCGAACGGAGCCGGTAAATCCTCCATTATCCGTATGTTGGTAGGAATGACCAAGCCTGATACCGGCAGTATTTCAGTGTGTTATCAGGACCAAACCTTTCATCATGTACCACGGCGCTTGCTGGGCTATTTGCCGGAAGACCGTGGCCTTTATGGTGATAAGAGTGTGGAAAAAAATCTGCTGTTTTTGGCGCAATTGCATGGACTTGGCAAAACAGAAGCGCTGAGCCGGATGGATCACTGGCTGGAGGTATTCGAGCTAACCGAGCGTCGGCACGACGATTTAAAGCAGTTGTCCAAAGGCAATCAGCAAAAAGTACAGCTGATTGCCGCGGTACTGCATCAACCAGCTTTGGTCATTCTGGATGAGCCTTTCTCCGGACTGGACCCCATCAATCAGGAAAAAGTGGTCGATTTCCTCAAGCAACTGAAACAAAACGGCATGACAGTGATATTAAGTGCGCATCAGATGGCGATGGTAGAAAAACTGGCCGATCGCATGGTGCTAATGGCCAAAGGCGAGGTGGTGCTGGCCGGTACCCTGGCCGAAATCCGTCAGCAGGCGCAGCCGGAGGTGCAAATCCAGCTAAGCAGCAAAGAACCTTTGCCGGCTGATTGGTTGCGCAGCTTAGAGGCGGTGACCACGGTGGAGCTGCCCCAACCGGAGCAGGCGCTATTGACCTTGCAGCGGGATGCTGAAGTGGGACCTGTGCTGCAGCAACTGCTTGGCCGGATTGAGCCGGAGCAAATTGCCATGCAGAAACCGGATTTGCATCAGCTGTACCTGAATGCTATGTCCAGGCATCAGCGACAAACGCCACAGGAGGTCGCGGCATGATATCCCGTCAAAGTCTGATCGTTGCCCGCTGGGAGTTTCTGCGCTTTTTTAAATGGAAGCAACAGCTGATTTCCTATCTGTTGATGCTGGCCGTGATGGGGGGCGTTTTTGCCTGGGTCTATCTGACTGATGAGAGCCGGCAGCAATACCGTATTGCAGTGCCTGTCAGCTTTGCTGTGCAAAGTACCGAGCAGTTTGAGTTTCAGCGCCCCAGCATTGAGCTGTCGCAGCAATTGCAGCAACTGCACGATCACCAAACCTGGCATGCTGTTGTAACTTATCAGGACGACAGCTGGGTGCTGTACACCGGAGCCAGCAGCAAATGGCTGCCGCAACTGGAGCAGGTACTGCAAAACCATTTTCAATTGCAGCGGGCCGGTGATTTTGGTTTAACCGATGCGCAGCTAACCGCGCTGCAGCAGCCAGAGCCAATAGTGCGCAATTTTTTGGATGATGACTTTAAAGGTGAAGACACGCCGGAAAAAATGATTGCCTTTGCCGTGTTGATTTTATTGCTAATAGGCTTAAGCACTGCCTTTGGTCAAATTCTGATGAGCATTACCGGCGAAAAGCAGCAGCGGGTGACCGAGCAGCTGTATGCCATCCTGACCCCGCAGCAATGGATGGATGGCAAGGTGCTGGGGCATAGTTTCAGTGCCCTGAAAGCCATGCTCACCACTACACTGGTAATGCTGGTGTTTTTCCTGGTGGTCTCCGTGCTGGTGGCGGGTGAAGCCATGGACTTAAGCTGGTTGAACTGGTGGGTTATTCTCTGGCTGATCCCATTTGCGTTGGCCGGCGTTTTGCTGTGTGCCTGCTTTATGGGGGCTATTGCCGCCTCTATTGATGATCCCAATACCAGCGGTAAAGGCGTGGTGATGATGGTAACCTGGCTGCCGCTGCTCTTTACCTATCTGGTGATTGATAGCCCGTCTGGCTGGGCCATGACGCTGCTGAGCTGGCTGCCGCTTACCTCCTTTGCCGCCATGCCGGTGCGGATGTCGATGGTGGAGGTGCCCTGGTGGCAACTAAGCTTGTCGCTGGCACTGCTACTGGCTGCGGTGTACTACATGCGCCGGCTCGGTGGGCGGATTTTCCTGCGTGGTATGCAAATGTACGGCAAAGAGCCAAGCTGGGGCGACATCATGCGCTGGGCATTAAGCCGTAAGGGCGATTAAGCGTTTTGCAAGAGAGCCCGCAGCAGCGGGCCCTTTCGTTCACGCGGTTTGCTAACGCTTAATACTCGTATTTATGGGCGCTAAACAGCGTCTGCACATCCAGCCAGATATCGCCGGGCTCGCCATCACCAACCCATTGATCGTTGATTTGCACCACGGGTGCGACTTCTTTGCTGGAACTGGTTAACCAGACTTCATCGGCGGCCAGCACCTCAGCCCGGCTGATTGCGCGCTCTTCCATCGGGTAATTGCTGTATTTGCGCAAAATCGCCAGCAAAATCAGTCGGGTAATGCCAGGCAGCAGCTCGGTGCTCAGTGGGGGGGTAGCAATCACGCCGTCTTTGACCACAAACACATTGCAGGCAGCTGCTTCGGTCAAAAAGCCTTCGCGGTTAAATAAAATGGTCTCCTGCGCGCCCTGAGCGTAGCCTTGCTGGTAGTGCAGCACATTGCCAAGCAAAGAGGTCGATTTGATGTGGCAGCGCTGCCAGCGCAAGTCGTCGGCGGTGACCACCCGGTAGCGCGGCGCTTTGTCTTTATCGGCTATGGGAGCCGGTGGTATTTCAAACACAAAAGCAAATACCGTCGGCCGGATATTGGCCGGAAAGGCGTGATTGCGCTTACTGTCAGCGCCGCGGCTCACCTGCAGATAAACCCCCAGGTTCTCACCCATGCTCTGGTTTTTCGCCAGCAAATCCGTCAGCAGCTGCTGCCAGTCGGCCAGGCTAAGGCCAGCCTCAATGCTCAGTTGCTGCAGACCGCTTAACATCCGCTCCATATGAGGCGCCAGGCCGACAAAACGGCCCTGGTAGGACGGCACCACTTCGTAGATACCATCGCCAAATAAAAAGCCACGATCCATTGGCGAGATGCGGGCCTCAGCAGCCGGCAGAAAGTCCCCATTTAAATACACAATACTCATAGTCATACTCAGCTAAAGCCACAGAGGGCGCGTAAAGAGGCAATAACAGCAATGCCTTCACTGGCATCCAAGCTGTCTTCGGTTAAGGTATTCAGGCGGCTGACACCATCGACACTGCCGCGGTCGGATAAATACTGCAAAATACGCAGCGGCTGTACTTGCGCCAGCAAATCCTGCTCGCGCCAGACGCTGAGCAGCGCAATCAGGCCATAAGCGCCCCAGTTGGACACATCGGCCAGCAAGAGTTCATCGCACTCGGTCGCCGCCGGAATAATGTTGAGCTTGCTGACGGCGGTGTTGATATTGCCCATGCCAATCTCATTGCCGCCATCGCCGATGGCCAGGGTGGGGCAGGCAGCCAGATGTAAAAAATCATCGAAGCTGGCGCAGCGGGCACTGATGTCTTCGCCCCGCATATTGTAATACTTGCCGTCCCGGGCCCGGCCGGGGCGCTCAATGGAGATCACGGCTTGTGGCTGATAATGCAGCAGGGCTTCGGCCGCCAGTGCCGCCAGATCTTGCTGACTGTTGATGGGCAGTGGATGGCAATGGTAATCGGTTTTTAGCACCGAGTAGAGCGGATCGCCACACACCAGCACAGGTCGGGCGCCTAGTTGCTGCAAGCAATCGTACAAGGCAATGGCACCAACCGGGCCATCGGTTTCAAAGGTATCTGCGACCGGGAAGCCGGTGCCGATAAAAATCACCCCCTGGCACTGGTTCAGGATACGAGCCGCGCGTAGGTAATAGCCGGGGCGCAGCGCCTGTTGCAGCTGCTGCATGCCGCGTAAATTACGCCCGACCAGCAAGTCTTCAATCTGACGACTGAGTGACAGCAATGACTTCATCAAAGCACCTCCAGTTGGCTGTGTTGTTGCCAAAAGCGTTGTTCCTGCAAATGCAGCAGGTTGTGTGCCTGCTCGATGCTAATGGCAGCAAATTGCAGCTCAAAGCCAGCCGAACGTTGTGCCAGTTGCCAGCAATCGAGCGACAACACCGAGCCAAGCTTGGGGTAGCCACCAAGCGTTTGCCGATCGCTCAGCAGTACAATGGGCTGACCATCCGGTGGTACCTGTACAGCGCCATAACAGATGCCTTCTGACAACATCTTGCTGCGCTGGCAGTGCAGTGGCGGGCCCTGCAGCCGGCAGCCCATCCGATCGGATTTTGGTGATATCTGGTAGGGGTGCAGATAAAAGCGTTGCCGCTCTGCGACTGAAAAATCCTCGCACTGATAGCCTTCAATCAGGCGCAATGTCAGCGGGCTCTGATAATCCGGCCAGAAACGCTCGGGCAAGGCAAACAGCTGCTGCGAAGCCATGGCCGCAGCTGGTTTTGTCAGCGGCAGTAATTGCCCGGCTTGTAGCTTGCCGCCATCCAGGCCACCAATGCCTTCGCGCAGCACCGTAGCGCAGCTGCCAAACTGCTCAGCCACCCTAAAGCCACCGGCTACTGCCAGGTAAGCTCGTACGCCAGCAGTGGCCATACCCAGCTCAATGCGATCGCCTGCTTTGATGGTATGGCCTTGCCATAAAGCTTTTGGCTTGCCGTTGATGCTAAGCGGCACAGCCGCACCGCAGACGGCAATTGCAGTATCTTGTTCGGCGCTCAGTTGCAGGCCGCCGAGTGTGATTTCCAGCGCGCAGCTGCCAGGCGTATTGCCAAGCAAAGCATTGGCCCAGCGAAAAGCATGGCCATCGGCCGGGCCTGCCGTGGTCAGGCCGAGCCGGCTTTGACCAAAACGCCCTTGATCCTGCAAGGTGCAAAGCAGGCCGGGTTGCTCAATACGAAAACCGCTCATAATACGCCTCCAAGGCGCAGAAACTCGACTTTGTCGATGGCGGTAAAGCGTACCTGATCGCCCACTGCCACCGGCATGCTGGGCGTTTTGCTTGGATCAAACAGCTGCAGCGGGCACAGGCCCAGCAGATTCCAGCCACCAGGGGACTCGGCCGGATAGACCGCCGTCTGGCGATCGGCAATCGCTACGGCACCTTTGGGCACTTTGGCGCGGGGACTGTCCAGTCGTGGGGTGGCCAGGCGTTCATCCACTTCGCCCATGTAAGCAAAACCAGGCGCAAAACCTATCGCATACACCTGGTACAACGGCGCCTGATGCAGCTCAATGACTTGCTCGATGCTCAGTTGATGCAGCTTTGCCAGCCGGGTGAGATCCGGCCCGCTTTCTTCACTGTAATACACCGGCAACTCGACCAGTTTGCCAGCCTGCTGGCTTTCACCGCTTTGCGCCGCCAAGGCCTGTCGGATCCGAGCTTTGACCAAAAAATGATCCGTCTGCAGCGGGTTGTAGCTGACCAGGATAGAGGCATAGGATGGCGTGACATCCAGCAACACATCGGCTAATGCCTGTTCTATTTGCTGGCAGGCAGCAAGCACCCACTGATTGACCTCGGCCGACATCTGCTGCGGCGGGTAGAGGATCAGGCTGCTTTCACCGGCAATCTGAATGCTGTAATCAAGCATAACGACTAGCCTTGCAACAACTGACGAATATGTTGCACTTCGGCAATGGCGGCTTCGTTATCACCATGCACACAGAGTGTATCGGCTTGAAGCGCGAGGCGCTTGCCACTTTCCGTGATCACCACGCCTTCATTCACCAGCAATAGTACCTGCGCCATCACTTCGGTTTTATCCAGCACGGCACCTGGCTTGCTGCGCGGCATCAGCAAGCCATCATCGGTATAACGCCGGTCGGCAAAGGCTTCAAACAGCAGCGAAATACCCAGCGCCTTGGCATCGGCCTGATGCTTTGCCTGTTCGGCTGTGGCCAGCAGCATCAATGCCAGCGGTTTGTGGTAGCTCTTAATGGCTTTATACACCGTTTGCAGAATGGCAGGGTGGCGCATCATATCGTTGTAGAGGGCACCATGCGGTTTGACGTAGCTCAGCTCAAGCCCATGAATTTGCGCCATGCCATCCAGCGCCGCGATTTGATAATGCAGCAGATTCACCAGCTCTTCGGCTGAGCAGTTCATTGAGCGGCGACCAAAGCCTTGTCGATCCGGGTAACTGGGATGAGCGCCGACTTCAACCCGGTAGTGTTTGGCCAGTGCTAAAGTGCGCTGCATCACGTCGGCATCACCGGCATGAAAACCACAGGCAATGTTGGCCATATCGATGTAAGGCATCACGCTGCTGTCCATGCCCATGGTCCAGCTGCCGTAACTTTCGCCCAGATCGCAGTTTAATTTCATGCTTCCTCCGGCTAAAACAACGCCAATTTTGAATTTGGAATATCGGTCACCAGCATGCAGCCCGGGCTGTGGGTAATACAAAATTCTGGTTTAGCTTCGGCAATGGCCAGTTGCGGTGTGACGCCACAGGCCCAGAACACCGGCACTTCGCCAGGCTTGATGCTGACCGCATCGCCAAAATCCGGCTGAGTTAAATCGGCAATGCCAATGGCGGCCGGATCGCCAAAATGCACCGGTGCACCATGCACCTGCGGAAAGCGGCTGCAAATCTGAATGGCGCGAATGGCATCGGCTGGTTTCATCGGCCGCATACTCACCACCATGGGGCCACTGAATTTACCGGCGCTTTGGCAGCGGATGCTGGTGCGGTACATCGGCACATTGACGCCTTCGGTAATATTCCGAATTTCCAGCCCATCGGCCAGCAGGGCTTCTTCAAAGGAGAAGGAGCAGCCCAGGAAAAACGTGACCAAATCATCGCGCCAGAGCTCGCTAATATCTGGCAGCTCGTGCACCAGCTCGCCGTGGCGAAACAACCGGTAGCTTGGTAAGTCGCTGCGAATATCCAAATCGGCAGCAATGGCCGCAATGCCGGTATCACCGGGTTGGGCGGAAAGCGCAACGATGGGGCAGGGCTTGGGGTTGAGCTGACAAAACTGCAGAAAATCACTGGCATCGGCTTTTGGCAAGATCACCATATTGGCCTGCACAAAACCAGCGGCCAGGCCCGAGGTATTGCCGCTGTGCTGTTGCCGCCGGCAGGCCAGGCGCACATCTTTGGGGTGACTGCTTTTGCTTAACATCAACGTCCTCTCAGGCATTCCGGATGGCTACAACCGATAGCGCTACTTTATTATGAATAATCTATTTACTCAATAATGAGTGAGCAAAATAAATTATTCGTAACTGCTTTGGCAGGTGCTTTTATACTGAGTGCTAAGCATAGCATTATGCCAGCAACAGGCCGACCCCCAAAAGGGCGGCTAAGGTCCAGCGGATACTGCCTGTTGGGATAGCATCGCCCAGCAGTTTGGTCAGCAGCAATGATAACACGATGCTGGTTGCCAGTAAGGTTTGGGCGATGGCGGCTTTGGTGTGGCTAAATGCCAGCATTTGCAGCAACATTGCTGCGGTGGTACCGACCAGGGCGGCAGCCAGCAATACCAGCCAGGGGCGCCAGCAAAACGCTGGGCGTGGCAGAGGGCGTTGCCGCCACAACAGCATCAGTACCAGGATAATGGCCATGCCACCGAGAAAGCGCCAATTGCTGGCTTGCAGTACAGAGATCTCAGTGTGCAGAAAAATATCCCGGCTAATCACAGCGCCAATGGCCTGACAGAGGGCGGCCAGGGCGGCAAACTGAAGCCCTGACCAGTTCAGCGGGCTGTCGCTGCTTTTGCTGCCGGCCCGCAGCACCCGCTCTACCGCCAGAAAAATCAGCGCCATACCGAGCCAGTGTTGCCATAGCAGCCATTCGCTCAGCCACAGCATTGCCAGCAGGGCGGTGATTAAGGGCGCCAGGGTTTCAGCTACCAGCAGGCACTGGCGATCACCCAAACGGCGCAGCGCTAAAAAGAAAAAGGTATCGCCAAGGCCTATGCCAATAGCGCCGCTTAGTAGCAGCAAGGCTTGTTGATAGGTGGTGAGCTCCGTTGCAGGCAGCAAGAACCCCAGTGGCAGCAATACCAGCAAGCTAATCAGGCCTTTCCAAAAGTTCAGACTGATGGCATTGAAGCTGGCGCCAAGATGGCGATAGAGCCGGGCGGCCAGTGCCCAGCAGCAGGCGGTCAGCAGGGCAGCAATTTCTCCGGTCATGCAGGCTCCGGGGGCATGAAAAAGCGCAGCTTAGTGCTCGTGTTGGCAAAAAGCAAGTCGCTTGCTGTCAGGGGAAACGCTGGTAGCAGGCTTATTCTACCGCATCCAGGTCGACCCGGAATCGTTCGACCTCGCCGCTTTCTACCAGCTGCTGTACCGCTTGTTGCAGTTCGGGCAGCAGATGTTGATGCGGGCTTTTTTTGGACAATGTCAGATTGACCGTTCGATTGTGCCTGAATTGAAACTGATAGCTGGCGCGTTTAAAGCGCTGGTGAAAACGGGGATTGTGTTGAATCACATTGATGGAGCTTTGTGCTGGCCCTATCATGGCATCTGCTTTGCCAAGCAATACCATGGCAAAAGCGTCATCCAGGGTGGCTGCTTTTATCAGGGTTAAGGCATGGTCCGCCAGCAAAGTTTCTAATTCCTGGGTATAGACATAATCTTGTACCACAGCGATACGCTTTTGGTTGAGCACGTCACGGCTTGGGATATCTGCAGACTCCTGCAACAGATAAATGACTTCGGGCTTGGCTTCATCATAGGGAATAAAGTGCATAAAGCGGGCGCGCTCATCGCTGTAATTGAGGCTGGTCATTAAATCGGTCTGACCCAGCTCCATCTGACGCAGGCAACGGGAGAAAGGGGTGTTGGGGCTAAAGCGAAGTCGAATGCCGGCGCGCTTGGCGATGGTTCGCATCAAGTCGACGGTTGGCCCATAAGGGTCGCCGTCGTCCGGATAAAAATGCCAGTAAGGATGATCGTCCAGACACCACTCCAGCTCGGGTGGCTCTGCGGCACTGATCCAAGGTACCAAGCTGAGTAAACACAGTATCCAGCCGAATCGTCGCATCCGTTCTCCAGCATCCTGTTGGTGATTTCGGTCCGTCCTATCATACGCCCGTTAACATTTGCAATGCAAGCGCTTCCAGTATTGCGCGTAACTTAGTGGCTGGCTGAGGCTAGTGAACGTTTTTGTTGCCATTGCTGCCAGATGATCCGTAGGATCAAAATCACCAGCAATCCAGCCGCAGCCAGCTCCAGCCAGTCAGGCAATACCGAATGCTGATGCTGCATGGCGCCTTGCACCGAGATATCAAAATAATCCAGTGCGGTATCGAGTAACCAGCCGAAAAATACTGACATGACAATAACGCCAAATAAGTAAGCTGCCAGCGCGCGCTTGCCCAGTTCTTTAAGCACCACACTGATGGTGGCAATGTTGGTGGCAGGACCAGCCTGCATAAAGACCAGAGCGGCGCCGGGGGAGATGCCCATCATCATCAATGCAGCGGCTATGGGGGTGGAAGCTGTAGCGCAGACATACATCGGCACTGAAATCAGCACCATCAACAGCATGGTCCAGATGCTGCTGCCGTATTTGGCCAGCGCATCCATCGGCACCAGGGTTTGCACCAAAGCGGCGAAGAATAAACCAATCATCAGCCACAAATAAAAATCGCTCAGCAGCTTGCCGGTACTGTACTGCAACCCCTCTTTGGCTTGTTGCCAAAGTTTTTGTCGCCGGGTCAGCTGGGCTGCTGGTGCTTTTTTAGAAGCGCAGCAAGCTGGTTTGACTGGCTCTGGCTCTGGAGTGGCTGGGGTTTTGCTGGCGCAGCAGCTTTTTACTGCAGCAGGCTTGGCAGCTTGTTGATCGTGCTCGGTGGCTTTCCCTACTAAGAGCCCTGAGGTAATGGCACTCAAAATAGCAGCAACAGGCCGCACTATGGCCATCAGCGGGCCCAGCAATACATAAGAGACTGAAATCGAGTCGACGCCGGTTTCCGGGGTGGCACTTAAAAACGCCACGGTAGCTCCTTTGCCGGCACCGCCACGACGTAGTTGCATCGCTGCCGGGATCACACCACAGCTGCACAGGGGCAGTGGGGCGCCCAGCAAAGCGCCTTTTACTACAGGTTTGACGCCATCGCCCCCGAGCTGGCGTTGCAGCCAGTCCATTGGGATCCAGGCTTTCATAATAGCGGCGACCAGCAAGCCCACCAGCAGCCAGGGCGCGGACAGTACAAATAGCTGCCAGAAGTTGTCGATAAAACTTAGCATGACGCTTCCTCCTGATGTGTTTCAGGCTGCGCCGGTTTGCCTTGCTCCAGCGCGGTTAAAATGGAGCACTCGGTGGCACTTAAAGCTCCGCCGCAACAGGCCTGATCCAGCTTCGCCAATGCCTGATAAAATTGTTCCAGCTCAGCGATTTGCTGGCGAATGTCCTGCATTTTTAACTGCACCTTGTCTTTGACATCGGCGCACTGCCAGGCGGCTTTGTTGTCTTCAATCAGCAGCAACTCGCGGATTTGTTGCAAACTAAAGCCAACACTTTTGGCGCGCAAAATAAAGCCCAGCCGCTGGCTATCGGCGTTACTGTACAAACGATAACCGGCATCCGAGCGCGCGCTAGGGCTTAGTAATTGCTGTTTTTCGTAAAAGCGGATGGTATCGACACTGACACCGTATTGCTTGACCAGCTCACCAATTTTCATCGGGTGTTCTCCTGCGTTGCGACGGCCAGAAATGCCAGCAAGGGGCACTTCTGAATGAGCACTCAACACAGTATAAACCCTAGAGCTAGCTCCAGGGTCAAGAGGGGTGTTAAAAAGACCAGCCAATCACTACGGTCACCACAGCGGTGATGGCAAGAATAACAGCTGCCAGCAGCATTTCTGCGGCAATGGCCGTTTGCAGCTTTTTAGGATTGGGTGTTTGCTGTAACGCTGGTACCAGCTTGAGTTTATTCAGTGCGCCTAAACTCATCAAGGCCGCCACCAGCAGCATCTTTACCAGCAGCAGCCGGCCATAGCTGGTGGTCCACAGTTGTCCTGGTTCGGACAGCAGCAACCACAGCATGCTGGCGCCGCTCAGCAGCAATAGCAGCAAGATCCCAATCATGATCTGACCAAACTGATGCAGCAGCGCATGCAGCTGCATGGTTGGACTGTGGCGGCACAGTAGCCACAGCAGTGGCAGGGAGCCTACCCAAAGGCCAACAGCCAACAGGTGTGCTAGCAGCAGCAACTGCCCAAGCAAGCCAAAGCGCAGCAGATGGCCGCCTTGCAAGAAACCGAGCAGCAGCAACAGCAGGGCCAGGCCCTGCAGCAGAGCTGGCAAGTACTTTACTTTGCCAAACAACAGGCTAAGCAAAAGCAAGCCAAAGGCTGGCAGTTGAAAGCGCAGCGCTTTTCCTGCAGCATCCGGCCACAGAAATTGCATCAGCTCCCAGTCAAACATGCCTCCAAAGCCTGCCATCGCCATCGTTCCTACCTGCAGCAGAAAGCCGCTTAGCACGCTAAAAGCACCCAGGCCAAACAGCAGTGCCTGGCCAGGCCGGCTTAGCGGTGCGTTAAGCCGGTGCTGCTGTGCCAGCCAGTTGCAGAACAACAGTCCCAGCGTGATGGCCGTGCACAGATAGAGCAGAAACCGGCTGGCGGCAGCCAATTCCTCCCAGGTCATGCTTAGCTGCCCTGTAACTGCAATGGCAGCAAGCTGGCATGGTGGTGATGGTGGTGCTGGTGCTCATCCGCTTCAGGTTGCTTGCCAGGGGATGCTTCGGTTGCATCCGGATCCAGGGTAAAAGCAATCTCGCCACTGACCCGATGCCCATCCGCACCGATGGCAGCCCAGGCAAACTGGTAGCTGCCAGCTTTCAGGGCCGGCAACTCAAACTCAATGTGATCGGTGGCTTCGGTGTTGCGGCGAAAGCCAAATTCAATGGCCTCTTCATCCAGGGTCAGCTCCAGCGATAACATCCGCACCGGATCACCAAAGTGCAGCATCACCACTTTAGGGGATTCTGTGAGCACAGCGTCCTTTGCCGGAATGGAGAACATCAGTGGGGTATGGGCCAAAGCTGCAGTGCTTTGCAGGGCAAAGAAGAACAGGGCCGCCATCAAGCTGGTTAAAGTTTTCATCATCATTTCCTTCAAAAATTTAGTTGGTTTTGCATGGGGTACAGCAGCAGATCTTGGTTTTCACCAGGACCGCTTAGCTAAAATGGGTTTAAAGCCGAATGTATTAGGAGGCTTTGGGAGGTTGGGTGGCGCGGCTTAGCAAAACGCTTAAGTCAATAAAGTCCGGGCTAGGGATGGGATCCGTTACCGGGCCAGGTTGAGAGGAGCTCTGATCAACTGCGGGCGTGGCGGTGACACAACAACTGGCGCACAGGCTGCAGATGGAGGTCAGACCCTTGGTGGTAGTTTCTGGCTGAGGTGCATCCGCCTGGTGGGGCAATGCCGCTGTGCTGTCTAAAGGTTCAGCATTGGCTAACTGAGCAGAGTCGTTATCACTGAGCGGGGCATGGCTAACAACCTGCTCGCTGGCAGATTCTGCCGGGTGGTGCCCGATATGACAGCCTGCCATAGCAAAGCCGGCCACACTTTTCAGCAGCAAGGCAGCAATCAGCAGCAGGGCAGTACAGTGCATGGTGGTACCCACAGATTCAACACTTTTTTACTCTAGCGCACTTTTTAAAGGCTGACAAACATTCCAGGGGCAGCTATTCAAAGCGACTGTGCTGTTGCAATTTTTGACAATTTCGCCCAGGCAGCGTACATTAAGCGCATCTTCACTCTGGTGACTGCATATGCTTAGCACACTAGTACAACGGCAAAAAATCTGGGCCATCCCGATGATGGTCAGCCTTGCTTTGTCCTGGTGTTTGCTGTTTTGTGGCCAGTTGTTTGCAGCCAGCCATGGCGCAGAGTTGCAAGCGGAAGTGCCTTCTTGCCATGGGGTTGTGATTGAAGCCCAGGTGCATGAACTCTTGCCAGAGCATGATCTCTGCTCTGGCTGTGCGCTCGATGCAGTGCAAACGGCAACACCTGAGCTGCCTGCAGTGGTGCTGTGGTTGCAGGCTGTGGTTGAGCCGGTGCTGGCTGAACTGCCTGCTGAGCAACACAGCCTGTATCTGGCGCAAGGCCCGCCTTACCCCCGAGCGACCCCGCTTTATCTGGAAAAATCCTTACTGTTGATCTGAGTGCTGCTGATTATCTGAACCTTGGCTGCATGCTGTGGCATGTGGTTGCTCTGGCGTTTAATCTGGCAGGACTTTTTCTATGTTCACTTTCACAAAGCAGCGCTCTGCGTTTTTTATCTGGTTGTTGATTGTTTCTTATGGTGTTTTTGCAACACCGCATCAGCATGGCAGCCACGCTGATCATGCCCTGGCGCAATCGGCGGCCAAGCAGGATGATGTACTTTCATCGATGCGTAACCAGGCAACCACTATTTACACCTGCTCCATGCATCCGCATGTTCGCTCGGAAAATCCGAATGATCGCTGCCCGATTTGTGGCATGGCACTGATCCCGGTCGAGCAGGACGATGATCCCCTGCCAGAAGGGGATGACGCCGTGATCCGGTTAAGCCCCAGAGCCAATGCGTTGCTGCAACCGGAGCTAACCCCGGTTCGGCGGCAGCAGGCCACCGCCAGCCTGTCGCTGGTGGGGCAGCTGGCAGCCGATCAGAGCCAGCTAAAAACCATCAGCGCCTGGGCTTCGGGCCGGATTGAGCAGCTGTACCTGGACACCACAGCGGTGGATGTCAAGGCTGGCCAGCCGATGGTGGAGATTTTTAACCCGGATTTGATCGTGATCCAGCAAGAGCTGGTGCAGGCTAAGCAGCTTGCGGCGGCTCAGGGCAGTGCTCGTGCGGGTAGTCTGCCGGCCAGTTCCACACTGGACGCCGCCCGCCGGCGCTTGCGCTTACTGGGCGTGCCTGGTGAGCAAATTGAAGCCATTCTGCAAAGTGAAACCCTGCAGGATACGGTAACTATTAGTGCGCCGGTTTCAGGTCGGGTGATGGAAAAAATGGTCAATGCCGGGGCCTATGTCAGCACCGGCCAGCCGCTGTTTACCGTCCTTAACCTGGATACGCTCTGGCTGGAACTGGAAGCTTTTGAACATCAATTGCCGTTGATACAGCCTGGCCAGCGCATTGAGGTCGAACTGCTGGCCCTGCCAGGTGAGACGCTCGAAACAGAAGTGCTGCTGTTGGAGCCGGTGGTGGACGCCAGCCGCCGTACGGTTCGGGTGCGGGCCTTGCTGCAGAATCCCGATGGTCGCTTAAAACCGGGCATGCTGGCCCGGGCCCAGCTAAAAAGCACGCAGGATGATGTTCTGTTAATCCCAGTGTCGGCCGCTTTATTGACCGGCGAGCGAGCCCTGGTCTATGTAAAGCTGGACGATGAACGCCCGACTTACGCCGGTCGTGAGGTCCGTTTAGGCCGGCGCTTTGGCAACTATTACGAAGTGCTGTCCGGTTTGGATGAGCAGGCGCTGGTGGTCAGCAAAGGCGCGATGCGGCTTGATAGCGAGCTGCAAATCCGAGGCCTGTCCAGCATGATGGCGGCAGTGGGTGAAGGTGGCGATCCCCATGCTCATCACCATGGCACTCAGGCCGGCGAGCCGCGCACCGAAGATTCAACCGCCAGCGCCCGTAGCCGCCAGCTGGTCACTGATTTTCAGCTAAAACCTGACGATGAACAGGCGCTGCTGCAGAGTTACCGCCAGCTGTATCAGGCACTCACTGACGATGATTTAGCCGGCTGGCAGCAAGGCACTGCTGATTTTCACCGGGCTGTCGCTGCCATTGATTGGCCAGATCAAATGGAGGCTGAGGTGCAGGCAATGCAGCAGGGCAAAGGCCATAGCCATCATGTTGGCTCCTTGGAGCGGGCGCGCGAGCTGTACTACCCCCAGGTACAGGCGCTGTTGACTCTGGCCGAGCAGGGGGTGCTGGCCGGCGGCTGGTACCGGGCCTATTGCCCGATGGCGCGAGGCGGCCGGGGCGCAGCCTGGTTGCAGCCTCAAGACAGAGTGCTAAACCCTTACTACGGCGCCATGATGCTGCGTTGTGGCGATATCCAGCAGCAGTTTGCCGGGGAGGGACAGCATGCACACTGATACGGGCTCAGTTGGCCGCTCCCCTTGGTTTGATCGCCTGATGCAAAGCTGCCTGCAGCAAAAGTTGCTGGTGCTGCTGATGGCTGGTCTCTTGCTGGTGGCTGGTGTGGCTTTCGCGCCGTTTGGCTGGAAAACCGGCATGCCCCTGGAGCCGGTTGCGGTAGATGCCATCCCGAACCTCGGCGAGAACCAACAAATCGTCTTTACCGATTGGCCAGGCCGCTCGCCGCAGGATGTGGAAGATCAAATCAGTTACCCATTGAGTGTGGCACTGATGGGTGTTCCCGGCGTGAAGGATGTGCGCTCCTTGTCGATGTTTGGTTTTTCCAGCATCGCAGTGATTTTTGACGACAGCGTGGAGTTTTACTGGTCGCGCACCCGCTTGCTGGAAAAGCTGGCCAGTCTGCCACCCGATGCCTTGCCGGATGGGGTGCAGCCCACGTTGGGGCCGGATGCAACCGCACTGGGGCAGGTGTTTCTCTACACCTTAGAAGGGCGGGATCCGGCGGGCAACACCACCTCTGGCTGGGATCTGGATGAACTGCGCAGCGTGCAGGATTGGTACCTCAGAACCGGCCTGCTGGCTGCCGAAGGCATCAGCGAAGTGGCTTCGATCGGCGGCTATCAACGGGAATATCAGGTGGAGATGGACCCCGATCTACTGCGCATGCATCGGGTAACGCTGTCGCAAGTGACTTCGGCGGTGATGGCAGCCAATCTGGATGTCAGTGCCGGCAGCCGGGAGCTGAATGGGGTCGAGTACCTGATCCGGGGCGTCGGTTTTGTCAAACAGCTAAGCGATATCGAGCAGGCCGTGGTGCGGTTGGCACCGGACAACACCCCGATCCGGGTTGCCGATGTGGCCCGGGTGCAATTTGGCCCGGCTGAGCGGCGCGGGGCGCTGGATGTCAATGGCGCCGAGGCCGTCGGGGGTGTGGTCACGGTACGCGAGGGCTACAACCCGCGTCAGGCGATAACCAATGTCAAGCGTCGTCTTGACGAGGTACAGCGCGGCTTACCGGCCAAGGCGGTGGTTGACTGGCAGCAGGTGACTGCAGCTGAAGTCGATGCCTTTGCCCGCGACTGGCAGTTGCCTGCCTGGCAGGGGCGGGATCCGGCCGTGCAAGCCGACTGGCTGGGCTTTTTAAGGGCTCAGCCAGCCGATAGCTGGCCCAGCTGGTTGACCTTAAGTCAACTGACGGTGGTGCCTTTTTACGATCGCAGTGAACTGATTGATGAAACCTTGGGCACCTTGCAGGATGCGCTCAGCCAGCAATTGCTGGTGACGGTGGTGGTGGTGCTGGCCTTGCTGCTGCACTTTCGGGCGGCGTTGGCGGTGAGCCTGATGTTGCCGATGGCGGTGCTGCTGAGCTTTATTGCCATGAAGTGGCTGGCGGTCGATGCCAACATTGTCGCGCTGGCGGGCATTGCCATTGCCATTGGTACCATTGTCGATATGGGCATTATTGTCAGTGAAAACCTGCTCAGGCAGCGGCAGCAGCAACCGGATTTAACCGCCATCGCTGCGGTCAGGCGGGCTGGGCACGAAGTCGGTCCGTCCATTTTAACGGCCATCAGCACCACGGTGATTAGCTTTTTACCGGTCTTTACCATGACAGGTGCCGAGGGCAAGTTGTTCGGGCCTTTGGCTTACACCAAAACCTTTGTGCTGTTATCGGCGGCGTTGCTTGCATTAACGGTACTGCCGGTCATGCTGGCTTTGTTGTTTCGTTGGCGCAAAGCCGATGCTTGGCAAGCCTGGCAGCAGCATCTGCTCAGCAGTGCGCGCTGGTGGCTGCTGGCGGCTTTTGTGTTGCTGGCCATCTGGTTTGGCTCGGGGCTGCTTTGGTTGGCCAGTCTGTTTTATGCTGCGGTGTTGCTCTGGTCCGGTTATCGGGCAAGTATCTGGAAAAAGTTGCAGCCGTTCCCGCTTTGTCAACTCATCGAGCGAAGGCTGCGCGCTTTTGGCCAGCGCTTTTCACTACCAGCAGCTCTGATATGGCGCCTTGGTCATGGCCTGCTGGTGATCCTGGTGCTGCTGGCGGCGGTCACTTTGCTCAGTCAGGTCTGGCTGCCACTCGGGCCATTGGCCGGTAGCCTGGCCAACTGGGGCTTTGTCACCCTGTTGCTGGCAGGGGTGCTGGGCTTTTTTATGCTGTTTTTGTGGGGCTACCCCTGGCTTTTGGCCACCTTTTTGCGGCTGAAATGGCTGTTCTTAGTCTTGCCTGTGCTGGTGGTAGGCTTTGGCCTGACGGTCTGGCTGGGCGCGCAGCAGACGCTGGGCTGGTTGCCAGGGCATTGGCAGCACAGCGAGCGTTGGGTAGAGCTGACGCATCGATACCCCGGTCTTGGCCGCGAGTTTATGCCAGCGCTGGATGAAGGGGCTTTTTTGCTGATGCCAAGCTTAATGCCGCATGCCTCCATTGGCGAAGCGCTGGCGGTGTTGCAGCAGCAAGATGCGGCCATTGCAGCCATCCCGGAAGTGCGCTCGGTGGTCGGCAAAATTGGCCGGGCCGAAACCGCCCTGGATCCGGCCCCCCTTGGCATGATTGAAACGGTGATCCAATACCACAGCGAGTTTAAAACCGATGCTGCGGGTAGGCGGCTGGCGTTTCGTTACGACAACCGGGTAGGCGACTTCGTGCGTGATAAGCAAGGCGAGCTGATTGAAGATCCGCGTGGCCGGCCCTACCGGCAATGGCGGGAGCATATAAAGTCGCCGGATGATATCTGGCAAGAGATCGTGCGGGCTGCCCAGCTGCCGGGCGTGACCTCAGCACCTAAGTTGCAGCCGATTGAAACCCGCTTGCTGATGCTGCAAACCGGCATGCGGGCGGCGATGGGAGTGAAATTATCGGCGCCGGATCTGGCAACACTGGATCAATTGGCCCTTGAGCTGGAACAATTGCTGCGCAAGGCTCCCGGGGTGCAGGCCGCCTCGGTCAGTGCCGAGCGCATTGTGGGTCAGCCTTATCTGGAGATCCACCCAGATCGCGCTGCCATAGCCCGCTATGGTGTCAGCATGCAGCAGGTGCAGCAGGCCATTGCGACGGCAATAGGCGGCATGGAGGTTGGCCGTACTGTGGAAGGGCGTGAACGCTATGGCATCACGGTGCGCTACCAGCGAGAGCGTCGCGACAGTCTGGAGCATCTGGCTGAGGTGCTGATTGATACCGCATCCGGCTATCCGGTGCCTTTAACCCAGCTGGCGGAGATTCGCTACCAGCGCGGCCCGCAGATGATCCGTTCGGAAAATACCTTTTTAACCGCTTATGTCACCTTTGGCAGCTTAAGCGGCTGGGCTGAAGTCGATGTGGTGGATGAAGTGGCTGCCTATCTGGATGCGGCTATTGAAAGCGGCGACTGGCAGCTACCGGCCGGTGCCAGTTACAGCTTTGCCGGCAGCTTCGAGCATCAGCAGCGAGCCAGCCAAACTTTGCAATGGGTGGTACCCTTATCGCTGGTGTTGATTTTTATGCTGCTGTATTTGCAGTTTAAGCGGGTCAGCACCGCGCTGATGATTTTCAGCAGCATTGCCGTGGCCTGGTCGGGCGGTTTTATCATGCTGGATTTGTTTGCCCAGCCCTGGTTCTTAAACATCGAATGGTTCGATACCAATCTGCGGTCTTTGTTTCAGCTGCAAAGCTATCATCTGAGTATTGCAGTCTGGGTTGGCTTCCTGGCGCTGTTTGGTATCGCGGTCGACGATGGGGTGGTGATGGCCACTTACCTGAAGCAGCAGTTTAGTGCGGCTAAACCGCAAAGTCGCAATGAGGTGCGGGCTCTGGTGATGCAGGCTGCCTTAAAGCGGATCCGTCCCTGCCTGATGACTTCGGCTACCACGATGTTAGCCCTGTTGCCGGTCCTCACCGCTACAGGTCGTGGCGCCGATCTGATGATCCCGATGGCGATCCCGACACTGGGAGGCATGTTCTTTGTGCTGCTAAGTGTCTTTATGGTACCGGTGCTGTATGCGATGGTCGAGGAGCGGCGGCTGGCTCAATCCAGCTAAGCTCTCTAGCTGTGCTCCTCTTGGCTGAGTCCCTGTAGCTGAGCAAGTAAAAACTTTGTCACAGCCAATAAAAAAGGCAGCTGCGATGCAGTTGCCTTTTTGGTTAAGCGGTCCGTGGTCTCAGAGTAGTTCTGAAATCTACGGCTCTGTCTTAACGATTAGATCACAGTGATGTTGGAAGCCTGTGGACCTTTCTGGCCAGCAGTGACACTGAACTGAACTTGTTGGCCTTCAGCCAGGGTTTTAAAACCTGAGCTTTGGATTTCGCTGAAATGAGCGAAAACGTCTGGGCCAGAAGCTTGTTCGATGAAACCGAAGCCTTTCGCTTCGTTAAACCATTTGACGGTGCCGGTAGTTGTATTTGACATGGTATGTACCTGTATTAATTAATAAATAAGATGCCTGATGTCAGGCGATTGTGCTGTGAGAGATGTTTTAACTTATGAATACAGGAAGAGTTACTAAAACGGCAATAACATTCGAGGTTTTGCATAAATAACGAACAAACTAATCAAGCACCACCAGTGTATAGGTTTTCTCGGTACTGTCAAACTTTATTTCTGTAAGTTATAAAAATAATGTTTTTTATTTCTCTGCTGTCTATTGCTCCGACCAAACCGCATACTCATTGCCACTTGGATCGGTAAAGTGAAAACGTCGCCCGCCCGGAAAGCTGAAAATAGCTTGCAGGATCTGGCCACCTGCCGCTTTCACATCCGCTAAGGTTTGCTCCAGCTCAGAACTATACAGCACCACCAGGGCGCTGCCATGCTGAGTTAGCGCTACTTGTTCACTTTGGTAGTAACCACCATCGATGCCGGCATCGGTAATGGCCATATACTCCGGGCCGTAATCGACAAATCCCCAGCCAAACACCTGGCTAAAGAATGCCTTGGTTGCCGCCATATCCCGGCAGGGCAGTTCAATGTAATTGATTTTTCCACTTTGTTTCATGAGCTATATCCTTGAGAAATGCCTCGCTATTCAGTGCGCAGTTGCTGTAACAGCCAGCTACGAACTGCCTCTGTATTGTTAATGTTGTCTGAGTATAGCCAGTCTGCAGTTGGTGTGTAGGGCTCATTAACGGGCTACAAAGTCCAGCACGGTGGCATTGATGCAATAGCGGGGCTGGCCCCTGGGGCCGTCGTTAAAGACGTGGCCCAGATGAATGCCGGATACGGCGGCCAGCACTTCGGTGCGAACCATGCCATGACTGTGATCGGGCCGGGTAATCACTGCACCGTCGATGGCTTTGGTAAATGACAACCAGCCGGTGCCTGAGTCAAAGCGATCGCGGGTATCAAACAATGCTGCACCGCTTAAGGCATCAATAAACTGGCCATCCGGTGTATCGCGAAACAGCTCGTACTGCTGGCAAAAGGGGCGGTCGGTGCCACTTTGAAAGGCAGTTTTAAAAGCCTCGCTGTCCTGACCTAAGCTAAAATAGCCCAGCGCCAGATAAAAATCCTTCGGGCTCATAGAGCCTTGCACGCCAAAGACTTCCTGACCGTTATTAAGGAATAACAGGGTAGGGGTGGCCCAGGTGGGGGAGTCGATGGTCAATTGGTGCAACTGATCGGCGTATCACAGGTGCAATGGAGTTTTGCCTTGATAATGAGCGACCACATCGGCTTTAAATTTCTCGCAATACGGGCAATAGCTGGCAGCATCAATCATCACGATATGTTTGCCTTGAAGCAGCAGGCTGTTATCAACTTGCGTTACTTGTTTGGGCTCAGAGCTGTCAAAGAGCACTCCTGTGGCATGGTCCGGGCAATAGCCGTTGGGGTTTTTCGCCAGATAATCCTGGTGGTACTCCTCGGCTTGGAAAAACTGCTGCAGTGGCTGAATGTGCGTTTGAATAGCGCCATAACCTGCTGCTGTGAGCAAGGGCTGATAGCGTGCTTTCACGGCCTGCGCCAGCTGCGCTTGCTGCGCACTGTTGGTCAGAATAATGGAGCGGTACTGGGTGCCAACATCATTGCCTTGCCGGTTCTGCTGGGTTGGATCGTGCATTTCAAAAAAACGTTCCAGCAGTGTTTGCAGACTGATAAGGCTTGGTTGAAACTGAATCTGTATCACCTCGGCATGGTTGTTTGGGTTATGTCGGTTGCGCGGGTGCGTAATGGCCCGGTAGGTGGGGGCAACATCTTTGCCTCCGGCATAACCAGACACGACATCGACTACTCCGTCCATGGCCTCAAAGCGCTTTTCCACACCCCAAAAGCAACCAGCACCCAGCACAATGCTATCAAGCTGGCTGCTGGTGGCAACGTCAGCTCGGGCCGGATGGACAAAAAAGCCTGTTAGCAGGATTATGCTGATAAAAAGCCAATGCAGAGTTCGCATACTGTATCGCATCCGTTGTGGATTTCATCAAAAGTATACGTATCAGACCGGCAAACAGAGCAATGGTTGCTGGCTTTTCTGCGCTTTAGGGATCTAGGTAGTTCTTTAGCAAGCGGGACAGGTGAAGTAGCTGCGCTTCATCTGCATCGGCAATGCCAATCACCAGGCCGCGTTCGGCTTCGTTCAAAAAGCAGTAGCGACTAAAAGGCTGCACTTTAAAACCATGCTGGCTCAGCTGGCTGCACAGGGCGATATCGTCGCGAAGGGTTGGCAGCAGCAGGGTCAGGTGCAGGCCGGCATCTTGCGCCAGCAAACGGGCATCCGGGAAATGTGCTGCTAGCAGAGTACTGGCCAGCTGTTTTTGCTGGTGGTAATGGCGGCGCATTTTCCGTAAGTGGCGCTGAAAATGGCCTTCATTGATAAAATCGGCCAGTACCGCCTGGGGTAATAAAGCCACATCGCCCTGCAGAGCCTGCAGCAGCGTACTGGCGGTGCGGATATGAGCCTTGGGAGCCACCAGATATCCCAGCCGTAATGCCGGAAACAGGGTTTTGCTAAAGGAGCCAACAAAGAGTACGCCTTCACCCTGAGCCAACCCTTGCAAACTGGCGATGGGACGGTGGCGGTACTGAAATTCGCTGTCGTAATCGTCTTCTACCAACCAGCACTGCTGGTGTTTGGCCCAGGAAAGCAGCTCCAGCCGTTTGGCCAGCGGCATGATGCCACCGCAGGGGTATTGGTGTGAGGGTGTCAGAAACAAGGCTCTCGCTGTACCGGCTGTCGGTAAGCCAGCGGGATCCAGGCCGGTGGCTGTGTTGGCGGGAATAGGATGGATCTTGAGTTCTGCCAGTTGCAAAGCCTGTTTTAATCTGGGGTAACCGGGGGATTCCATCAGTACTTGTTCATTGCTGCGAGCTGCCAGCTTGGCTGCTATAAAAAGCGCCTGCTGGGCACCTGCGGTGATCAGGATAGTGTCTTCATCGCATACCAGCTGACGCGACTGACGTAAATACTGCGCCAGTGCCTGTCGCAGCGGCTGATCACCCAGCGGATCGGCCATGCCACACAGCGCTGGCCTGTTGCCATGGCGTTGCAGCAGTTGTTGCCAAACCCGAAAAGGAAACTGGTGTACATCCGCCTGGCCAGGTTGCAAGCGGCCGCTAAAATCCAGCCCTTTAGGCTTCAGGCCGTACGGCTGCACCGGCAGGGCTGTGCCGGTTAACGCATGGACCGGTTCCGGGGTAAAATACCGATCCGGCAGGGCATCGACAATTTGATAACCCCGACCATGCTGCGCCTCAACATAGCCTTCAGCCACCAGTTGCTGCAGCGCTTGCTGCACTGTAGTGCGGCTAAGCGCGAGGTCGCTGGCAAGTTGCCGCTCTGAGGGCAGCAAGGCACCAGCCGGCCAGCGGCCGCTCAGCAGTTGCTGACGTAAGCACAGATAGAGTTGCTGCTGCAGCTCTCCTTCTCCGGATAAACAGAGGGCATCGCTGCACAAGCGGGAACCGGTCAACTGGATTGCTCCTTTTGTTAAAACTGGTTATTTCAATCAATCCAGTTTAGCAGTGAAATGGGGTCTCCAACAGAGGAGACACTGCATGAATTTAACTTTAACCATCGATACCCAGCTTGCTGTTAGCGAGAAGGGTCTTAACGAAGTGATTGCCTTGTATCAAAGCTCCGGCATTGCCCGGCCGGTTGAACAACCAAAGCGAATGCAGCGGATGCTGCAGCATGCCAATCTCATTGTTACTGCCAGGCAAGATGGTCAATTGATTGGGCTGGCCCGTTGTTTAACCGATTACAGCTGGGTGGTTTATATTGCTGATTTGTTGGTCGCCAAAGAAGTGCAACAGCAAGGGGTTGGGCAGCAGCTACTGGCAGAAGTGCAGCGCATCACCGGGCCTGAAGTGCAGCAATTGCTGCTTAGCGCTCCTTCGGCCATGGCCTATTACCCTAAGGTGGGTTTTCAGCCGCTTAGCAATGCATTTGCCATCGGTCGGAAGGAGTAGTCCATGCTGTATTGCCCCAAAGCCATGGCGTTTGCCAGCACGGACGCTCTGCATGACTTTATCGAGCAGCATCCTTTTGGTTGTTTGGTGAGCCAGCCGTTTTTTTGCAGCCATCTGCCCTGGTTACTGAAGCGGCAGCAAGGTGAGCAGGGGGTGCTCTATGGTCATCTGGCCCGGCAGAACCCCCATACCACAACTCTTGATGGCCAGCAGGTGTTGATTAATTTTACCGGCCCCCATGCCTACATTTCACCGGGCTGGTACCAAAGCAAGCTGGCGGTGCCGACCTGGAATTACGCAGTGGCGCATGTGCAGGGCAAGGCCCAGTTGCTGGAGCCAGAGGAGACGCTGGCAGTGCTTGAGGAGCAGGTGGCCTGGTACGAGTCTGAGCCGGCGGCATTGGCGAAGATGCCAGCCCAGTACCGCGAGCAACTGGCCCAGGCTATTGTCGGGATCCGGGTGCCGATAGAACAATTGGCTGGCAAGTTAAAGCTGGGGCAACAGCGCTCAGCGGCCGATCAGCAAGGAGTTTTTGCGGCATTGCAGCAAAGCAGTTCCCCGCAGGCGCAAGCTCTTGCGGCCTTGATGGCAAGCTGGCAACTTGGGGTTGGTTAAGCGGCTGGATGTTGCGTCAGATCAAGGCCTTCTGCTGTGCTTCAGTTAAACTGGGCATCGTATTCATTGCTTTGAGAAATACTATGCCAGGCATTCACTGGGATCCGGCTCTGATTGCCAAGTACAACATTCATGGCCCACGTTATACCTCGTACCCGACGGCGCTGGCGCTACAGGCACCCTTTGAGAGCCAAACTGTGCGTGACACCTTGCTGGCATCGACGGGTGAGCTTAGCCTCTATCTGCATCTGCCATTTTGCCATCAGCTCTGTTACTACTGCGGCTGCAATAAGGTCATTACCCGTCATCAGCACAAGGCAGACCGTTATCTGGATGCACTCGAGCAGGAGATGGCGCTGTATCAGCCCTTGGTAGCGCACCGGCCGATTGGTAAAATTCATTTAGGCGGTGGTACCCCGACTTTTTTAACCGAGCAGCAACTCAGTCGATTAATGCAGCAATTTCAGCAGTACTTTGATTGTGCAAAGCTGGATGAGCTTAGTATTGAAATCGACCCGCGCAGTTGCAGCCTGGAAAAATTGGCGCACCTACGCCAGCTGGGTTTTAACCGGGTCAGTTTTGGCGTGCAGGATTTTGATCAGCAGGTGCAAATCACCATCAACCGGGTGCAGGATACCGACCTGATTCGCCAGCTGGTGCAAAGGGCCAAAGCACTTGGCTTTAGCTCCATTAATCTGGATTTAGTCTATGGTTTGCCGTACCAGCAGACAGCATCTTTCCAGCAGACACTGGATCAGGTGGTAGCGCTGGATCCGGATCGGGTGTCGTTGTTTAGTTATGCCCACTTGCCGGCACGCTTTGCTGCCCAGCGTAAGTTGCCGGAAGCCGCTTTGCCAGCCGCTGAAACCAAGCTTGCCTTATTGCAGCAAGGCATCGCCACTTTTAGCCAGGCAGGCTATCAATTTATTGGCATGGACCACTTTGCCAAGCCGGACGATGGTCTGGCAAAGGCGCAGCGGGCAGGGCAGTTGCAGCGTAACTTTCAGGGTTATACCACCCATGGTCAGAATGCGCTGCTGGGCCTTGGTGTTTCTTCCATCAGTCAGGTGGATGGCGTGCTGTGGCAACACGAAAAAGAATTGCCGGATTACTATCAGGCGATTGAAGCCAGGCAGTTGCCGCTGGCCAAAGGTTTTGTCTTGTCCAAAGACGATTGCATTCGTGCGGAGTTAATTGCACAGCTGATCTGTCATTTTGAGCTGGATACAGCGGTTTTTTCACAGAAGTGGCAGCTGGATTTCTCCGAATACTTTGCTGACAGTCTGCAACAGTTAAGCCCTTTTTTGGAGGATGGTCTGGTCGAATTAACCCCTGATCGCATTAAGGTGACGGATGCGGGGCGACTGTGGGTGCGCAGTATTTGCAGTGCTTTTGATGTGTATTTACAGCAGGGCCAGCAGCGATACTCCAAAGTGGTTTAATACAAAGAGTGGTGTAAGCGAAACCATAAAGCCACCTCGCGGTGGCTTTATGGTTATTTGCAGCTACTTACAGGTGATAGCTGATGTGCTGATGGAAGCGCACCACTAAGTCGTCACGCTCCGGATTCAGGTTGACCCCTTTGGCGAAACGACGCAGGGCGGTTTCGACCTGATTCATAAAGCGGCCATAGCCCATATCGGTGTAATCGTCTTTGGTCGCAAAGATAATCAGTTGTGCGGACTCGACTAAGTTGCTGTCATCCCAGTCAGCAATCAGTTGGCCTTCGCTGACACTGGTATCAAAACCAATCATCTGCAATTCTTTACCAGTACTCATTTTGTCGAACTTACTGTTACGCACCAGTGGCAACAGGCCGTTGGCAAGTACAGCTCTGTGCGTTAGTTTATTCAGGCTGGTTGCTTCAACAAACTGATCCTGAATCAGCTGGTACAACTCGGTGTAAGGGCGATCCGACTTGGCATCAATAGTCACCTGTTCTTTCACGTAGCGGCTTAGCGGTAAATTGATAATTACATAAGTCAGGGCGCTGTGTTCACCTGGCAGTTCACAGTTGCGAGCCTTGTAGCGTGCATCCAGGGAGCGCAGTTTGTAACCATAGCTGTCCTTAACGCCTTTTTGTTTGGCAAATAAGTCGTACGTCAGGTGCTGGTGATCCCGAACTTTGATTTTTAGTTCTGGACTGTTGATTTCATCGCTAAAGCGTTGCAACAAGCCGCGTACTTTGTTATGGAACTCGGCGGCATTGGCCCGGATATTGGCATCGGTGGCTAAAAACAATAAAGAAACCTTGCGCGCTTTTTCTGCCGGATTAAAAAAGCTGTTTTGTGCTTCGTGATAGGCTGGGTTGTAGAAAAACAGAATCTGCTCAGCCGTTTGCAGGGTATAGGCTTCGGTATGAAAGCGCACCACGGGCGTTTTGCCATTGGCAATCAAATGCACATTACGCAGGCCGGCCTGATCGGCCAGTTCAAAGAAGATCTTACCCAGTTGCTGGTAAAACTCTTTAAAAGGTTCGGCACTGTCTACCATAGGCGCACCAAAACGAGCCAGAATGGCATCTGTCAGGCTGAATTCAGCGAGCAAATACTGATTATCTCTGGAACTGTTCGGAATATAAACTTTGTGTTGGCTGCTGACTGGCATAACTCCCCCGTTAAAGCTGTGCTAAATTCCGGCTATTGTAGCAAATTTTAGCCAACCGGACTTATCATTTTTGCTGATTTTTCACAAAGATAACTGTCGGCATACGCAGATGGTATGCCGACAGGCGTTAGTGGCCTGAGCGGGAAAACCTCCCCAACTGCTGCTGGGTTCTGGCGGTGCCTTCAAGTAAAGCTTTGGCGGCATCATCAATGGAGGTCATTTGCGTATTGGCGTCATTGGTCACATGCTCAATGGCGGACAAATGCTGATGTGTTTGCTGATAGCGCTTCTCCAGCGCACCAACCGTTTCATTAATGCTCTGCACCCGGCTTTTGGCATCTGCCAATTGTTGCTGTAAACCGACAAACTCTTTGCTGGTTACATCGGTCTGTTGCTGCGCCTGTTTGGCTTGCTGGTTCAGGCTTTCCGACTCGCTGCGTGTTTCTTGCACCAGTCGCTCCATATCGTTTAAGAAACCGGAGATTTGCCTGGTTGCATCGTTGACCTTGGCTGCCAGCGTGCGAACTTCATCGGCTACCACTGCAAACCCCCGACCAGCTTCACCTGCCCGGGCAGCTTCAATAGCGGCATTAAGCGCCAGCAAGTTGGTTTGATCGGAGAAATTTTCTACCATCACTAAAATTTGCCGGACATTCTCCGCATTCTGATGCAGGCCATTAATGGTTTGGCCGAAAGTATCCAGCAGGTTGACGATACTGGTTAACTGGCCAGACAATTGTTGCATCTGACTGCTAGCACCCTGAGCGCTGCTGACCGTAACGGTGGCCACCTCTCGCATTTGATCGCCATGCTGCACAATATCGGATAAATACTCCAGCACCTGATCACTTTCACCACGGATCTGATGACTGCGTTTTTCAGTGTCCTGCAAATGACTGCGGGTAGTCCGGACGGCTTTTGACACTTGCTCATTGGTTTCATGAGTACGCTTCGCTTCCTGGTGAATGTCTGCCAGCAATAGGTCCAGTTGACTGACAAATTGATTGTATTGTTCGGACAAGTTGCGAAACTCATCGTGCGTAAAAGCAGGGAGTCGATGTTGTAAATCAGTCCCTTTGCTGTTGGTTTCCTCAAGGGCTGATACCAGGGCATGCACCGGGCGAACAATTAAGTGATGCAAATAAAAAATGGTAAAAATAAAAGCAGCAAAACCGAGCAGTAGCAAAAGCCACCAGCCGGTGTTTGCGCCATCAGCCGGGTAAGCCAAGTAGAGTGCGGCAGCAAAGAAAAACGCCAGAAAACCAATGTTGCCGATAATTTTGCGGGTGAGGGTATAAAAAAAGGTTTGTTCAATAAAGTTATACACTTTGGCAAAACTCCCCATAGTCTTTCCATGCATCAGTTTGGTTTGTAGTAACAGCAGCATAGCATACCTAAAATCTCTGACTATTGTTACAGCGCAGGTTTTGGTTGATTTTTAACTTGGTATGTTAATGCGCAACTACTTTGGGGAGCAGTTCCAGGCCGTGACGATGCAGCTCCTGGCTTAGCTGCTCCTGTTGCAGTAGCTGCAGCACCCACTGATACAGTGTTTCTATCGCAAGCTCATGTTCTGGATTGATCAGCAGCTGGTGTTGGTAACTTTGATCAATCCGTTCGGAAATCATGATGTTTCCCGCATGTTCTGGATTGGACAGCAGATACTGATGCAAAAAAGATCGGGTCACAATGGCGGTATCTGTGCGCTGCTTCAGTACCAGCTCAATGCTGGCCTGATGATCACTGACCAGGGTCATGCGATACTTTTGCGCCAGTATCTCTGGATCGGTCTCGTAGTTGGCAATCTGATAATGAAAACCAAGAATACCCGCGATGGTTTTGTTGTCCAGATCCTCAAACCACTGCTGTGAGCTGGCGTTGCTGGCAAGGGCAATAAATACTTCATCGTCTTTGGCAAAGGCTGGGGAATGGTTTATTTCGATGCCTCGTTGTACCCAGCCCCAATAAGGATCCTCAAAGAAAATCGTATCAAACAAGCCTTGCTGGTAATCCTGATGGCGGCGGATCGGCGTGGTAAGTACCAGTTCAAACTGGTAGTCTTGCTGCATGCGATTTAGCTGCCGGATGAGCTCCACGGTAAAGCCTTTGGCCAAGCCATGCTCCAACTCTATGTATGGTGGAAACTGATAACCGCCAACACGAACCGTTGTTTTTGCAAACAATGGATTAAAAAAAAGAACCCAGATAACTAACGCAGAAATCACAACGGACTGCATGATCGATTCCTTTTAACAGCAGAAGCTAATTCACTCCTTTCCTATGTCTTCGTACCACAGTTCCGGTGAGCTGGCAATAAAGTCTTCCATCAGCTGGATGCATTCTGCATTCTGTAAAATAGTCAGTTTTACCCCCCGACTGCGGACATAATCTTCCGGTCCCTGGAAGGTTTTATTTTCACCTACCACAATGGTGGGGATGCCATACAACAAGGCTGTACCGCTGCACATATCACAGGGGGATAAGGTGGAATAGAGGGTGGCTTTTTTGTAATCGGCAGGCGATAAACGGCCAGCTTGCTCCAGACAGTGCATTTCGGCATGCAAGATGGCGCTGCCTTGCTGCACCCGCTGATTATGCCCTCTGGCGACAATTTTGCCATCGATCACCAGCACGGAGCCAATCGGAATACCGCCTTCAGCCAGCCCCTTTTTGGCTTCGTCGATGGCTGCTTGCATAAAAGGATCGTGCATCTTTTACTCCTTAAATGGGTCTTAGTGAGAGCATAGTTGCTTTTTGCCGGTGGTGCGAGTTGGTTTTCTCCGGGCAAGGGCTATGCTAGATTGCAAATTAAACTTGATAATAAGGAAATAGCAATGCTTAGTATCATGGCACTGTTGGCTGGAGCATTGAGTCCGGCGGTTGCAACCGACAATGAAGCGGCGGCACAGTTTTGGCTGAATATGGCGCAGCACTGTGGCCAGGCATTCGAAGGCCGGCGGGTGATAGCCCGGGATGACCGGCCGGATTTGCTGGAGGGCAACGAGCGTCTGATCGTGCACTTTCGTGAGTGTTCCAGTGAGTTACTGGCACTGCCATTTCACATCGGCGCTGTCGATGGCAGTTGGGATCGCTCCCGTACCTGGCGTTACAGTTGGCGGGATGGTCAGTTGGAACTGCGTCATGATCACCGGTTAAGCAGTGGCGAGCCTGATGAAAGCAATACCATGTATGGTGGTTTGTCGATAGGGCGAGGCACACCCGTGCAACAACAGTTCTTATTTACTGAGCGTACTGCTGACGATGGCTCTGAGCTTGGTTGGCGGATAGAAATCATCCCTGGTGTGCGCTATACCTACGGTACTTTTAGTGGCGACAATTGGACCTGGCGGTTGGACTTTGATTTAAGCAACCCCCTGGATAAATTGCCCCCAGCACCCTGGGGGCATCAGTAAAAAAGCCTTAGCTGCCGAAGTTGGCCGAGAAGTTGTAAATCACGCCCAGTGACAGTGCATAGGGATCCTGGCCAGGCTCAATGGCCAGCTGCTTACCATGACCGCCTCCGGCCGATACATTAAAGTTGGCATTGTCGGCGTTGTTGGTGAAGGCCGCTGCTGCATAAAGCGTGAGCTGGCGGCCAAAGCGCCGGTCTAGACCTAACGCCAGCATGGTGGCACTGCTGTTGTCGGCATCGGCGTTGCCAGCATGGTACAGCTGGGCTTTCACGCTGTAAGCGTCATTGATACGATAAGCAGCTCCTATGCCATAAGCATCTCTGTTGCCACCATTAAAGTTTTCACTGTTTTGCCAAAAGGCTGTCAGCCGCCATTGTTCATTCAGGCGATAGCTGGCGCCAGCACGAAAACCGCTTAGTGCGGTGTTGTCTGGCCGGTTACGCCGCTCGTAAGCCAGCATTAGCATTAGCTCTTTGTTATCAAAGGTGACCGAGCTACTAATGGCATCATCTTTATTGTCACTGGTGCTGCCGGTACGATCATGGGTCGAGTAGTGCAGATCAAAGGTCAAATGCTGAAACGCAGGAGTTTGATAATGCAGACCGTTGCGAAAACGACGATCTAAATCGACTCCGCCACCGCGCACGATGTTGCGGGCATCACCTACCTGGTCACCAAACAAATCGGTGCGGCTGCGTACGTTTTTCAGCGGGGTATCAAAAAAACCAGCCCGTACCAAGCCGAAATCGCCCTGTAATCCTAAAAAGCTATTGCGCGAGGCCCAATCACCACTGCCTTCATCGAGGCGGATCAGGCTTTCAATTTGCAGCAGTACTTTTAGGTTGTCCTGCACCTGATGCGATCCGCGAATACCAAAACGGCTGGCATTGCTGGAAATATTCAGGCCACTGTCGTTGCCATTGTCCAGTTGATCCACCGACAGGTGTGCCCGGCCGTAGATGCCAAATTCACTGGCGCTAGTGGTTGTTGCGAGCAAAATAATGCCTGTGGCTAGAGCTTGAGCTAAGCGGTTAGTTGTCATTGCGCTTCTTCCGTCATAATTTTGTCATAATGGTAGTAGGCGCAGCCGGAAAATAAAAGGAAAAACAGCTGGCTAGTCTGACTTTTCCTGGTAAAAATAAATGTGTAGTTGCCTGCTCTGCGGCCAGATTTGTTGCAGTTGCTGCTGCAGTTGTTTGGTGCTGATGTCAGCTAATCGCGTTTGTGCTTTGGAGCTGAGCAAAATATCGGCCCGGATAGGGTGCTGGTAGTAGAGAAAAACCTCAGCCTCGGCTGCTTCGAGTTGATAGCGCTGCAGCAAAGTTTCCAGTGCTTGCTGCAGAGCTGGGCGAATAGAGCTACTTGTCAGCTGTTCAGGCAAGGTGCTGGCCGGGCTGTTGATGTGCACCAGGATATCGCCGATTTCAGTGAACTGCTTTTTAAGCTGTTGTTTGACCTGTTGCCCCAGCCAGTGGGCTTCGGAGGCACTGAGTCGTGGCGCGACTTCCAGCTTGAGCTCCAGTAGCACCTTACCGCCACTGGTGCGGCTACGAAGGGCATTGATAGCAAGGATGCCTTGAGTTTGCAGGATCTGAGCCCGATAGGCTTGTTGCTGCTCGATGGAGACGGCAGTATCAATCAGCTCAGCCAGACTGCCCGTTAGCAACTGCAAGCTGATCCAACCAATCAATACGGCCACCAGCATGGCGGCGACTGCATCCAGCCACCAGACACCCAGCATGGCACCGCCAGCCCCTATCAGCACCACGATGGAAGAGAGCGCATCACTGCGGCTGTGCCAGGCATTGGCGCTCAGCAGCTCTGAGTGCAATGAGCGGGCAGCTTTGATGGTATACCAGTACAGTCCTTCTTTGATACCAAAGGAAAGGCCTGCTACCAGCAATACCGGCCAGATCGGTACAGTGCTGCTCTGGCCTTGCCATAAGCTGAAAGCATTCTGCCAGACCAACCCGATGGCAACGGCCAGCAGCATTAAGCCAAGGATCACCGTACCCAGGGTTTCAATACGGCGATGGCCAAAAGGGTGGTTTTGATCAGGCGCCCGGCCACCTAACCGGATGCTGATAAGCACCACCACGTCGGTCGCCAGATCCGACAAAGAATGCACGCCATCGGCGACCAGGGCGGCAGAGTGGCCAAGCACTCCGGTGATGATTTTCAGTATGCCAAGCAGGGTATCAAACAGGGCACCTACCAGGGTTACTTTGTTGGCTTGCGCATCTCTGGCACTGTGCTGGTGTTTGCTCATGGACGGATCAATTGCTCCCCAGCAGAAAGACCGCTTACTACTTCCTGCATGACGTGCCCTTGCAGTCGATGTTGCTCGCCAAGCCGGATAAGCCGCCGCTCTTCACTCGCACTGGTGTACACCTGCACATAATACAATTGTCCACGCTGCTCAATGAAGTCGGCTGGAATTAACAACGCATCGCGTTCTCCAACAGGAACGGCCAGCCGGCCAAACATACCGGGATAGAGTCCTTCAGTGCGATCAATATCCAGCCGCACCCGAAAGCTGCGGGAGCCTGTATCGGCAGCAGGTTCAATCTCACTGACTACAGCGGAAAGAGGCTGCTTGCTGGCGTCCAGCATGACTTCCAACTGCTGGCCAAATTGCAGCAAGCCAAGCACCGATTCACTGATTGCGGCTTCAAAACGCAGGCTATCCGGTGCATACAAGGTGAGGAGTAAAGCCCCCGGCGTGGCGGTATCACCGGCATAGGCCAGTCGCTGACTGACAATACCAGTATAGGGAGCGACTATCATGCTAAAGCCCTCACTGGTTTGTGCTTCAAATAAAGCCGCCCGGCTGCGTTGCAGTTCTGCTTCAGCGGTATCACGATTGCTGCGCACTTCGTCCAACTGGGCTGCCGGCAATAAACCTTGCTCTACCAGCGCTATGGTGCGCTGGTACTGGCTGCGCGCTTCATTGGCTCTGGCCTGCGCCGAGGCCAGCGCTTGTTCCTGTTGTCGCACCCGTGCGCTTAAGTCGTCGTTATCCAACCGCAACAAGACATCGCCAGCTTGCACCCTGTCGCCTGCCTCTACCAGCACCTCTGCCACCCGGGCGGTGATCCGGGCTGACAAGGCGGTTTGCTGACGGGCTTGCAAGTTACCACTAAAATGGCGGTATTCTGCCAGCGGCTGTGACGTCACGGTATAAAGCGCTGCTGATGGTGCCTGCTGCACTAAAGGACGCATCTCTTCTGCTACTTTGCTAACAAAGGCGCCAGCCAGCCAGAGAAATATCAGGGATAAAAACAGGATAGCTGCCAGGATAGCCAGGGCAAAACGCCGACCAGGGGTTAAAAAAGTCGTTTTCATTCATCGTCTCCAGCAGTTTTCAGGCCATGGCTTGGGTGATTGCGGTACACCTGGTGATAGACCACCGGGATCACCAGCAGGGTAAAAATGGTGGAGGCACCAATACCAAAGATGATAGCCCAGGCCAGGCCGTTAAAGATTGGATCCAGTGTGATGACAATATTGGCCAGCATCGTGGTTCCGGCTGTTAGCAGGATAGGGCGGGTGCGTACTGCACCGGCTTCAAACAACGCTTCTTTCAGCTCACAGCCTTCGCGCAACCGCTGTTGAATAAACTCGATGAGGATCAGTGAGTTCCGCACGACAATGCCCGCCAGCGCTATCATGCCTATCATGGCTGTGGCGGTAAAAAGCGTGGGGTTGGGGTAGCCGGCGATGTCAGAGCTAAACAGATTCAGCAGCCAAAAGCCTGGCATGATGCCGATAATCGTCAGCGGAATAGCCAGCATCATCATGCCGGATACGGCTTTTAAGCCGGTTTGCAGCACCATCACCACAAAAACACCGAGCAAGGCAACGCCATAGGCAATACCCAGATCGCGAAACACATCCAGGGTGATCTTCCACTCGCCTTCACCGCTCCAGACCACCTGAATATCATCCGGTACCGACCAGCCAAGACCGGCTCCATTGCCAAAGTAGTGACGGCGCCACAGTGGCCGGTAACTGTCGCCCTCACGCCCCCGATCGACCATCACATCCACCACCGCATCGGCTGGTACCCGGCCGACGGTTTCGCCATAGACGAAGCTGACCGGGCGCAGGTTTTTATGAAATATAGGTCGATCCACAGCTAATTGTTCAAAGTGACCAAGCTCACTGAGTTGCACCATCGGCAAGGCGGCGTCGGCTACACCCTGCGCTTTCCGGGTGCGGCTTAAACCGGCTTCCCCACGTACATACAGCGATAGCAAGCGCTGCGGATTATCCCGCTGGCCACGCGGCAGACGAATTTCGATTGGCAGTGGGTTCACTTCGTCCGGTAGTTGCAAGTAATCGATCACCAGGCCGGAGGCGGCAGCGGTCAGTGTCTGATTGATTTGCTGCACGGAAACACCGGATAAAGCGGCTTTTTCCTGATCGACGACAAAGCGCCAGAGCATGGCTTCTTCTGGCACTGAGGTATCGACTTCGCGGACAAAGTCTTCGCGGCGCAGTCGCTCGGCAACCGTCAGAGCCGCCTGTTCCAGGGCCGCATAGTCGCTGCTGTCACTGCCATATATTTCAGCAACCAGGGTACTGATCACCGGTGGACCCGGTGGCACCTGCACCAGTTTGAGTTTGGCATTATTGCTGTGCGCAATGGCTTCCAACTCATCGCGCAGCCGCAGCAGAATTTCGTGCGATTGCAGGCGGCGTTGTTTCTTATCGACCAGCACCACCCTAAGCTCGCCCTGGTGTGGTTGATGACGCAAAAAGTAGTGCCGCACCATGCCATTGAAGTCCATCGGTGAAGCCAGACCGGCAAAGCTTGATATGGAGCTGATTTCGGGAACTTGCTGCAGATGACGTGCCAGTTGCTCTAAGGTAGCTGCGGTCCGCTCGACGCTGCTGCCATAAGGCAGATCCACCACCAGCTGAAATTCATTCTTGTTGTCGTTGGGCAGCAGCTTGAGCGGCACTAAGCGCATGGCAGGCAGAGCCGCAGCCAGCACAAAAAGCCCGGCAACGGCCCATAAAAATAGTGAGCTGCGCTTTGGGCTCTGCAGCAACGGACCTAGCAGGGTTTTGTAGCCCCGATAGAGCAAGGTGCTTTGTGGCTGATAGTGGCCTTGCTGGCGTGCGCCCACCATGATGCGACGAGCCAGCCAGGGGGTGATAAGAAAAGCCACAGCGGTGGAGAAGATCACACTGATTGGCACGTTGAAGGCCATCGGCGCCATGTAGGGGCCCATCATGCCAGTGATAAAAAACATTGGCGTGAACACGATGACAATGGCCAGCGTCGACATCAACAGGGCGCTGCGAATTTCGGCCATTGCCAGCACGATGGAACGCTTGGGCGGCAGGCCTTTTTCCCGCAAAAAACGCTCGATGTTGTCAATGGAGGCAATGGGATCGTCGACAATCAAACCCAGTGCCAGGATCAAGGCGAATAAGGTCACCCGGTTAATGGTGTAGCCAAACAGCAAATCCATGCCCAGGGTAGCGCCATAGCTGATAGGGATGGCGATGGCGACCACCAGTGCTGCGCGCCAGTTCAGGAACAAGCCAACAAAAATCACCACCGTAATAATGGCGATGGCCAGGCTGGATACCAGATCCATCACCTTCTCATCAGCGGTTTCACCGTAGTTGCGGATCACCTCCAGTTTTACACCGGCAGGTAGCCAGTGTTGTTCCAACTCGGTAAAGGCTTGCAGCACATCGTTGGCGACCCAGACTGCATTGGCCCCTTTTTGCTTGCCCACTGCCAGGAATACGGCAGGCAGGCCCTGATGCTGGCTCAGCACGGCTTCACTAAAGGCGGCACCCGGGTAAAAGAAGCTGTACTGGCTGGGCTCGGCGGGACCATCGGTGATGGTGGCGATATCACGCAAATAAACCGGCTGGCCATTGAGCACATTGACCACGGTTTGACCGACTTCGCTGGCAGAGCGCAAGAAGTCACCACTTTGCAAGGCAATGCTGCGATTATCCCGCTGCAATGTGCCGGCCTGCTGGCGCTGATTGCTTACGCGAATGGCCCGTTCGACATCCTGCACACTGGTGTGGTGGGCGGCCAGGGCTTCATTATCCAGTTCGATCTGGATCAGACGGGATAAACCACCACTGACGCTAACCTGATTGGTGTGGCGAATGGCTTTCAGTTTCTGGGTGGCTTGCTCGGCGAGACGCCGAAGCTGAAAGTGATCAATCGTCGGGTCGGTGCTGTACAAAGCAGCCACCAAAATAGGTACGTCGTCAATTTCAACCGGTTTGACCGACCAGTTGTGCACCACCGCCGGGATTTGATCCTGATTGGAGTAGAGCTTGTTGTACAACTTCACCAGGGAGTCTTCACGATCTTCACCGACATAAAAGCGCACAATCACCAAGGCCTGGCCGGTCATTGATTGGGAGTACACATACTCCACGCCATCGATCTGTGACAACAAGCGCTCTAGCGGCTCGGTGACCTGAGTGGCCACCTGCCGGGCAGACAAGCCAGGAGCCTCGATCAGTACATCGGCCATTGGCACCACAATTTGCGGATCTTCTTCCCGGGGAGTGAGCCAAAGTGATACAGCGCCAAGCACCAGCGCTAGCAAGATCAGCATCGGTGGGAAGTAGCTGGACATAAACCAGCCAATCACCCCCTGCGATGATGGAGTCGAGGTTGCCTTCATGCAGTTTTCCTGATTGGTTGAAAGCGCTTGCTACTTGAAGCAGAGGAGCCAGGAAAAATATTTTCCCCTGGCTCGTAAACTCATAATGTTTAACGCAACTTTTGTACTAACTATAGCAGCCTGTGGACTTTTTAGGGGCAACCTTAGCTAAAGGCAGTTTTCTGGCTATGTACCAACCAGCTATCATGGCTATGACAAAGCCAATAGTGCCGGTATTACCAGCGCTCAGAGCACTGATAGCAGGGCCTGGGCAATAGCCAACAAGGCCCCAACCTAAGCCGAAAACTGCCGCACCAATCAGGATAGGCTTGTCGATCTTGCTGGCGCTTGGCAACTGAAACTTTTCTGCCATCAAGGGGGCTGATCTTCCCCGGACTAAACGAAAACCAACACTGTACACGGCAAGAGCAGCGGCCATAACCAGAGCCAAGCTGGGATCCCAGTTGCCTGACAGGTTTAAAAAGCCCAATACTTTGGCCGGATCGATCATCATGGAAACGGCGATGCCGATGGACATCAACAAACCGGCAAAAAAAGCAATAATGATTTGCATGGATGACTCCTTAAAACAAGCTGGCGACGAGAACACCTGCCGCCATGAATATAAGGGTGGCAGTGATGGAGCGTGGCGAGAAACGGCCAATGCCGCAAACGCCGTGCCCTGAGGTGCAGCCACTGCCCCAGGCCGTGCCAAGGCCAACCAGCAAGCCGGCAATCAGGGTTCGTGGGCCAAGCTCAGGGGTGCTGAAACTAAAATCGCTGATAACCAGTGCCACCAGCAAAGGCCCTAGCAGCAAGCCGGCAACAAAAGCCAGCTTCCAGCTGCGGTCTTGCTTTTGGAAAATGGCCTGGCTGGCAATACCGGATATCCCAGCTATTCTGCCAAGCGCGGCCATCAGCAATAAAGCTCCCAAGCCAATAAAGGTGCCACCAATCAAAGCGGATAGCGGGGTAAAGTTTTCCATGATCACCTCTTATTTCACGATAGGGAGTTTTGCGTCCAGCCAGCCCTGCATGCCCGGTGCAACGGAGTACACCTTTGAAAAGCCCATGCGTTGCAATGACTCTGTTGCCAGAGCGGAGCGCGCACCAGAGCGGCAAATTAAATACAGTGGCTCTGCAGCCAGTTGCTCCAGTGCAACATCAGCAGCGCAGCCACTGGCTGCGACGGCTGGATGGTTGGCCAACTGCATTTCAAGCACGCCGCGGGGATAATTGACCGCACCGGCAATATGACCCTGAGCAAACTCGGCTGGCTCACGCACATCAATCAATCTGGGTTCAGGATGTGTTTTCAGGTAATCTGAAAGCTGATCAAGGTCGACTTCCTGGATGCCTGCTTTGGCTTCTGCTACCAATTGTTGTGCTGTTTTCATCTGTATCTCCAACTTGTTAGATAACGGATTGAGTTACGACAACCACTGCCATAACGGCTAAAAATACCGCAAAACCCTTCTGCAGTTTTTCTTTAGGTAAACGGCGGCCTATCCAGGCACCTAAATAACTGCCGGCAATACCTGCCACGATCATCAGCGCAATGACGGTCCAATCGAAACTTAACCCCTGATTGGTAAAGACCACGTAGTATTTGGCAAAGCCGACAAAGGATTTTAAGGCGATCACCACCAGACTGGTGGCCACCCCAATGACAATGGGTAAGCCGCCCATCAGCACCAATGCTGGCACGATAAGAAAACCACCACCGACGCCGACAAAGCCGGTCACTGCACCTACCACCAGGCCATCCGCCAAGACTTTGGCCTTGTTAAAAGCGAGTTGGTTCGCGGTATCTTTCAATTGGCTGCGCCACATAAAGAAAGCAGCGACGATCATCAAGAGGGCAAACACCAGCAACTGCCAGCGGCTGTCGACCAGAGTCCCGGCCCATGCCCCCAGATAGGTTCCAAACATGCCTGGGATACCAAACCAAAAGACATGACGCCAGCTGATGAGTCGCTTAAAACCATTGTGAAACGAGCCAAAAGCACTGATGGCTGCGACGATAAGCAGTGATGAAGCAATGGCTAACTCTGCCGGCATGCCTAACAGGTACAATAGCACCGGGACGGTAAGAATTGAGCCGCCTGAACCAAATAAACCAAGACTAAGACCTATAATAAGTGCGCCTAAGAGTGCTAACATAATTCATATATTCCAAAAAAGAATATGCATATAACTGAATTGCATTTTAAACTGTGCTCAGCTATGATGCAATCACTATTTAGTGAAATCTAATTTAAAAGAGGTGCCCCGATGACCACGCAACAGCAGCCGATGCACATTGAGATGTTTTTTGATAACGATAGCAGTACTTTCAGCTATTTGCTGGTGGACGAGAGCAGTAAAGTGGCGGCATTGATTGATCCTGTGCTCGATTACGATGCTGCTGCCGGGACGGTGGATACCCGAAGTGCCGATCAAGTATTGGCGTACCTGAATCAGCATGAGCTGAAGCTGCAATGGATTTTAGAAACCCATGCCCATGCCGATCATTTATCCGCTGCGCATTACCTGCGACAAAAAACCGGCGCCCGGGTTGGCATTGGTGAAGGCATTCGCAAGGTGCAGCAGACCTTTAAGGTGGTGTTTAATATCGGCGATGAAGAGCTGACCGCCAAGGGCGACTGTTTTGATCATCTGTTCCATGATGACGAGACTTTCCAGATTGGCGCTCTGACCGGACGGGTCATCAACACACCGGGGCACACCAACGACAGCGTCAGCTATCTGATAGCCGGTCATCTTTTTGTCGGTGACTCCTTGTTTATGCCGGATGCAGGCACGGCACGTTGCGATTTTCCAGGCGGCGATGCAGCTGTGCTCTATCAGTCCATTCAGCGGCTGTATCAATTGCCGGATGAGACTCCGATGTACATGTGTCACGATTACCAGCCCAATGGCCGTGAATTGCGTTACAAAACCACGGTGGGGGAGCAAAAGCAGCAAAATATCCATGTTGCGGCAAAAACACAGCAGCTGGACTTTGTGCAAAAGCGCACGGCGCGCGATGCGACCCTGGCCGTGCCGCGGCTGATTTATCCTTCGGTGCAGGTGAATATCCGTGCGGGGCAGTTGCCATCAAAAGAAGGCAATGGCACGGCTTATATCAAGATCCCACTGAAAGGCACGGCTCAGCTTGACTGAGCCGAGGGCTACTGGCTTTGACGACTTGCACAGCTGATGCAAAGAGTGGTGTAAGGGATGGCGCTAAGCCGCTCGATGGCGATGACATCCTGGCACACCGAGCAGCGGTCGTAGCTGCCTTGCTCCATCCGGGTTAAGGCACGATCGATCTGTTGCAGTTCCTGCTCGGCTTTAAGTTCAAGGGCATTGAGAACATCATCATTCTCCCGTTCTTGCGCTTGCTCGGCCAGATCGGAGCTTCGGCCCTGACGAAAATCATGCTCGATGGCGGCAATTTGGCGCTCGAGTTTCATTTTTCGTTGCAGTAACTCTTGCTTAAGTTTTTGCAATGGCATTGCGTGCTCCTTGAACTGGCTAAGATATCATTAGCCAGTGTAGTGCACTTTTTGCGCAGTCTGCTTGATCTGGCTCAACGATGGCGTGAGTACTGAATGCGATCACCGGATCGCAGGTTGGCGGGCGGATGGGTGATCACCAAATCGCCTGCTACAAGGCCTGCTTCTAATTGTGTTACCAGTCCGCTACGACGGCCTATCTCGACAAAGCGAAGCTCTGCTTTGCCGTTTTGGGCAACAAACACCGCCCAGCCTGGTGGTTCATTGGTTTGTCTGGCATCTTTGCGCTGTTCACGGAATAAAGCACTGGTGGGCAGGCTGAGCACATCATCGCCTTGCCAGAGGACAAAACGGGCTTCTACCCAGTAGCCTTCGCCCAATTGCTGCCAAAGTTCAGGGTTCGATTCAATGCTTACCAGCACCGGCACACGCTGCTCGTCCACGCCCAGCGCCGACACGCGGGTAAAACCGGCTGGCTCTACCCGTCGGACCAGTCCTTGCAGGGTGCTATCACCCCCCCAGCGATCCAGGTGCACCGTCATACCAGGACGGACCCGCACTGCATCGGCCGACAACAAATCGACCTGAACTTCCAACTGATGCAAGTCGCCAAGGGTCAGCACCGGTACCCCGGCCATAATCACACCTTCGCAGCAGCGGTGGCGCTGTAGTACCAGGCCGCTAACAGGAGCCAGCACCTTCAACACACGTTCATCGCCGCTGCGGCTACCATCGGTAATGGCCAGCAGGGCACGGGCATTTTCCACTTCGTAGCTGGCGACATCCATGGCTGCCCGCGCCATACGTTCACCGGCCTGAGCGCGCTGCCATTCGTGGCGCAGTCGCTCCAACTGAGTGGCAGATATCACGCCTTGTTGCTGCAGGCCTTGATGTCGTTGGTACTCCTGCTCAGCGTAAAGCCGCTCCTGCTCACTGCTGTCAAAACTGGCTTCAGCAGCCAGCAACCTGGCTTTGGCGGCAGAAAGCTGCTCTCTGGCCTGCTCCAGACTGCGCGCATCCAGCGCCGGTGTTGGTGCAGGCTCCAGGGTGAGTAGCGCCTGACCAGCCTGTACAGCATCCCCAGGCTCAAGTTCGACCCGGTGCAGATAGCCGTCTATTGGCGCTGAAATGGTGTAGGTATCGCGCAGCCGGGTTCTGCCTTCATCGGCCAGGGTTTCGGCAAAGTAGCCGCTTTGTATCTCGCTGACCGACACTTGCACCGCAGCAGGCCGAAGGGCCAGCAACAGCGCCAGCAGCACCGCGGCGGCTAGTAAGCACAGAAACCAGTGTTTGGTTCGCATGATCATGAGGTTACTCCGTTTTTAAAGCCGAAATCATATCCAGTTGCTGAAAACGCCTGAGCATCAGGCTAAGTGACAAAACCGTTGCTACCAATACACCCAATGCTGCCAGCGCAAAGCTGGCCGGTTCCAGCACAAAGGGTAAGCGAAACAGATCCATGGTCAGCGCCTGTTGCAACGACCAGGCAAAACCGGTACCCAGCAGCCAACCCAAAGGGATCGCCAGCAGGGTCAGCAGCAGCACTTCACCGGCCAGCACCCAGCCGACCTGATAGCGCTCAAAGCCCAGGACCCGCAGCGTTGCTAACTCACGCGAGCGCTCAGCCAGCGCAATGCGGGCATTGTTGTAGATCACCGCAAAGGTGATGGAGCCTGCCATCAGCAGCAGGATAGCCATCATCCCGAGCAGCGTATCGGCAATGTAATTCCTCAGCTGCTGCTCAATATCAGCCATCTGACTAATACCGGCAATCCTCGGGCGCTGCTGCAGGCGCTGTTGCAATTCAGTGCGCTTAAGCGGATCGGTCAGTAACCAGACGCCGGAAATAGCAGGGCCTTCCCGTAGCAAGCGGTTTAAAGCTCTGCGTTCCATGTACCCACTGACCCCAACCGGTTCATCCACCACAGCCGCCAGTGGCAGCTCCACCAGGCGGTTGGCGCCTTCCATCAGTTCTGCTTGAACGATATCACCAGGTTTGAGCCCGAGGTAGTCGGCCAGATACCGGGTTAACACCAGGCCTTCAGCGGGTAGCTCTATCGGCGTTAGTTCTTGGTCGAGCAGTTGCCTTAGTTGCGGCCTGGTTTCCAGCCCCTGCAGCACGGTGCGATAGGAGGTACGCTGATGATGCAGCCTCACCGGCACCATGCGAAAGGCTTCAGCGGCCAGTACACCCGGTTCTGCCCGTATTTCTGCCAGTACCCGCTCCGGGCTGGCTTCAGTGAGCATCAACTGGGTATCCATCTGCAGAATGTGGCGATACTGAATATCCAGTAAGGCATGAAGGGCATGAAACTGAAAACTGCCGACCAACAGCAAGGCTGAAGACAACGCGATCCCAAGCACAGACAGCAAACTGCGACCGGGATAGCGCAGCAGGTTGCGCACAATGATGCGGTTTAACTGGCCCAGCCAGGGGCGCAGTAACAGCTGCTCTGCCAAGCCGCGATGAAACTGCGGGGGGGCAGCTGGGCGCATAGCTGCTGCGGGCTGCAGTCTGGCGACCTGTTGCAGCACACTAAAGACGCCAACAATAGCGGCCAACAATGCCACCAATAAAGCCAGAGCCAGATGGCGCAGTTGTACCCGCAACTCCATCTCGGGAAAATGAAAGTAAGTGGCATACAGCTCAGCCAGGCCAGTGGCTGCCCAAAGCCCCAGGCCGATGCCTGCCACCACTCCGATCACCACAATCACACAGGCCAGCTGCAGGTAATGAAGTAGCAAAGCACCGTGGCTGTAGCCAAAGGCTTTTAGCACCGCAATTTGCTGCAATTGATTGCGCACCAGCCGGCCAATCAGCACATTGAGCAGGAAAGCGGCCACACCAAGGAACAACAGCGGCAGCAGCCAGGCCATCACGCTTAGCTGTTCCAATTCCTCGGTTAAAAAGCGATGCGAGGCTTGCTCGGCTCTTAGGTAACTGCCCCGGCTGCCATAAGGTGCCAATACCAGATCCAGTGCATCCAGCACCGGCAGTGGATTGGCCCCACGCTGCAGGCTGACACTTAAGTGATTAAAAGCACCATCCATCTGAAAGGCATGAGCCAGCGCCCGTCGTGGCATCCAAAGCACACCAAAGCGCTGGTAGTCGGGCAGTAAGTCGGCCGGGCCAAGCTGGTAAATAAATTCTGGCGACAGCACGATGGCGCTGACTTTCAGGCGCTGCAAGCGCCCCTGAATCACTGCCGTGATCTGATCGCCAGCTTGCAACTGATGCGCTTTGGCAAAGGGCTCGGTGATGGCGACTTCATTGGCTTCGACCGGGAAGTGTCCGTGCAGCAACACCAGTTGATTCAAACGCGGCAGGCCTTGCTCCGGCAGGGACAGCATCAGACCCCGGATGGGATCGTCAAAACCGGCCACCTCCAGCCGCACCGGGGCCCGTACCGAGCTTTGTACCTGTTGCACTCCGGGGAGCAACTGCAATTGAGGCAGCAGGTGTTCCGGTGCCCGGGTCAGATCGACAAAGACATCACCAAAATGAGCTTGCTGGTAAAAGCGTTGTTGCGCCCGCTCCAGCATATCCAGGGTGGTGACCGCCAGGAACAGCACCATAACGCCGGCACCAATCACCGCTGCGATGGCCAGGATCTGACCTTTCATCGCCAGTAAGTCGCGCCATAGCTTTTGTTGCAGGGCCTGCATTACCAGCTGAGCTCCGAGGCAGATTTGGGAGTAGGGTTGTGCTGAATATCAATGATTTGACCGTCTTTTAACCGAATGACCCGATCTGCCATGTCGGCAATCACCTCGTTGTGGGTAATCACCAGGGTGGTGGTGCCCAGTTGCTGATTAATCTGATGCAGCACTGCCATCACCTTGCTGCCGGTTTTCGAATCCAGCGCTCCGGTTGGCTCATCGCACAGCAGTACCCTGGGTTTCTTGGCAATAGCGCGGGCAATCGCCACCCGCTGCTGCTCACCGCCGGAGAGTTGTGACGGGAAGTGACTGCTGCGCTCAGTCAGATCCACCATCGCCAGTGCCTCGTGTGGCGACATCGGGCTGGAACTGATGTCGGTGACCAGAGCGACATTTTCCAGCGCGGTCAAACTGGGGATCAGGTTGTAAAACTGAAACACAAAGCCGACCTGTTCGCGACGATAGCGGGTTAATGCTTTGTCATCGGCCTGGCTTAATACCGTATCGCCATACCGCAGCTCACCAGAGCTGGCCGTATCCAGCCCACCCAGAATATTGAGTAAGGTTGATTTACCAGAGCCGGAGGCGCCTAACAGTACTACAAACTCACCACGGTACAGCTCCAGATCGACCCCTCGCAGCGCCTGGATCAGCACATCGCCCATTTGGTAATGACGGGTTAGCTGATGGACAGAAAAAACGGGCTCTTTGCGTTTGGTTGCGACAGACACCACATTTCCTTATGAAAAAGCAATGGTTTAGTATGGCACAGTCTGATGGCGACACATTTGATCTGACGCAATCTGAAAAATGACTTTTAACGTCGTGATGCACAAATAAGATGAAAGGGCTTCAATAAACTATTGAGCTAAAAGCAGTTCAGCACCTTTTTCCTGGCAAGAAAGCGGCTATACTCAGTGGTAGAACTCCCCATCTGCACTGAGGATGCCGCTTGCTTAGCACCTACACTTCACTGGATAAATACTGGACCTTTAGCCGTCGTCAGCTCTGGCTCTGCAGTTACATCAGTGTGCTTGGTTTTGTCACCAATTCACTGGTACTGCAACTGACGCTGTTGGCGCCCTTACTGCTAGGCAACACAGCCTTTTTAGCTATCTTGCTGCGGCTTGGGCCCTTTTGGGGGCTGGGTTCCTTTGCTGTGGTGACATTGCCATTGCTTGGCACCTGGTTATGGTGGCTGAGCCTGGCTGAGTTGATACTGGTGTTCTTGGCCTGGCGTAGCGGCAAGCACAGTATTGCCCGGTTGTATTGGTATTGTTGGCTGGTGTTAGCACCGGCTGCTTTTGTGTATCTATACTGGTGGCAAGGAGTCGGTGGCGGTTTCGCTGTACTGATCACTCTGATTGTGGCGATGGCCGGGGCGCTCAACTTGCACGGAGCCAAGCTGATCTTAAACGTTGCTATCAGCGCTCGCCTGAGCCGTCAACAGCCTCTGTCTGAGCAGTTAGCCGGGCGCATTACGGTCTATTCAGCCGTGCCCACTCTGGTATTGATTCTGGCCGCTTTGCATGCTTTTGTGGCCTGGGATCTGAACAAACGGCACGAACAACTGCTCCGTTTAGAGCAGCAGTTCATTACCTTTAGTGCCCATCAGTTGAGGCAATTCCGTACTGCATTGCAGCAAGCAGCGCTGAATTACTCCCGTCATCAAGATGAGCGCATTCTGGATGATTTGCTGGAGCTGCAGCCGCACTTTATTTCCGCCGCCGTGACCAATCCGGATGGCGATATTATTAGCTATCGTTTTCGCGGTGGTCAGCAGTTGGTGGGGTCAGTCAATGTGGCCGATCGGGATTACTTCAAACAACTGCAATTAAAACCTGCGGGCACCTATGTCAGTGACGCCTATCAAGGACGAGGTCTTGGGGAGGATTTACTGTTTGCCGTCAGTGCACCCATGTTAAATCCAGTACAGCAATTTAACGGTGTTGTGCAGGCCTCGGTATTGCTTTCTTCATTGGCTCAGCAGCTTCAGCCAGCGGACAGCCCTGAGCAGGTTCAAGCGGTGCTGTTGGATAATCAGGATAAGCAAATTTGGTCGGTACCGCTTTCAGCAGACTATGGTCAGCAATTTCAGCGTGGTAGTGATTTTATACCGGGAAAGCGTGTGTTTACCAACTCCTGGTTTCTGCCTGATGGTGGGGTACAGCTGAATCAGGATGGTCGAGCCTTTATTCGTAGCCATCAAACAGAGGATGGCTGGTTGCTGTTGATGCGCTATCAACTCGATGCGGTACTGATCGGCTATAACCTTTTGACACTTATGGTGATTTTGCTGGTAGCACTGGCGCTTTGGCTGCTACACCGAACATCGTTTTATTTTGTACGCTTTTACAGTCGTCCTTTGCAGCAGCTGGTTCAGTCTATTCAGCAGTTGGAGTTGCAGGGAACCGCACCATTTTGCGATCTGTCGGCCAGAGCAAGTGGTTTGGAAGTGCAGCAGCTGTTTGATGAGTACAATGCCATGGTGTTGCGTTTGCATCAGGCGGGCAGCCGGCTGGAAGAGCTGAACTCCAGCCTGGAGCAGCGGGTGCAACAGCGCACTGAAGAGCTGGCGAACGAGCGCGACAGAGCTACCCAACTGGCTGAGGTGAAATCCCGTTTTTTGGCCACTATGAGTCATGAACTGCGGACCCCATTAACCGCTATCATTGGCTACACTGAGCAGTTGCAACAAAGCCAACTGCTCGATGCAAAGCAGCAGCAACAGTTGGATGTTATTGCCCGAAATAGCAACTATCTGTTGGGGATCGTGAATGACATCCTGGATGCGGCCAAACTTGAGGAGGGCAAGTTATCCACTGTGCAGCAACCCGTTGCCATTAAGCAGCTGTTGCAGGACCTGTGCAACGATATGAGCAAACTTGCCAGCAACAAGGGTCTGCAGTTGGATTTTGTGTTTGATGCAAGCATTCCTGCCTGGCTGTTGCTGGACGCACAGCGACTGCAGCAAGTTTTGCTGAACCTGCTCAGTAATGCGATTAAATTTACAGAGCAAGGTTCTATTCGCGTTCAAGCCAGTCGAAGCGCTCCACATCGGTTACAAATTCGCGTCAGCGATACCGGCATAGGCATGACCATGCATCAACTGCAGATTGTGTTCAGTGCGTTTGAGCAAGCCGACAGCGGAACCAGCCGAAAGTATGGGGGGACCGGTCTTGGATTGCATATCAGCTATCAGCTGGCTGAATTAATGCAGGGTGAGTTATCGGTGAGTAGCGAACCTGGTCAGGGCAGTGAGTTTACCCTGGAACTGCCGCTCATTGAGCCTGAAGTGCCTCCGATGCACAGCTATTCAGTGCCTAAGGTCGCGGCAGTGGATGTCCCTCAGTTGCAGGGCCAGGTACTGGTGGTGGATGACGTAGCTGATATCCGTTTGCTGGTAGTGGACTTACTGCAACAAAGTGGTTTAACCGTGACCGCTGCGGTAAACGGGGCAGAGGCCATAGAGTGTGCCAGACAGCAGTCGTTTGACTTGATCCTGATGGATATGAACATGCCGGTGCTGGATGGGGCTGAAGCCACCCGTCAGTTGCGTGCTGAGGGTTTTAGCTTGCCCATTCTGGCATTAACGGCAGATGTGTTAGCTGAAGACCAAGCATCATTTTTGCAAGCTGGCTGCAACGAGGTGTTATCCAAACCCATAGAGCCGGCATTATTGTACCAAGCGTTAGCACGCTATCTTGCGGAGGCATCAGTGCCGGCAGATAGTCCGCCAACAGTTCCAGTTGCTGCGGTGTTGTCTGCTTCTGATCGTATTGCAGCCTTAAAACAGCGCTATCTGACACAGTTGCCTGCTCAGCTAGACCAACTGCGCTTATTGCGAACGCAGCAAGATCAGGTGGGGCTTGAAGCTTTGCTGCACCAGATCAAAGGTACTGCTGGCAGCTTTGGTTTGCAGCAGATATCTGCTCTGGCAGCAGGTATGGAGCTAAAGTTAAAATCAGGACACGCCATTTCTGAAACAGATTGCGCTGAGTTGGCGTCAGCGATACAAGCTGCTAACAATGAAAGCTCTTGATACCGTAGCAGGTATCAAGAGCTTGTAGGTTTTAAAGATTAGAACTGAACCGTGAGCGGCTCAGTGCACTGATTGTGCTGAGCATGACACAGCTGGTAGCTAGCTTGGCTGGCATCACTACGGAACTGATCATTGTATCGGCCTGAGCGTTGAATGGTCGTGATGACAGTACCATCCCGCAACAACACCAAACCGTTGGCTTCACCATCAATTCGCAGTTGCACCAGCGTTGAGCCTGAGCGGGCACGATTCACCCGGATAAGGCTGAGCTCTGCATCAAGTGGCGGGAATACAGCACTTAGTTGCAAGGCGATCAGCAAAGGATCATGATCCGAAGTACGGTACGGATCCGCGTTATAGAAGCTTTCTGGTTTCACCAAGCCACCAGGCAGGGGGCCTTCGCTGTAGTTAAACGCCGGAATTTCATCCGAGTTGATGTGCCAGGATTTGGCCTCCAGTACCTTGGCTGCCATGGACGGACTGGCAAACGCATGGTCTAAACTGCCGGACTCACCCATAAAGGTGTAGCTGTAGACACTGTAATCGCCGTCATTGCTTTGCACGGCCAGGTTGACATAGCCAGCGGCTTCCATTGCGGCCAGCGGATCTTCTTTGGCGTAGGCATTAAAATCACCCAGTACCAACATATCGCTGTTGCCGGAGTTGGTAGGATCGGTTTCCAACCAACGCAGCATGGCCTCGGCAGATTGAGTGCGCCAATGGTTCCAGCAGCCCTGGCCATCGCCTTGATCCGCATTCACACCGCTGGCGCTACCACAGGACTTTGCCCGTAAATGCACCGCTACAGCGGTAAATACTGCGCCTTGCTCCGTAGCAAAACTTTGCGCCAGAGCCGGACGCTGCCGCGAGGTATCAAAGTCTGGATCCACACTTGAGTCCAGTACAGCAAAATCACCATGCAGGCTGACCCGGTTGGCACGGTAGATAAAGGCCGGTTTGATGGCATCGGTGCCAAGCCAGCCAGTGGCAACATAGCTCCAGTCCGCAGTAGTGGCTGCAGCATTGAGTGCCGCCACCAAATGCTCCAGAGTAGAGTCATCGGCATCATTTTCGATTTCGATCAAGGCAAGAACATCCGCTTCCAGAGCCTGGATGGCAGGTACCAGCTTGTCCAACTGACGGGCCAGTTCGCTCTCAGAGCGAGCTCCACGGCAGGCAAGTGCATTCGGGCCGCAGCTGTTACCGGGCAGATCGAAGGTGGTAAAGAGGTTTTCGACATTAAAGGTCGCTACCTTGATATCACCTTGTTCTACCAGTTCAGGGGCATGCGTTCGAGGGTTGCTGTTGGCGATAAAAGTGGGTGTGTTCAAATGGCGAACCCGGTAGGCACCAAAGGCATAGCTCATCACACCATCCAAACCAGCTTGCAGCAAATAACCATTTCGGATCGGGTTGCTGGCGGAAATTTCGTTGATGCCATCTTCACCGGTGATGAAAGGCTGGCGGTTCACACCAGTCAGGCCATTATCAATGATGATTCGGTTGAGCCGGTTGCTGGCCATGACGGCCTGAGCCGCTGAACCAGGCAAGACAATCTGGGTTGGATTGTATAAACGGCCATTGGAGACAGTAAACTCACCAAAGCGTACCGCATTAAACACATCGGTGACGGTTAAATCATCGGCGGTATGTACCCACATGCCGGCAATGCTCTCCAACTGTTCGAAGCTGGTCGCTGGCAGGTTAAATGCCACCGGGCTGACCAGATGCAGGAGATTGCTATCACAAACGGCCAACTCACTGACATTGGATAACTGTGTTTCTTCAAAAAACTCGGCCACAGTGCCGCGTACCCGTACCAGATCACCTGGTTGCACCGGTACACCGAAACCATTGTCATAGACAAAAATACCTTCGGATGTCATCGGGTTATTGTCATGATGCTGGTCTTTTTCCTGCAGATAGAAGCCACCCAGACCGCCGTTGTCCGTTTCCTGGAACACAGCGGTCACGACCGCTTGCAGCTGAATTTCAGCACCTTGCAACGGGCTTTGGAAACCGGCACCCTGCACCTGATGAATACGGGTGGCTGGGTTTTCACAGCTAAATACAACCGGCTCGACCGGGTTTTCTGCGGTTAGCAACAGATTGGCAAGACGCCAGGTGCTGCAGTTGCCGCTGTCAAACTGATACCGTAGTGCCAGATGCACTGAGCCACTTAATGCTGAAAGCTGCTCAAAGCCATCGAAGCGCACTGGCACATTGTTGCTGCTAAAATCATCCGGACTGATGCTGGTTAGCAACACCCAGTCTGCAGGATTAAGCTCTGTGCCGCTGAATTGGGTAGAGTAGTAAATATCCAGATTATTGACGCCAGCAAAGCCTCGTGCGATATCGATGGCCAGGCGCTCACCGGTTTGGCCGTCGATATCAAAGGCCGGTGATACCAGCCAGCTGTCATTGGCGTTGCAGCTGCCATCAACAAAGCCAGAGAAGCTGACATTATTAAAGCCGCCATCCCATTGCCACTGCTGCTCACCCTGCAAGCTCCACTGTTGCCAGCCTTTTTCAAAAGGATTGCTGGCAAAATCACGCTGATACAGGGTAATGCGGTCGGCATCGGCAGTCAGCGTACCTGTGACCAGCAGGTTGTCAAAACGATTATTGCCGGTAGCATTGCTAGCACCATTCAGTTCAATGCGAAAATACACACTGGTCTGATTGTTGAGTTCAGCTACTGCGGAGAAGTCATAGCTTCGTAGCTGAAAGCTGCTGCCAAGGGCGCCTGAGTCGACGGCAAATTCGGTAAAGTTTTCGCCATCGATGGACCAGCTGATGCGGCGCTCATTAAAGCCGGTGGCGGTGCCACGTTGTGCCCAGCTGAGTTGTAAGTCCTGATAACCGGCACTGTTGATTTGAATGACGATGGCAGCACCATTGTTGCTGGTAGCTGGTCCACCTTGCACCGACAAGCTACCACCGGCTGCATAGCCAGGCAGAGCGTTGATGGTACTGCCGGCAAACGACTGAATGGTGATGTAGCTGCCATTGGCTGCTGTATCTTCATTAAAGTCGGTCAGAAAAATGGTCCCTGCTCCCAGATCGGGTTGCTGCGGAAAGGAGTCCGGGTTAAACCCAAAACTGCCATCCGGCAATTCATTGAAATTTTGTGACCAGTAGGCGATGGGGGTTTGCGCCCACAAGCCAAAGGTGCATAGAAGCAGCACCAGTGCCAGTAGTTGTTTCATTGTTCGGTATCCGTATTATTTTCTATGGTTATGACGTGGTACGGCTGTACGTCCCGGTAAGCACTTGGCCAGTCTCATGCCAAGCGGGCATGGAGTCCAATGTGAACCTGTCACTATAAAAGTCTTTTGTGTCATTTTCATTAAATTTTTCGGCAAATGCTAAGATAGATGGGAGGGGTAGGTGGTTCTGTTAACATTTGAAGGCATAAAAAAACCCGGTTGGAACCGGGTTTTTTTGAAATCAAGCTTGGCTTTATGCCGCATTGACCTTGGCTGCGCTTTGCTGCTCGGAGGCCAAAAGCGCTTTGTCGGCCGCCAGATAGTTAAAGTCGAAGTCATCTACGTTGATGGTGCGCAAGCGACTGGCTTCTGCTTTTCGTAAAATCTGTGCTTCCTGCTCGGAAATCACCTTCAGCTCAAGGCCCAAGTCGGCCACTTCATTCAGACGGAAGAAAGGCAAACGCTTTTTGGCCGCTTCAGTGACTTTGTCAAACAGAGGCTCTGCCGCCAGCACATCACGCAATGCCTGCTCTACCATGCCAATCGGGTTGTTGTCTTTGCCTGCCAGATACAAGTGGTGACCCAGTCGTGAACGGGCTTCGCATGGTGTCTGCATAATGCGGGCAACCTGGTGCTCTACTTTATCGCTTGGGCGACGCAAGGTGCGGCCCCATGGGAACACCACACGTTTGAGTACCACACCCACCAGACGGTTGGGGAAGTTATCGAACAACTCATCCAATGCCAGCTGGGCTTTGGCCAGGTTGTCTTCACAGGCCCACTGCACCAGAGGCAGATCTTGCGGCTGACGACCTTCATCCTGGAAGCGTTTTAATACGCTGGAGGTCAGGTACAACATGCTGAGAATATCTCCCAGACGGGCGGAAATACGCTCACGGCGTTTCAGATCGCCGCCGAGAGTACCCATAGCAACATCGGACATCAGCGCCAGTGCAGCACTGAAGCGGTTCATTTGCTTGTAGTACTTGGCGGTGGCATCGCTGTAGGGAGCACTGCTAAAGGCTGCACCGGTGAATGACAACCAGAAGGTACGGAAGAAATTGCTGATGGCAAAGCCAATATGGCCAAACAAGGCCTTGTCAAAGGCTGTGACCGCAGCACGGTTGTCTTCATTATAAGCAGCCTGCAACTCCGCCAATACATAAGGATGGCAACGAATGGCACCCTGACCATAGATGATCATATTGCGGGTTAGAATATTGGCACCTTCTACCGTAATCGCTACCGGTGCGCCCTGATAACCGCGGGCCAGATAGTTGTTTGGTCCCATGCAAATGCCTTTACCGCCATGCACATCCATGGCATCAATCATCGCCAGGCGCATCCGCTCGGTAATGTGGTACTTGGTAATGGCGGAAATCACCGAGGGTTTTTCGCCCAAATCAATGGAGCCAACCGACATGGTGGTGGAAGCGCATGCCATGTAAGCAGAGCCACCGATCCGGGCCATCGCTTCTTCCACCCCTTCCATTTTACCGATAGGGATCTTGAACTGACGACGAATACGGGCGTAAGCACCGGTGGACATCGCAGCCGCTTTGATACCTGCGGTACTGTTGGACGGCAGGGTAATCGCGCGACCTACCGACAAACATTCAACCAGCATACGCCAGCCCTGGCCTGCCATTTTGGCGCCACCAATGATGTAATCCAGCGGCACAAAGACATCGTTACCCTGAGTTGGGCCGTTCTGAAAGGGCACATTCAGCGGGAAGTGACGACGGCCGATTTTCACCCCTGGCGTGTCTGCCGGGATCAGTGCACAGGTGATACCTAAATCTTCTTTGTCACCTAGCAACTTGTCAGGATCTTGTAATTTAAACGCCAGGCCAAGCACAGTAGCGATAGGGGCCAGCGTGATGTAGCGCTTGTTCCAGGTAAGACGCATACCCAGCACTTCTTTGCCTTGCCACTGGCCTTTACAGACAATGCCAAAATCTGGAATCGAGCCGGCATCCGAGCCTGCTTCCGGGCTGGTGAGGGCAAAACAAGGGACATCCAGGCCTTTAGCTAACCGTGGCAGGTAATGATTTTTCTGTTCATCCGTACCGTAGTGTTGCAGCAGCTCACCCGGACCCAGTGAATTCGGTACCCCAACAATGCTGGACAACACCATGCTCTTGCTGGTCAGCTTTTGCAGCACACAGGATTGAGCATAAGCAGAAAACTCCAGACCCCCATACTTCTTCTTGATGATCATGGCGAAGAAGCCTTTGTCTTTCAGGTATTGATAGACTTCAGGAGATAAATCAGCGCGGTCGTGGGTGATCTCCCAGTCATCGACCATATCCAGCAGCTCTTCTACCGGACCGTCCAGAAAGGCTTGCTCTTCCGCACTTAACCGGGGAATAGGGAAGTTATGCAACTTTTGCCAGTCTGGGTTACCACGGAATAAGTCGGCTTCCCACCAGGTGGTGCCGGCATCAATGGCTTCTTTTTCGGTACTGGACATTTCCGGCATGATTTTACGATACACCCCAAGCAGTGGCTGGGTGATCAGCCTCTGCCGGATAAAGGCGATATTCAGTGGCAAGGCAATCAGCAGGAATACAATCCAGCTCACCAGGCCTACCGGGCCGACAAAAGTGCCGGCTGCCAGAGTAACAGCAATTGCAGCGGTGAACAGCGTCAGGCTGGCACGGTAATATGCCAGGATGCCAATCACAACCAGAAGTATCAGGCTAAACACAAACCCTTCCATAACTATCTCCTAAGAGGTCTGACCACTAATTTCTAAGAGTATATTCTTCCCAGACAACTTGCAAGCCTTTCGATGGGGCTCGGTTGTTTACTTGTACAAAGCGCTTTACATCTGTTGATACGGGAAAGTATAGTCGGTTGGCTCACTTTTAGCGCTGTATCAGCGTGCCTGCCAATCAGAAAGGGGTTTGTAGTTCATGTGTGAATTGCTCGGGATGTCGGCAAATGTGCCTACCGATATTTGTTTTAGCTTTAAAGGATTGAAAGAGCGGGGCGGTCGGACCGGACCGCACCGGGATGGGTGGGGGGTGGCTTTTTATGAAGGGAAAGGGGTTTGTACCTTTAAAGATGCACTGCCAAGTTATGAGTCTGAGATTGCCCGTCTGGTTAGTGACTATCCGATTAAAAGCTGTGCTGTAGTAGCACATATCCGTCAAGCCAACCGTGGCAGGGTGAGTTTGCAAAATACCCATCCTTTCACCCGGGAGCTCTGGGGCCGTTACTGGACCTATGCCCACAATGGCCAGCTGTTTGATTACAAAAATCTGCCGGTTGATCGTTTCCAGCCAGTTGGAACCACCGACAGTGAACGCGCTTTTTGCTATTTGATGAGCGAGCTGGATAAACGCTACCCAAACAAACCTCGTTCACGAAAGGCCGCGTTTCGTTTTTTGCAAAAGAAAGCCAAAACCCTGCAGCAGTTAGGAGTGTTTAATATGCTGCTGACCGATGGTGAATACCTGTTGACCTACTGCACCACTAAATTGCACTGGATCACCCGGCGAGCGCCTTTTGGCATCGCCCGCTTATCGGATGTGGATGTCGATATTGATTTCTCCCGTGAAACTACGCCAAAGGATGTAGTGACTGTGATTGCCACTGAGCCACTGACCCTGAATGAGCAGTGGCATAAAATGCAGCCAGGAGAAAGCCAGTTGTTTCGTTACGGTGAGCCTATTTAAGGCTTTGAGATAGCAGCTGTTTCGCTGGTCTGTTGCCAGTGCACTTTATGCAGCTGCACATCGACTTGTTCGACATTGTTTTCGCCATGCCAGATACGAACCAGTAAGTAGTCGAGGTCTGGAGCAACCCAGGCGTAAATTTGCCGGTCTGAATCTTCTTCGACCCGCTCAATACGATAGGCCATCACATTGCCGTAGGGCAGAGGCAGCAACTCTTTGGTGACCACCCGAAAATCATAGGTTTTTGGATCGCCCCGCCGATTCAGGACTTCATAGCTGAATGTGCGCTTGCCGGCCGCCAGATCAATCGCCAGTTGCTGATGATAACTGAGCTGATCCAGCCAGTTATCATCCCATTGATGGGACTTCAACTCACCTTTGCTGCCTTCGCGCAGTTCTTCTTTGACTGGATCCAGGGTCAGGACGTAGTTACGGCTTGGCCCGGTACCACTGCGGTTCATGCGGTATGTCAGCGGTTGTACCTGCGCACCACGCATTGTAAATTGTGTTTGTTCTTCCCTGCGATCACGAAACACCATCCAGCTGATTTCGCTACGATACCGCAGGGTATAGACACCATCGTCCTTTTTCAGCTCACGCTCGGCTTTGCCGTGACTACGGCCATTGCGGTAGACCACATACTCAGCTTGATAGGGGGCAAGCTCCAATGGCAGCTCGTCCGGGGCCGATGTCGCCGCGAATGGTGCCACCAGCAGCGGTAAGCATAAAAAAGGCGCCCGCAGGCGCCATTCAGAGATCGTACTCATCATCGTCATGGGCATATCCGTATTGCGGTAATGGTTCATCATCCAACAAGGCTTGTTGGCCTTGCTGACGTAAACGTCCCTGACAAAACCAGCGGATCACCAAAGGGTAGATACGGTATTCCTGCTCATGCACCCGTTCGGCCACTGTCTCTGCATCGTCGTCAGAAAATATCGGGACTTTGGCTTGCAATACCACCGGACCACCATCCAACTCTTCGGTAACAAAGTGAACACTGCAACCGTGCATTTGGTCACCAGCTTCAATGGCGCGCTGATGGGTTCGCAAGCCTTGATACTTCGGCAACAAAGATGGGTGAATGTTCAATAATTTACCGGAAAAGTGCTGTACAAAGCCCGGCGACAGGATGCGCATAAAGCCAGCCAGTACTACCAAATCCGGTGTGAATTGCTCAATCAGCTGCTGCAACGCCAGATCATAGCTTTCACGGCTAGCATAGTCGCTATGGGCCAGGCAGTGGGCACTGCTCCCGGCCTCTCGTGCCCTTAGCAGGCCATAGGCATCGGCTTTATTGGAAATAACAGCCGTGACTTTGCCGGCGATAAAGCCGGAAGCGCAGGCATCCAGAATTGCCTGCAAGTTACTGCCATTACCGGAGATCAGTACAACAATGGATTTCATGCCTGCCCTTAACGGATGATCACTTGCTCTTCACTGTCGGTAGCAGTCTGGATCTCGCCCAGGTGCCAGGCCGTTTCACCAGCCTGTTGCAGCATGGTCAAAGCGGCAGGTAGCGCCTCGGCAGGCACCACCACAATCATGCCAACACCGCAGTTGAAGGTACGGTACATTTCATGGGTTGTGACATTGCCTTGTTGCTGCAACCAGGTAAAGATGGCTGGCCATTGCCAGCTACTCCCATTGATCACTGCTTTGCTACCTTCTGGTAAAACACGGGGAATGTTCTCCCAAAAACCACCACCCGTGATATGGCACAGAGCATGAACCGGGTGCTGTTTAATCAGGCTGAGCAGGTTTTTTACATAAATCCGGGTGGGTTCCAGCAAATGATCGGCAATCGGCTTACCGGCTAGCTCGGTATCTGCTGACTGACCACTGACCTCCAGGATCTTACGGATCAAAGAGAAACCATTGGAATGCGGGCCGGATGATGCCAACGCGATCAGTTGATCGCCGGCTTGTACCTTGCTGCCATCAATCAGCTCTGATTTTTCAACCACACCCACACAAAAGCCAGCGATGTCGTAATCATCACCATGGTACATGCCTGGCATTTCGGCCGTTTCACCACCCACCAAAGCACAGCCTGATTGGGCACAGCCATCGGCAATGCCTTCCACCACGGTTGCCGCTGTGTCCACATCCAGCTTACCAGTAGCGTAGTAATCCAGGAAAAACAAAGGTTCTGCGCCTTGTACAATCAAGTCATTGACGCACATAGCAACCAGGTCAACACCAACCCCATCATGGCGTTTTAAATCCATTGCTAAACGCAGCTTGGTACCCACACCATCGGTGCCTGAGACCAATACTGGCTCTTTGTAGCCAGCCGGGATTTGGCACAGGGCACCGAAACCACCTAAGCCACCCATGACTTCAGGGCGATGGGTGCGTTTGACTGCCCCCTTAATACGATCGACCAGAGCGTTACCTGCATCGATATCGACACCGGCGTCTTTGTAACTTAGGGATGGATTTTGGTTGCTCACGGCATTCCTCAATTGAACAAGGGCTGAAAATGGTCGCTATTTTACCTGCATAATCATTGCGACAAAAGCATTACTGGGTAGCATTTGCCATGGCCTGCTCGACATAACCGGCAATACTGATGCTGTCATCCTGCATGATTTTATGGTAAACAACTGATGCAAAAGGAAATTCTTTGTCAAGGTAGGTCAGGCACAGGTAGGGGGCATCTTGTGTGCTTTTATCGTGAAACCATTCACCGCCGAGCTCGCGGCGAAAGACTTCACCCGTGTAAGCTCCCAGGATGGTACACAAAGTAAACAGTAAGTCATGAGCGTGCGCTTGTTTTTTCTGCCGCTGGTGCAAAGCAGACACTAAGCTATCCAGTTGCAGCAGACTCTCTCTGCTAAAGTCCAGCTCCAGCTGGAACTCTTCACTGGCGTAATTGACGGCATCATTGGCCGACTGAACCATCAGGTCCCTGAGCTGTTGATCGTGCATAGATTCTCCCTGGTTTGTTCCGATTGATGGGCTGCTAACAGACACTGACGTAACAGCTTACTGCCGGGGCCCAATTGTTCTTCGTATGGGCTTAATAAAGCCATGGGGGCGAGCTTTTCTCCTCCACTGGCCAGTTGCAGCACTTTCAGGCTACCGTCTTTTAAACCTGCTTGCACGGTGTAATCTGGCAGCCAGCAAAAGCCAAGCCCTAGTTGTAGAATTTCGATGGCTTCGTAAAAGTTATCGACGGTCCAGCGCTGTTCGGACTTTAACCAGCCACCTTGCTCCTGTGGTTTTTGTGCCGTATCACGGATCACGATTTGCAGTTGCTGGCTAAGCTCAGCCAGTTCCAACTTGCTATGCTCTGCCAGCGGGTGCTGGCTGCCGACTACCGGAATAAAGCGGGTCACATACAAGGGCTCGCCTAAGTGACCTTTAGGCACCAGGCCGGTGATCACCAGATCAGCACGTTTCTCCTGAATGATTTCAGCGGTGCCAGTGAGCACGGCATCAATGATTTGTACCCGGCTACCGCGGCTTTGTGGGTAAAACTGCAGCAGCGCTTGATACAAATATTGTTTGGGGTAAGCCAATTCCACAGCGATACGAATTTCCGGTTCCCAGCCTTTATCAATGGTGTCGGCCAAACGTTCCAGATCTTCGATTTGTTGGGTTACCATGCGAGAGCGTCGTAGCATCACCTCACCAGCTTCGGTTAAAAACGCTTTACGTCCTTTAACCTCTAATAACTCGACCCCGAGCATGCTTTGCAGTTTGGCTACGGCATGGTTTAAAGAGGACTGGCTTTTATTCAGCAAATCAGCTGCCTGGGCATAGCCACCTGCATCAACAACCGCTTGCAGGATACGCCATTGCTCAATGGTAGTTTTAGGGCGATAAGGCATGAAACAGTCGCTCTCCTATGGGTATCTGCTGTTAGCGTTCGGCAACAATCACTGCCCGAAGCGGCGCTGGGTAACCTTCAATCGTTTTACTATGGTCATTTGGGTCGAGAAAATCAATTAAACTTTCATTTTCCATCCAGGCGGTAGCTCGCTGTTCCTGCACACTGGTGTGAGAGCAGTCCACTACCCGGGGGTTTTTAAATCCAAGCCGTTTTAGCCAGTGACACAAAGCGGCGCAACTTGGGATAAACCAGACATTGCGCATCTTGGCGTAGCGCTCACCCGGTACCAGTACGGTGTGCTCATCGCCTTCCACCACCAAGGTCTCCAGCACCAGTTCGCCTCCCGGGCGCAGCTGCATTTTTAGCTGTTGTAAAAACTCCAGCGGTGAGCGGCGGTGGTACAGCACCCCCATCGAAAACACGGTATCAAAGGCTTGTAATTCAGGTAAGTCGTCGCAGCCAATCGGGAGTAAATGCACCTTGGGATCGGGGTTAAAGTGTTTAATGGCTTCAAACTGGCTGTAAAAGAGCTGTGATGGGTCGATACCGACCACAAAATCAGCTTCTGCTTCACGCATACGCCACAGGTGATAGCCGCTGCCACAACCTACGTCCAGCACAAAACGGTGTTTCAGTGATTGAATATGCGGTTGCAGCCGATGCCATTTCCAGTCTGAACGCCACTCGGTGTCAATCTGGATGCCATGAATATTGAAAGGCCCTTTGCGCCAGGGCATCAGTTGGCGAAGTAAATACTCAATCCGTTTGCGTTGTCCCTCATCAATTGCATCGGCCAGGCCAAACCTAATGGTATCCGACAGCTCAATCTGTGAGACGGAAGTTTCAGGCAGCTGCGCCAGCACTTTTTGCCAGCGATGAAAATCACCATGCAGAGCATCTTTTTGCCAATGGGCCAGTTGCGCGGGTAGGGTTTGTAGCCAGTGAGCCAAGCGGTTGCTGGCGATTTGCTGGTAAAACGGGGTAAATAAATCGGTCATGTGTACTCAGGGCTGTTTAAAAGCAATCATGGAGCAGAAATTAAAACACTGAAACCAAACCGTGCTTTCTGCAAAGCCGGCTTGCTGCATGCGCTGCTGGTGTGCTTCGATGCTATCGGGCTGCATCACATGTTCAAGGGCAGTGCGTTTTTGGCTGATTTCAAGCTCACTGTAACCATTGGCCCGTTTAAAGTCGTGATGCAAATCAACCAAAAGTTGGTTGCTGCATGGCTGCGGGCTAATGATTTTTTCCGATAACAACAAAATGCCACCGGGTTTCAGTGCCTGATAAATGCGTGTCAGCAGGCTGGCTCTGTCTTGTCTGGCTAAAAACTGCAATGTGAAGTTCACCACCACCATGGCAGCGTTACTGAGCGCCAGCTCACGAATATCGCCCTCAATCACCTCAACCGGCACCTCTGAGCGAAAAGCCTCGAGGTGACGCTGACAACGTTGCACCATGGCGGTACTGTTATCAACCGCTATGATTTTACAGCCGGTCATACTAATATTGCGCCGCATTGCCAGGCTGGCAGCCCCCAAAGAGCAGCCTAAATCATAAAAATGACTGTCTGCTTGCTGGTAGCGGTTGGTCAACTGACCAATGGTTTGGATAATGCTCTGATAGCCCGGTACCGAACGCTGAATCATATCCGGAAAAACATCAGCTACCTGATCGTCAAAGCGAAAATCCTGAATGTGCGCCAGCGGCTCAGCGTAAATGTGATCTTTGTGCATAAAAGAAAAGGATAAACCACCATGGGCTAAGTGTATCTGATTTTGTTACAGAACACGATCTGCTTGTGCTGGCCGCTATGGTTGGTTGTGGTGAGCCGCCAGGCGTTTCCCGGCTTCGCGGCGACGTACATAGTCGATTAAGCCAACAATCAACAGTGCAATACTTTGATAAAGGGGGATCATCGCCAGGATCAGAATGGCACGCTCGCCCTCTGCCGGGTTGTTCACCAAACCGATATAGGGCAGCAATGCCAACAGGTGTATCAGCAAAGTCGCCAGCGGGAAAAGCCTCTTTAACTGATAACGAAGGTGTAAAAAAATACAAATACCAGCGGCAGCAACTGCCGGCAGCAGGAGCCAGAGTTGCAGCATGGATGCAGGTACCAGCTGAGTACTGAAGTTCAATACCAGCAAAGACTGCAGTACCAGTAAAACTATCGTCGTGATCAGAAGCTTCATGTCGAAGAGGTCTCTTTGAGGCTGTTTTTACCAAGCCAGCTTACTTGATACAAATCATGGCGTCGATCTTTTAAATTCGTTACCGAGCCTTCATTGCGAATTTGCTTTAATCGATCCAAATCCAGATCGGAAAACATCAGCATTTCAGTATTTGGCGTGGTTTCCGACATCACCGCATCGTGTGGAAAGGCAAAGTCAGATGGAGAGAATACCGCCGATTGGGCATATTGCACATCCAGATTGTCGACCGAAGGCAAGTTGCCGCAACTGCCACAAATCACCACATAACACTCATCTTCAATGGCCCGGGCCTGAGCGCAGTGGCGTACCCGCAGGTAACCATTTTTAGTATCCGTCCAGAATGGCACAAAAAGTACGTCCATTTCCTGCTCTGCCAGTAACCGGCTCAGTTCCGGAAATTCCACATCGTAGCAAATTAGTATGCCAATTCGGCCGGCATCGGTTTGAAATACCTGTAGCTTGTCGCCCCCTTGAATCACCCAATCCCGACGCTCATGCGGTGTAATATGGATTTTGCTTTGCATTTCAACGGTGCCATCACGACGGCATAGGTAGCTGACATTGAATAAATCATCACCCAGCAACAAGGGCATGGAGCCGGTGATGATATTGATGTTGTAGCTCACGGCCATAGTGGACATTTCCTGACGGAAGCGCTCAGTAAACCCAGCCAGAAACCGAATGGCTTCGGTCTGGTTGGATTTGTTGTCACAAAGGCCCATCAGCGGTGCATTAAAAAACTCCGGAAACAGCGCAAAGTCGCTTTTGTAGTCGGATAGTGCATCCACGAAGTACTCAACTTGCTGCAGGACCTCATCCACAGAGGTGGCCTGACGCATTTGCCACTGCACAGCACCTATGCGGATTTGAGTTTTACGGCTTTCAATTAAGCGACCAGGTGGCTCATAGAAAATATTGTTCCATTCCAGCAAGGTGGCGTAGCCCTGGGATTTTTCATCTTCGGGCAGATACTTTTTTAGCAGGCGCTTTAATTGAAAGTCATTGGAGAGCTGGAAGGTCAGAATTGGATCATAAATTTCCCGGCGTTTCACCGCTTCAAGGTAGTCGGCAGCGGACATTTCATCACTGTATTGATGAAAATTCGGGATCCTGCCGCCGGCGAGGATCGCGCGCAGGTTTTGCTGGCGACACAGTTCTTTGCGCACTTCATACAAGCGTCGGCCTAAGCGATAACCACGATAATCGGGGTCAATCAGGACATCCAGGCCATAGAGGGCATCACCATGCGGGTTATTCAGGATGGTCATCCGCTGGCTGATCAATTCATCGTAGGTATGGGGGTTGCTAAAGCGGTCGTAATCAACCTGCAAAGACAAGGCGACACCCACAATAGTGTCGTGATCCACCACACAAAATTGGCCATCCGGAAAGTCCTGAATCAATTTCTCGATGGTATGTCTTGGCCAGGCACCGCCCAAATCGGTGTAAATCCGATCCATCAGACGTTTTAATTGTGGGTAATCGCTCACCTCAAGGTTTCGGATCTTGATATGGAGTTCTTCTTGCACGGAGCACTCTCCCTTGGTTAAAACGGCTAAGCGCGATTGACGCTGGGGCCTGCCACTTCAGTGCACTTGAGCTGTTGCAGCGTCAGTGGTTGGTTTTTCTCCACGTCAAAGCTTGCCATAATGTCCGTTAAGGGTACGTGAAGGCCGGTAACGCCGCAAGCCTGATTCCGGCCTTTGGATTTACCGGCATAGAGGGCTAGATCAGCCAATTGCAAAGCTTTTTCCCAATTAAGTTGCTCTTCCGGAATATCGTCAAAGGGCAGGGTAATAAAGCCGGCGGTGGCGGTAACAACGATAGGCTGTCCGTTGACGGTAAAGGGCTTTTCAGCCAGCAAATACAAGGTTCGCTCGACCAGAGTGGTTAAATCTTTTGGTCTGATGCGATGCAAATACAACAGAAACTCTTCACCACCCCAGCGGATGGCCTGATCGTGTTGGCGCAGGGACTGGGTCAGGCGTTTAGCCACTTCGATCAGGATCTCGTCACCGGCAGCATGGCCATGCTGATCATTAATTTGTTTGAAAAAGTCGATATCCAGCAAAATCAAAGCATCGCGCTCTTCGCCATGATGGCGGTGCTCTTTGTGTTGCCAACGTTTAGCCATGCGCTGTTGAAAGGAGCGACGATTAAAAAGGCCGGTCAGCGGGTCGCGCAGCGATTGAAACTCGAGTTGCTTGTTCGCTTCTTTAAGCCGCCGGTTAACATGGCGTACCTTGCGGTACAGTTGCCACATCAAAATGCCCGCCAGAGCCGTCGCAAAAGCAGCCAGTAAAATCAGCCGGTTTTGCAGTTGTTTGTTCTCTATGGTGCGCTCCTGCAGAGCATTGGCCTGTTCCAGCCGTTGAATATGATGCGCTTGCTCCCGCGCCTGATAACGTTGCTGCATTTCAGCCAGGATGCGCTCACGATCAGCCTGGAACAGTTCTTTATTTAATTCCCGTTGCTCACGCAAAATAGCCGCCTCTTCGACATGATAACCTGCATGGTTCAACGCTTTGGCAAACTCGGTCAGGAAGCGCTCTAAGTCGGAGCGACGACCATGTTCACGGTAATACTCGATGCTGCTACGCATCTGCTGCAAGCCATGATCGTAATTGCCCTGCATCACCTGAATGTAACCAAGATTCAGTCTGATCAGTTGTTGGGTATACTCATCTTCCAACTGCAGGGCAAGTTCATTCGCTTGTTGCAGAGGCTCAATCGCCTGGTCATAGTGATGCAGCAGAATATGCGAGGCGCCGATATTATTCAGGCTAAGCAGCGCAATCCCTTGATAGCCAAACTGCTGTGCTTGTTTCAGTGCCCGGTAATGCGTTTGAATGGATGCTTCGTGCTGACCCAGCTCACCTTCGATGTAGCCTTTGGTTAAATAGTATTCAGCCAGATGATCCTTGATGCTATCTGGCATGCCCTCAATAGCCAGGTTTATCAGCTCCAGAGCCTGCTCAAGATTTTGCATATCTGCATACAATTGGGCCAGTTGGCTTTGTAAAAATGTGCGTCTGATGTCGGTACGCCCATCGTCGGTTTCAAGCACGGCTTCCATCGCTGCATGTAAATGTTTGCTGGCCTGCTCAAACTGATTGTCTCTGATATAAATTCGTCCTAAAAGATTGTTGGCGTAATAACGAATACGGGGTTGTTTCACTGCATCCAGATAGGACTCCAACTCGACGATGGTTTGGTAGGCTTCATTCATCTTTCCCTGAGTTACCAGCACTTCCACTTTGGTAGCCAGAGCTTCACCCATCACATCCGGGCTTGGGTGTTGTCGGGCGAACGTGATGAGTTGCTCAAGGGCATCGGTTAACTTGGCTTCATCGTCGCCGTATAAAAAGTTAAAAACTCTCATAGCATGAAAGCGGGTGACTGAGGTGGGAGCGGTACCAGGCTGTATCAGCTGCTCCATAGCCTTGAGCTGAAGTGACGATGCTTCAGGGTCTTGCCCCAGGCTGTTTAAGTACTCATCCAACTGTTGCTCAAGCTGTGGATCGGTTTCTATCGAAAAGGCCTGTGGCGTTAACAGCACACAGCAAAATGCTGCACTCAACCAAAGCAAGAAAACAGGGAGTGGTGGTCGGGCTGTACGAAGAAAAAAAATCATAGCGTTCCTGAATGAGCATCGACACTTTAAAAGTAGCAAGTATCGATTAGAAAGCCAATTGCTTTATTTATCAACAGTTTTTTTAGTTGATACTCATTTAGTGGTTTCGGATCAAGGAGGGAAACCCTACCCTGGTGATCGCTTAACGCCAGCAACCAAAGACAAGGGCTTCTTCTACGATATTTACTGTGTTGAGGCGATTGCAATGCAGCTACCAACAGGCATACTAAGCGATAATCTTTGCTCGAAAGGACATGCTGTATTATGGGTTCCTGGTTCCGGCTTGGCCCTGCCACTCTGGTAGCGGCTGCTTTTATTGGCCCTGGTACGGTGGTGACAGCCTCTTTGGCTGGCGCTAATTATGGTTATGCTTTGCTATGGGCCTTGCTGTTTTCTGTACTGGCCACCATGATTTTGCAGGAAATGGCAGCGCGCCTTGGCATTGTGACAGGCATGGGGCTTGGCGAGAATTTGCGACAGCTGGTCAGCCAGCCGCTGCTTAAGTTTCTGTTGTTTGCATTGGTAGTCGCTGCTGTTGTTATTGGCAATAGCGCCTATCAGGGAGGCAACATTACCGGTGCCAGTCTTGGTGCTGAGGCGATTTGGGGGGATGCTCAGCTTATCCGTACCATCCGGGCTTATACCGGTTTAAATCCTTGGGCTTTGCTGATTGGTGTTATGGCGATTTTAGTGCTTTGGCGCGGGAGTTACCAACTGATAGAGCGCTGCCTGATTGGCTTGGTGCTGCTGATGAGCCTGGCGTTTGTCAGTACCATGTTGCTGACCCGGCCAGATTTTTCTGCTATGGTGCAAGGCCTGCTCTGGCCAACGATTCCCACCGGTGCCACCTTAACGGTCATTGCTCTGATAGGGACTACGGTAGTGCCGTATTCTTTGTTTTTGCATGCAGCCAGCTCCGCCAGTAAATGGCAGCAAGCTCCGGACAAAGCAAAAGCACTGCAGCAATCCAATGCGGATATACGCACCTCCATTCCGCTTGGCGGGCTTATTTCGGTGGCGGTGGTATCAACCGCTGCGACGGCTTATTTTGGCAGCGGCCTGGCCATTGAAAATGCTGCGGATTTGGCGGTATCGCTGGAGCCTCTGTTTGGCCGGTTAGCAACCTACCTGATGGCACTAGGCTTGCTTGCAGCAGGTTTGTCGTCGGCCGTAACCGCTCCGTTAGCGGCAGCTTATGCGTTGCGTGGTATTTTGCAACTATCGAATCAGCACTTTCGACTTACCTGGTTTACCATTATTTTGATTGGTGTGGTGGTGTCTTCGTTGGGGCTGCGACCTGTCTCTGTGATTTGGTTTGCTCAGGTGGCCAATGGCATTTTACTGCCTGTGATTACCTTATGTTTGCTGGCGGTGATGAATACAACACGACTTGGTCAATACCGCAATAATTGGCGACAAAATAGCATGGGTGCGGTGGTTTTTTTGATCAGCTTACTGTTAAGTGGCCGCAGTTTATGGCTTGCTTTTTCCAGTTGATTGGGATGCATGGTTCATACCTTTTGTTAAAGGAGATCACTCCATGAGTTGGATAGATTGGGTTGGGATGATACCTGCCATTATTTTCCCGGTGGCTACTCTGGTGCAGGTAGTGCATTTGCTGCGGGTGAAAAATGCGGCTGGTGTGTCAGCCCTTAGCTGGAGCGCCTTTGCTGTGGGCAATCTGGCGCTTTATGTGTATACCGAAAAATATCTCGAGTGGCAGGCGCTGCTGGGCTTGTTGGGTACGGCTTTGTTGCAAGTCTATTTAATTGCGCTGATCCTGCATTATCAGCGCCAGGCAGCCAAAATCGCTGGTTAAGTCGTTTCTTCAGGTTCTTGTACGCCCCAGCCATCGTATTTACCACCAAACTTTTTGGCCAAAGCCTCCAGCTCGGTTTCAAAGTCGGTAATCGCCTGGTAGCTGAGCGCTAGCTCCTGGGTCACCTTTAGCTCCCACTGACCGGCATTGTCCAGTGCCAGGCTTAGTGTGGCTTCGGAGTACTGTGCTGAAAAAGCGGGCTGTGCAGCTTCTGCTTTTTCCTGGCGTTTAAAAAATACATAAAAATCAAGTTCAGTCTTTTGTTCAAGTGCAAAGCCGGCTTCAAGCAGGAGTTGCAACATATCGCCATTGGCATCATCTGGAAATTGCGTCATAAATGGATCCTGATGGTTTTTTTGTGAGTATACCAGTTTCGTTCTGGCTAGGCTCGCGGGAAGTGACATGGTAGGATCTTGTGGTGATTTTTTTGGAGGAACACCATGAAACAAAGCACTGCGGTATTGCTAGTGGCTCTGGTCGGTTGGAGTGGTCAGCTGTATGGTTATACCGCGCAGACAGATAGCCTGGAAGTCATCATGAAAACCTTCTCATTTCAGTATCGCCAGGCGGTAGAGGCGAACTCGACCGAGCAACGTCTGGTGCACGTGCGCCATATGCAACAGGGCATTGCTGCGGCTCAGCAAGCGCCGATGCGTGATGATCTGGCCGAGCAGTTTATTGAGGGTTTTCAGCGGGTGGCCGCTAAGCTGGATGGGATTGAGCAGGCTCTGCTGAGTGGTGAGCTGGCTCAGGCCGAACAAAAGCTGCAACAAATCGATCGCTTGCGGGTGGAGTACCACCGGTTGCGTAAACGCAGCTTCTGGCAATGGTTGTTTGGGGATCGCTCCTGAATCTAGTGAGCTGTATTGATAAGACGATTTTTCTAGCCGGAGTAATGTCACCATGCGGATGCTAAACGGCTCGTTACGGGCTGACATAGATGTAGTTGCTTTTGATCTCGATGGAACCTTGGTTGATAGCCCGCTTGATTTTGCCGCTATTCGTCAGGAGCTTGGGTGGCCCGATGCGAGTGATTTGTTGCAGTCTCTGGCGTTATTGCCGGATGAGCGCAGTCGTCAATACGCTTTGGATGTGATTCATCGGCATGAGATGGATGCAGCTGAGCGATCCATTGTGCTACCCGGCGTGCTCGATTGTCTGAGTCAGCTCCATGCCGCGGCGATCCCTACCGCCATTTTAACCCGCAATATGCGGGCTGCCACTCAGCGGATGATCCAGAAGTTACACATCCCCATTTCATTGATTTTAACCCGTGAGGACTGTGCTGCTAAACCCGATCCTGAAGGCTTGCATCGAATTGCTGCGCACTATGGTGCTGGCGTCAATCGCTTACTGTATGTAGGGGATTACCATTTTGATTTAACCACGGCTGCAAATGCCGGTGCTCAATCTTGTTTGTTGCTAAATACAACGAATCATCAGTTTGCTGCCAAGGCGGATTGGGTTATTGCCGACTACCCCCAATTGGCCAGAGCTCTGACAAGTTAAGCTTGTACTTAGGCTGCTGATGTCCGTATAGTAGGCTTGGATAATACAACAGCAGAGGTCGTTTTGATTGCCCGAATGCAGCAAGACTTTCATTTGGCGATGCTAAGCCTGGTCGGGTTCATGGTGCTGGTTTGCGTAACGCCTTATGCCATCTACCGTTACTGGGATGGCAGCTACTTGATTGCAGTGGTGGACAGTATTTTGGTGCTATTTACCCTGATGGCAGTGGCCTATGCCTGGTTGACGGGAAATACCAAAGCGGCCGGCTTTTTTGTCGCCTGCATGTTTTGCGCTGGTGTGGTGATTGTGGTCTATGGCCTGGGGCCGGTTGGCTTATTCTGGACCTATCCTTTTATTGTGTTTATTTTCTTTTTGGTGCCGCCATTACGCGCTTTGCTGCTGTTGCTGCTGGTGCTGGTTACCTTGTTGCTGTTTGCTGTTATTTTCCCAGGCCAGGTGTTTGTCGATGGCTTTCAGTTGGTTTCCTTTGTAGTGACTACTGCGGTAACAAGCTTTTTTTCCTACGTATTCGCTTATCGGATGTTGGTGCAGCGGCGACAACTCCAGTCGATGGCGGCCCAAGACGCATTAACCGGAGCAGCCAATCGGCGTCAGTTGGATCAGGCGCTGGAATTTGCTGCCGGGCCAGGTCGGCGCAGTCGGCAAAAAGATATCGCGATGCTGTTGTTTGATTTGGACTATTTTAAGCAAATTAATGACAGTGAAGGGCATCAGGCTGGGGATGCGATTTTGGTGGAGTTGGTGCAACTACTGCACAAACATACCCGTATTAGCGATCAGGTTTATCGCTTCGGTGGCGAGGAGTTTGTGGTGCTGTTGGAGGATATAACGCCAGAAGAGGCGCAGCTGGTGGCAGAAAAACTGCGCGCTGTGATAGCGGAAGAATTACACAGCACCCAGCGTGCGGTGAGTGCTTCTGTCGGCGTAGCCATACTGGCAGCAGGAGAAAGCTGGGAACAGTGGTTGGCCCGGGCAGATGCTGCTTTGTACCAGGCAAAAACAGGTGGTCGTAATCAGGTGGTTATGGCAGCGGGCATCCCTGTTGCAAATAAGGCATCAATACCGGCTCCATGCTCTTAAGCACCTGCACCGGCAGTGCAGAGGTAAAGCGCAATTGCTCGGCCTGTGCACCGGCGGCGTAAGCCGTTAAGGTGCCAAAGTAATCTGAGCCCAGGTAAAACACCAGGGTAGCGGTCCGGTTCAGGCTGCGCTGATCGATACGGTTGCCCCGGCTATTCACTGTAGTAATCCGGTTATCTCCGGTACCGGTTTTACCTCCTGTTGGTCCCAACGGCAGGTAACTGCCTTGCAACCGCCTGCCTGTACCGTTTTGTACGACCTGATGCAACACCTGGCGCAATACCGCTGCGACCTCGGGCTCCATCACCCGGATCCCTTGCTGCTGACCTTGCTGCCAGCGGGTGTGATAAGGAGTGCCTTCTCCGAGCAAAATTTCCTGCAGTGGCTGGCTGGGGTAACGGATACCATCATTCATAATAATCGCCATCAGCTCTGCCAGTGCGGCAGGGCGGTCCCCCGAGCTGCCAAGCGCTGTGGCCAGTGAGGGAACCAGGTGATCAAAAGGATAGCCCAACTGCTGCCAACGGTAATGCAAATCCCAGAATGCCTCGATTTCCAGCATGATGCTAATTCGATTATCCCGGGCGCTGCGGTGACGGGTACGGAATAACCACTGATACACCTCTTGCCGTTCTTTCGCACTCATCGACAAGACTTCTGGCCAGCTGAGGTCGGGGTGGTGGTGCAATACGCCAACCAGCCAAAGCTCAAGGGGATGCACTCTGGCGTGATAAGCGTGATCAGGCAGGCTAAGCTGACGGCCGGAGAAACTTCGATGCCAACGCTGCAGTTGATTGCTGCTGATTCCACCGCTCGACTCTCTGGCCAGAAAGTCGTCCAATTGTTGTAGGCTGGCATCTGGGTGCAGCCACAAGTAAATGGCAGCCAGCCGATCAGCTCGTTGCCGGGATGTTTGCAGCAACAATTGCAAGCGTTGGCTGTTATCCTGCTGCCGGTGTTTTCGCCAGAATTGCTGTAGGTAGCTGGCTCCTTCCCGATCCGCAAAACTGCTCAGGTAGTTGGAGCGGCGAGCGCCATCGTCATCGGCCAGCAGTTGCTGCCCCTGGGTATCTTTGTGGTAAATGCTGTAATTGATTACGTCACGAAGTAAGCGGACAAAGGGTAGATTAATGGACTCTTGGGTTGCTTCCAGCAAACTAGGGGTGCGGTTGTTGTCTTCGGCCATAAAATTACCAAAGCTATGCAGGCCGCCACCGGTAAAAAAACTTTCCGCCGGGTTGGCACTGTAACGCCGATCCAGTGCCAACTGCAGCAACTGTGGCAAGTCCTGATCCGGTGAAAGTAACAGTTGGTCGATCACCCAACGACTGATGTGATCCTGAGGTGCAATATCCAGCAGTTGCAGCTCAGTCGCCGACTCACCGGCATAGCGCTGATACAACTCGGCCACTATTTCCAGATAACTCACCAGAACCCGTAACTTCGCGGTTGAGCCAAGCTCCAATTTGCTCTGGCTGTTTAAATCAAAAGCTGCGGTGGAGGTATCGGTCTGCACCCTTAGCTGATAACCATTCTGCTTGCGTTGATACAACACAAAACTGTATTCCACTCTACCCGGCTGCTCAGCATTGAGCAGCCGGTGGCCTACCAGTCCCCGGGCTGAAGCGACCTCCGGATTACGAAGTTGTTGTAAGAACTGTCCCACTTGTTGCTGCATGCCCAGATGCAAACTGCTGGTGATCTGAAGATCAAGCCGATCACTATCGTAGGGGCGAAGCTGTAGCAGTTGGTCCAGCTGCTGACGCACCAGATGGCTGGCTTTATGATCCTGGTTTAAATGCCTGCTTTGCCAGGGATGGGGGGAGACCTGCAGGGGAGTGTTCAGTGCTAAGGTGACCAGCTCATACTCCAGCAGTTGCTCTTCTGCCAGCAGCTGCAGGTACAAATCCGTTAGTTGATTCAAGGATGCATGCCCTTGCAGCAAATAAAACGATGGACGGCGCTGGGCAATCATCAGCGCCAGCACCTGTTTTAAAGCGATGGCGGTTTCTTCGGTGGTTGCAAGCTCGCTTAACAACAGACTGGTACGATGATAGTCGGCACCAAACCAGGCCCAAAGCCCATCAGCAATACCATGGACTTCACCAAAGCCAGGTGCTGCCGCCAGTGGCACCGTATTGATGTAATGCAGCAGTAGCTGGTTTCGATGAGCTGTGGTGACCGGAGAGCTCTGATAAGCCCGCACACTGCCGGACAGCATTTGGCGAAACTTATCGGTGAAGCCATGGGTACGTCCGGCAGGGGAGTGCCGGTATTTTTCCAACTGAGTTGCCAGGGTGCTACCACCTCCAGCGGCATTGCCGTTACGACCAAGCCACTGCTGGCCCTGGCCAAGCATAGCAGAGCCCAAGCGGGGCCACTCAATCGCTGGATTATGAAAGGGGGATGGAGCGCTTAGAAGGCTTTTGTTTTCAATAAATGCCAACATTTGCGGCATAATTGCTGGCATTTGCAGCAGGCCGTCATATTGACGCTGCGGGTAGGCAAACTGGTAGATGGTATCAAGCTGACAATCCCTGATTTGTAAGCCAGTTTGCTGTTTTTCCTCGTAAGGTGGGAAAAAGCCCAGTTGGGTGTAACGCAGCAGCGCTGGTGAGAATGCACGCTGCTCGGTGATACGAAACCCTTTTTCTGCCAGACTAGCCTGCCACTGAGGAGCCAGACTGTAACCACGCTGTTGGTTGTAAGGGCCTGAGGTTGGAAACTGGATGGCATTGGCCGGCCCCTGGGTCAGATGGCTGTTTAAGCTGCGACCAAGATAATGCAGCAGCTGTGCCTGATAAAAGCTGGTACGGATCTCCTGCCAAATCAGCCACGCGGCCAAAAACAGAGCCAATGGCAGTAACCAAGGCCAATAGCGACGTTTCGCGGTCGCTTTGGCTACCGACCGTTCTTCTGCTGCTGTGCTAAAGTCTTTGCGCTTTAGCAGGGGGGCTGAATCAAACTCGGGCTCGATCCGTGGTGTCATGAACGTCTCACTGCTGCACTGTTGCTATTGCTCTGCACCGATGTTACCAGCTCTTAAATGACGCTCTGGATCAGGGTGCAGTTGCCAGTTCGCCAGGTTGCTTTCAATCAGCTGGCACAAGGCATCGATATGCGCCGGATTATCGTTGAGTGCCGGAATGTAATGGTACTGCTCACCACCAGCATGCATAAAGTAGTCTTTGTTCTCTTCTGCTATTTCTTCAATGGTTTCCAGGCAATCAGCAGAGAAACCCGGGCAAAAAACCTGCACATTCTTGATGCCTTGCTTTGGTAAGCTTTTCAGCGTTTCGTCGGTGTAAGGTTTTAACCACTCCTCTCGGCCAAAACGCGACTGGAAGGTGGTGATGTAATCGCTTTCGTTTAAGCCCAACCGTTCAGCAATGAGACGAGACGTTTTGTAACACTCGCAGTGGTAAGGATCACCATTCAGCAGATACCGTTTGGGTATACCATGGTAAGAAAATAGCAGCTTCTCGGGCCGGCCATGCTGCTGCCAGAACGTTTCGATTTGCTGAGCGGCGGCCTCAATAAAGGGAGAGAAATCATGGTAATGAGATACAAAGCGAAAATCGGGCAGCCAACGTCGTTGCATAAAATCTCTGGCGATGGCATCAAAGGTAGAGGCTGTGGTTGAAGCTGAGTATTGCGGATAGAGGGGCAGCACCAGCAGCTTTCGTACGCCTTTTGCAAAGAGTTCGTTCAAAGCACTTTGAATGCTGGGATTACCATAACGCATGGCAAAGGCAACCTCCAATTGTTGATGGCCTTGCGTTTGCAACTGTTTACGCACTGCATCGCATTGCCGCTGCGTATGGAACAGCAGTGGAGAGCCTTGGTCGGTAAATACAGTGGCGTACGCTTTGGCTGAACGACGTGGACGGATACGCAGAATCACACCATGCAAGATAAGCCACCACAGTAGTCGTGGTACTTCCACGACCCGTGGATCTGAAAGAAACTCAGCCAGGTAACGCCTAAGTGCTTTGGGCGTCGGAGCATCTGGCGTCCCTAAGTTGGTAAGGAGAACGCCGATTTTATCCGTTTGTTGGTGTTGGAAGTTTTTTGTATTGGTATAACGCATGGGCTCTGTTTACCTGATAGATGAATGATCTGGATGACTATTACGCCAATAGCCCTTAGTCAGATGTCCGGAACTGGGCTAATTGCTGCTTTCGCTTTACCAGCCTGGGTTAGTGCATCATACTACTCAGTATACGCAGTACGTCTGTTGAATGCCAAAGTTCCTCTTGCTAAGTTGGTGAAAAATAGAGCAAAAAAACTGATTTTTTGAGCATTCAGTCAACAGGAATATGATAATAAACGAATAAAAGAATGATCCAGCTTGCTATGGCACTGTTTTTCCGATGAAATGGTGCGGTATGTACGACAGGCACTGTTTGCAGGATGACAAAGCAGCTGATCGTACTGTGTTCAGTTTCACATGTATTCAGATCCAATTGGCCTTTGTCGGACTTTGGCCGTATCTGGAACTCTGGTACCGGTGCAGCATGTTTAAATACTTTTTCTCGGTCGTGATTCTCTTCGTAAGCCTTTCCAGCCAGGCGGTCCAGGTTATTGCCCATCCTACAGTTGAGTTACAGCAGCTAAACCCTGCGCAGCTTCGGGCGTTATTTAGCATGCGCCAGACGCAATGGCCAGATGGTTCCGCCGTGCGTGTTTTCGTGCTCAGCAACGATCATCCATTGCATCAGAGTTTTTGTAAGGAACAACTACGGATGTTTCCTTATCAATTGGATAATATCTGGAATCGATTAAGCTTTTCCGGAATTGGTACCCGGCCTTACCTAGCGGGATCGGAGCAGGAGTTGGTGAAGCTGATTCAACTCACACCTGGCAGTATCGGTTACCGCTCGGCCAGTGCTGATGACACAGGGGTTCGTATCATTGAAATACTTTAACGTACATCACCGGGCAGCGGTACTGCCTCCTTCACGATCCTTGGCATGCCTTATTGCCGTGCTGTGCTGTTTTGTATCTCCTGGCCAGGCACATGAATGGCAGTGGCATGGTTTTCTGGCACAGGGGGTTATTCAGGCCGACAAAAGCAACTTTATTAATCGCAGTGGTGACCCTTCTTTGGCGTTAACGGAGCTTGGGTTAAATGGCGCTTTGCAACTGCAACCCAACTGGCGTGTGGCGGGGCAGGTCGTTTATCTGGATGGAGGAAATCGTTATCCGGACGGTCTGAAGTTGGATTATTTATTTGTAGACTGGGCCTTAGTCAATCAATTGGATTGGCGGCTGAACGTTTATGCAGGACGTTTTAAAAACCAACACTGGATCTACTCCAGCACCCGTGATGTCCCACTGACCCGCCCCAGCATTGTGCTGCCTCAGTCGGTGTATTTCGATACGTTCAGAGATATTGCGGTCAGTAGCGATGGTTTGGCTTTCAAGGCCAGTGTTGATACTGCTGCGGGGCATTTTGAGATGAACTGGAGTATGGGAGCTACCCCTTTATCCGATAAGCAAACCCGGTTATTGCTTGGTGATCAGGTGCAAGGCAAGTCACGGCAAAAGTATGTACATCAGGCTAGTGTGTTTTGGCAACCTGAGCTGAGTAACTGGACACTTGGTGTCTCCTTGCTCGACTCTGAGTTTAGTTACCGAAGTGCTGGAGAATCGCCATTTCTGGATGCTGATTTTGTGGTGCAAAGGTTTATGCTGAATGCACAATATTTGCAAGAGCGCTGGCAGTTGGTGGCTGAACTGTTTCAGGAACGAATGGACACCAAGGGTTTCTTTGCGCCTGGGTTTGAAGTGCAGCAGTTCGGCCAGGGAGGCTATCTGCAGGGCTTATTTAAAGTCAGCCCCGATTTTCGGCTCAATGCGACGTTGGATTATTTTGTAGCCAATAAAGATGATCGTAGGGGAAAACAGTTAGAACAAAGCTCTCAGGGCACTATTCCAGCTTATTTTGGTTATCAGCATAGTATTAGCCTTGCAGCTAGCAAAGATCTGGCACCCCGTGTCCGGCTGCAGCTTGAACATCACTGGATCGAGGGAACTGGCCGGCTGTCACCCGGTGTTTTACCTGATTTGGCCACCAATCAGGATCGCTACTGGCAGTTGTGGGCATTGCAACTGATGTACTGGTTCTAAACCATGCGCCGCTTTATCAGCTTGCCATGGAAGTTGCTGATCGTCATGTTGTTGGTGCTTTTTATCATGACCTTTGGCCTTACCAGCTTTTCATTGGTGCGTGTGCAGGATGAGTTCATTCAGCAGCAACAGCATAAGCGTGTGTTGGGTGAACAACAATTTAGTCAATACAATCAGTTGATTGAAAATCAACTGCGGATTTGGGTTGAGTCGTATGCGGAATTAAGTTTGTTATCCGCCAGTGGCTCAGGGCTTACCGCTTTTAAGCAGGCATTGGCGCAGCAAATAGAAACCCTGCATTTGCATTTAAATGTGGATCATGTCTGGTTGTATGCCAACCCTGCAGAGGTTGTGTTTCAAAGTTCGGCAGCCATCCCCGCGGCTGTAGAACAGTTAGTACAACAGGCTTTCATTTTGCAGCAGCCGCAAAGTGATATCTTATGTGATCATTACTGCGTGAAGTCATTGGCGGTGCCACTGTTGCTGGATGACAATGAAATGGCTGTGGTAGTCATGACCACCACATTAGTAGATATCCTGTTCTATCTGAATCGGTCTTTGCAAGCCGAAGTTGCTATCGTTAGTCATCAGAGTTCAGATACAGCCCGGCCGTCAGAAATACTGCTTTTATCAAGCTCGAATGCGTCCTTATTAAATGATTTGTATTATGAGCTCCCGCAGATGCTCGATGTCAACCATATTGCCAGTTATGGACTACGGCTGAAATCCGGTCATCAGCACTATTTTGCGCATATGCAGCCGCTGGATACCCGACACCCCAGACAGTTTCATTTGATCCTGATTGAAGATATCACCGACTATGTGCTGGCGAATCAGCACTATCAACAGCGCATTATTTTAATTGCGTTGTTGGCATTCTTACTGCTGGCGTTGCTGACCTATGCCATTACCCAACGCCTCAGTGCCCGCTTAATGACCTTAGCTGCTCGCTTGCCACTATTGGCCAACAGGGAATTTAGCCGCTTTCGTTTGGATAGCGAGCGTCAATCTACCTTTTTCACGGATGAAGTAGACACGCTCAATGAGGCGACGTTGAAACTAAGTTGGCAATTGGAAGTGTTGAATGAGCAGGTCGAGCAACATACCCAAGAGCTGGAAAACATCGCCATGTATGATTTGCTGACCGGATTGCCAAATCGGAACATGCTGCAATATCAGTTAAAAAAAGCACTGGCAGCACTGGAAGAGTCAACGGCTTATGTTGGCTTGTTATTTTTGGATCTCGATCAATTTAAAAAAGTAAATGATAGCCGAGGTCATGCTGTTGGTGACCAACTTTTGATGGAAGCAGCAACACGCTTGCGAGCTTGTATTCACAGTGCCGATACCGTTTGTCGTTTTGGTGGGGATGAATTTGTTATTATTTTAACCAAAATGACGGATACCACGGAAACGGACAGGGTAGCTGCCACAGTACTGGCCGCTTTTGCAGAGCCGCTTATTGTGGTTGGTGAAAGCTTTCAGGTTGGGACCAGTATTGGCATCAGTCTGACATCCGATAGCGCCACCCCCACTGAAGACCTGATCCGTCAGGCTGATTTGGCGATGTACCAGGCCAAGGCTAAGGGAGGCAATAGCTGGCATCATTATACCGCTGAAATGTACCAGGCTTTTGCGTATCGCTTGCAGCTGGAGTCCGAGGTTCGCGGAGCCCTGGAAAAAGGAGAGTTTAGCCTGAGCCTGCAACCACAAATCGAAGTGGCTACTGGACGCTTATTTGGCTTTGAGGCTTTGCTCCGATGGCAGCATCCAGAACGTGGGATGGTGCCGCCTGATGATTTTATCGGTGTGATTGAAAATTCCCACCTGATGGTTCCTTTGGGCTATTGGGTGATTGAGCGCTGTTTTATCATCGCCAGGCAGTTGGCCGATCAGGGGTATGGTAATCTTAAAATTGCCATCAACCTATCGGCTGATCAGTTTGATGATCCTGACTTATGCGATTTTTTGCAGCAAAAACTAGAGCGATACCAACTGCTGGCCAGTCAATTTGAGCTTGAACTGACTGAAAGCACTTTGGTAAAGAACGTCGCTGAAACCCTAAGCAGCATGCAACAGCTGAAAGCCATGGGCTTTGGTTTTGCCATTGACGATTTTGGCACCGGCTACTCTTCGCTAAGTTATTTAAAACAAATGCCGGTTGATACCATAAAAATCGACAAAAGCTTTTTGTTTGGTATGTTGGATAACCATGCTGATTACCAAATCATTACCTCTACCATTGCCATGGTGCAAAAGCTGGATTTAAAAGTGGTCGCAGAAGGGGTAGAGAGTAGTGCTCAGTTGCGTATTCTGCGCCAGTATCACTGTGATTTTGCCCAGGGCTTTTATTTTTCCAAAGCCATTCCAGAGCCGGAGTTACTGCGATTTTTACAAGAAAAGTTTCGCGATGGGTACTGGCTTGGCAGTGGTAAAAGCGAAACCAGTATCCCCTCCGGCTAGTTGTATTGATGCCGTTTAGTCGTCACAGGTTAAAACAACCTGTTCTAATCTCCAGTCACCACGGTTGTGTGCTTTGGTAAAGTCCAGTTCAGGCCCTACCGGTACAACCTGAGTAGGATTGATCATCGGGTGGCTGATGTAGTAGTGACGCTTAATATGGTTCATATCGACGGTATCAGCGATGCCAGGCAACTGATACAAAGAACGCAGATAATTGCTAAGTGCAGGGTAGTCGTCAATCCGCTGTTTGTTGCACTTAAAGTGACCTACATACACAGCGTCAAAACGCACCAGAGTAGTAAACAAGCGCCAATCGGCCTCCGTCAGATAATCACCGGTCAGAAAACGTTGCTCCTGCAACAGATGCTCGGCTCTATTCAACGCCTTAAACAAGGCATCGAATGCTTCCTGATAAGCTTCCTGGCTGGTTGCAAAGCCAGCTTTGTACACGCCATTATTGATATCCCGGTACACCCATTCATTGACGGCATCAATGGCTGCTTGCAGTTTTGCAGGATAGAAATCCAGTCGATTGCCGGTTTGCAGGTTAAAAGCCTGGTTAAAAATACGCACAATATCAGCAGACTCATTATTGACCAGTTGTTGCGCTTGCTTATCCCACAGCACTGGCACAGTAACGCGGCCTGTGTAGTCCGGTTTGGCTTTGGTATACAACTGATGCAAATAGTGCATTGCATACAGAGGATCCGCTTCCCCCTCATCACTGTCAAACTCCCAGCCATGCTCCAGCATGATGGGCGATACGACCGTCACATCAATCAGCGGCTGCAGCTCTTTGAGCTGACGAAGAATCAAGGTTCGGTGTGCCCAGGGACAGGCGAGCGACACATAGAGGTGATAGCGGCTGGCATCTACTTGCTCAGAAGGTGTTACGTTATTGCGAAAGCTGGCATCCTGGCGTTGAAACCGGCCAGATGATTTCTTGGTATCGTACCAACGATCCTGCCATTGTCCGTCTACTAGCAGTCCCATATCTTCTCCCTTTGTTGAACGAAACAATCACTATAACAAAGGTGAAAACGAACAATAAGCGGCAAAAATAGCCTTAAATAACCTACTATTTAGAAGAATACTGATGCTAATGCCACAAGTTTCGCCAGCGGCCGAGTCGCAGGCCGCGTTCTAACCAGTTACGCGCTGCTGTCACAGCAGGTTCGGGGGCTGTCAGCCAGCGGACAAAGCCAGATGTGAACAGAGCCGTTAAAGCCAGCTCCTGTTCGATGCGTTTTACATTTTGCGCCTTTAAATCGGCGATTTCCCGCAACCATTGTACTGTGCGGCTAATGCGAAGTAAGGCGGCTGCCTGCAAGTGAATATGGCCTGGCTCCAGCTTGTAATACAGCATCTGTCGGGTGACTTTTCGGTGCGATGCCATCGCATTCAGCCACTGCATCATCGCTGTGAGCAACTTATCCTGAGCAGAGTTGTGTTCAAAATCAGGTTGCTGCTGGCAAGCCAGCATGGCCTGATCGGCCAAGTCAAACCAGGCATCCACCAAGTCGTCTTTTTGCGAAAAGTGTTGATGGATCTCCAGTAAAGGAATATTCATGCCAGTGGCAACATCCCGTAGCCGGATACTTTCCCAATCACTGTGTTCAGCCAGGAACATCGCCTGTTGTAAAATTGTCTGCCTTTTATTCATCTTTAGTGACCGCGAAACGTTACCCTTAGTAGCGAACTTTGCTATAAGTATGGCATAAATCTTAAGTGAGGCAGTGCTGGATGATTCCGGTTGAATGGATTTTGTTGGCGCTAAGCCCGGTTTTTCTGGGATTGGTCGCCTTTGAATGGTGGTATGGTTTGCGGCTGCGGCGCCATTGGTACCGTTGGCGGGATACACTGGCCAATGCGGTCTTGGCGCTGATGCATCAGGCGGGGGAGCTGCTGGCTTTACTGGTGCTGATGCCTTTTTATTGGTGGTTGCATCAGTACCGCCTGTTTGAAATCCCGCTTAATGGCTACACCTTAGTCCTGGCGTTTGTACTGCAGGACTTTTTGTATTACTGGTTTCACCGGGCATCGCATCATATTCGCTGGTTCTGGGCATCCCATATCGTGCATCATAGCTCCAGAGAGTTGAATTTAAGCACAGCGTTTCGTCAAAGCTTGATGTATCCGGTATCTGGTATGTGGTTGTTCTGGTTGCCCATGATGTTGCTTGGTTTTTCACCCTGGCTGGTGCTGGCTGTGGTGTCGCTTAACCTGGCTTTTCAGTTTTTTGTGCATACTCAGGCCATTCAGCATTTAGGCTGGCTGGAGTGGGTATTGAATACACCTTCACATCACCGGGTGCATCATGCCTGCAATGCGAAGTACATCGACAAAAATTTTGCCGGTGTGCTGATTGTATGGGATCGGTTATTTGGTACTTTCCAGCCGGAAGACCAGACAGAGCCTTGCCGCTATGGTATTACCACCAACTTTCAATCCAACAACCCGCTGGTAATTACCTTTGATGAGTGGCGTTTGATGTGGCTAGACTGGCAGCAAGCACCCGATTGGCGGAGTAGATGGGCTGTGCTGTCAGGCGCGCCGGCTAAAGCTGAAGCCTTGCTGACCGTGCCGGCAGAGAAGGAACTCCAACCAGCAGAGACCAGCGAGTGTATGGACGAAAAAAAGGAAAAGTCGTTGACCTAAGAGGAAATTTTTCAAATCTACACTAAGCTTGAAAGTGGAGACACAAATTGCAGAGGTGCGATATGAAACCTTTCTTGCCAGGACTTTTTGTTGTTTTATTGTTTTTGTTGGGGTGTGAGCCTGAGGTGCCAACACCGGTTGCGCCGGAAGATACCGCGGCGTCACAGGCAGCCGATTATCGGGTAGGCGAGCACAAAGCACATACCCAGGATTGTCAACTGACCATGGGCTTTGATGCCTGGGAGCCTTACCAGTATGTAGGGGTTGGCAATGTGGTGACCGGGCTGGATGTTGAAATTGTGCATGCGATTGCTAACACTATGGGGTGTTCCGTTGCCATGCGCCAGGGCACCTGGGTTGAGCTGCTGAATGCTTTACGCAATGGTGAAGTCGACTTTGTGCTGGGCGCGTCGATGACCGATGACCGGCAACAGTTTGCGCATTTTTCCGATCCCTACCGTGAAGAGCGTTTTATTCTTTATGTAAGGCGCTATGAAGGCAATCTTCCTTACAACACCATTACTGAATTTGTTCATGCTGGCCATAAACTGGGGATTGTGAATGAATATTTTTACGGTGATGAAATAACAGCGCTCTATACAAACGATGATTACCATCCACAATTTGTTGGAGCCATTATCAGTGAAATGAATATGGCCCGCCTGATTGATGAAGAAATTGATGGCTTTTTAGAAGATAGTTTTGTTGGAGCCTCGATTTTACGCCGCAAAGGTCTGGATCAGTACATTGAGCCACACGGCATCCGCTTGGAGAGCTCACAGGTGTATGTGATGTTTAGCCGGGCGTCTGTCGACGAGGCCGTGGTGGAGAAATTTAATCAAGGCCTTGCTGAGATCAAAGCCAGTGGTGTTTATCAGCAAATTATTGATAAATATGATCATTAGAGCGAGATAGGTTTGGCTGCCTGCCATGCTCTGGCGCTGCATAAATGGCCAATCTCTATCAACCAAATGCTTTGCGCAGCAGTTGCTGCGTAAAGCTGGTTTTCAGGTAAAAACCCCGGGGTAAGGCTTGAATAGGTTGACCTGCTTCGCCAATAGCGGCCGTGAGTGCTTTACTGTTAGCAGCTTTAGGCCGCAGCTGCAGGACCTGGCCATGAGCTCCTCTGATCTGATCAATGCCGCCCAACGCAATCAGCTCCATTAACTCCTCCCAATCCTGCTGCAGCAACTGTTGTTCTTTGCTGTCCGGTTGCCATAAAAAACCTGTCCCTATCACCCGTTCTGCGACCGGGATACTTCGCTCTGCCAACAGCGGTAGCCAGAGCACCAGACTAAGCTTTTGGCACACCCAGGAGTCTTGCCATAGTTGCTGATTAATGCCAGTAAGGGGAGCAACACAAACATAGGTGCTTTCCAGCGGCTTGCCATGCTGGTCGATGGGCAATGTTTTTAGCTCAACACCCAGCTCAGGAAAGTCCGGCTCTGCTTTGGAACCGGCACTGGCGCCAAGCGCTTGCTCCAATAATTGGCCTGCCCACCCTTTGTCTTGCTTTAAATGGACCGGCACTTGATGGCCTAATTCAGCAGCCAGTTGACCCAAAGTTAACCCTGCCAGTGCGCGGCAACGCAGCATCAGCTCATCAAGGGTTTGAGGTGTCTTCATCAAGTTAACCAGTCTTTTGTACAGCCTTGCAGCATAACATGCATGAATATTCGTCGTTGGGTAAAAAGCCAGCGATCTGTGTTATGCACAAGCAGGATTCACTGCGATAGGCTGAGTATAACCTTAACTAAATGAAAATACTAAAAATTTCTGTGATAACCAATAGCTTAAGTTTAGACATGATAAGTTGTTCATGGGATAAAGTCTGTTTTTGCACAGTATTATCCACACGGCCTGTGAAGAAGTGCACATAAAGCACTTTATGTCCTTATGTTTGTGGATAACTGCCTCGGTTATACTGCTTATAAAATACCGATTGCCGTACTGATGACTTTGTGAAAGAATCTTTGCTATAGCTGTAGTGAAAAGCTCGAGGTTTATGTGATTGATGCCGAAGGTTTTCGGGCCAATGTCGGCATAGTGATCTGCAACCACCAGGGACAGGTGTTTTGGGCAAGACGTTACGGACAACACTCGTGGCAGTACCCGCAAGGCGGCATTGATCAGGGTGAAACACCTGAACAAGCCATGTACCGGGAGTTGAATGAAGAAGTTGGTCTCAAGCCTGAGGATGTTGAAATCCTGGCAGTGACCAAGCACTGGTTACGTTATCGGTTGCCTAAGCGATTGATTCGGCGTGACAGCAACCCGGTTTGCATAGGTCAGAAGCAGAAATGGTTTTTACTGCGGCTGACTTGCCCCGACGGGGACGTGGATCTGGCAAAAACAACCCATCCTGAATTTGATGGTTGGCGTTGGGTCAGTTACTGGTATCCGGTACGTCAGGTCGTAGCCTTTAAACGAGACGTATACCGTAAAGTCATGAAAGAGTTTGCCCCGATCGCTTTGCCGTTTCCCCGTAAAACAGGAAAACAAAAAGGGTAATTTTCGGATGGATAAACCATGGCCATGCTCAGTCAGTTAAGGCGCATTGTTCAGGATGTGGCTCAAGAGCCGGTTCTGAGCCAGGCACTTTCTGGCTTGGTCAGCAATATTAAGTCAGCACTCGATACCGAGTGTTGCTCGGTTTATCTGGCGGATTATGACCAACACCACTTTATGCTGATGGCAACAGACGGCCTCAATCCTGATGCCGTCGGTAAAGTCGCTATTGGCTTTTCAGAAGGCTTGATTGGCTGGGTTGGCCAACGTGAAGAGCCAATCAATCTGGCAGCTGCTCATCAACATCCTCGCTTTAAAGTGACGCCGGAAGTCAGTGAAGATCGTTTTTCAGCTTTTTTAGGCTGCCCCATTATCCACCATCGCAAAGTATTGGGCGTGCTGACCATTCAGCAGGGCACGGAGAGGGTGTTCAGTGAGGATGAGGAGTCTTTTCTGGTGACCCTGGGTGCCCAGCTTGCTTCTGTCTTGGCCAATGCCGAGTTACGTGAGGCAGCCAGTCCCGGCATTGGCAGTAAAAGTCGTTCCAGCCAATTAAACGGTTTGCCTGGGGCTCCTGGCATCGCTATTGGTGAAGCCTATGTACTGCAGCCCGCCAGCGATTTTAATGCGGTTTCATTGCAGCGCTCGGAAGAACCGGATAAAGAGCTGTCGCGTTTTTATCGGGCGGTTCGCATCACCAAAGCCGAGTTTAAGCGTTCGTCAGAGCGTATGGCAGAGCATCTTCCGGCCGACGCCTTAGCGATTTTCGATGTGTACCAGCAACTGCTGGATGCTGCCAGTCTGGGTCAGGAGATTGAACAGCAAATTGCCGATGGCTGGTGTGCAAAGAGTGCCCTTAAGCGGGTGGTAGAAAAGTTCGCCCGTCAGTTTGAAGACATGGAAGATGCTTACTTTAAAGAGCGGGCCACCGAGATACGTGATTTAGGTGAGCGCGTGCTGATTCACTTGCTCGATACCGAACAGCGCCATCACAAGTTGCCGGAAAAAGTGGTGTTAGTGGCCGAGAATGTGACGGCATCCATGTTGGCAGAAGTTCCCCGTCAGCAGCTGGTGGCTATTGTGTCGTTGCGTGGCTCAGTCAACTCACATGCTGCCATTATGGCCAGAGCACTTGGTGTGCCAGCGGTGATGGGGGTCGAGGGGCTTTCCCTGATGCAATGGCAAGGGCAGCGCGTGATTGTCGATGGCTATCAGGGACATCTTCTACTGGATCCGGCTGAAGCTATTTACGCTGAATATCAACAACTCATCAGTGAAGATGCCGAATTATCGGCGCATTATCAGGCTGAAGTCACGCTGCCAGCTGAGTCGGTGTGTGGTCATCGGTTTGCTTTAATGATCAACGCTGGTTTAGCCGTTGATCCGGAGCAGGTGAATAATGATGTCTGTGATGGCGTCGGTTTATACCGCACCGAGTTTCCTTTTATTATCCGTAATCAGTTTCCTACTGAGCAAGAGCAAATTGCACTGTATCGAGACATGTTGTCAGCCTATCCGGGCAAGCCGGTCATTATGCGTACTCTTGATGTGGGCGGCGATAAACCTTTACCGTACTTTGCCATCAATGAAGAGAACCCCTTTCTGGGCTGGCGGGGGATTCGTTTGACATTGGATCATCCGGAGATTTTTCTGGTGCAGATCCGAGCCATGCTTAAAGCCGATATTGCGTCCAATAATCTGCATATCTTGTTGCCGATGATTTCCGAGTTGTCGGAAGTGGACGAATCACTGCGGCTGATTAAACAAGCTTGCTTTGAAGTCGGCGATGAACTGGGGCTTGAGCTGGTGCGGCCCAAAGTTGGTGTGATGGTTGAAGTGCCTTCCATTATGTACCAACTGAAAGAGCTGGCGACTAAGGTGGACTTTTGCTCGATTGGCACCAATGATTTAACCCAGTACCTATTGGCGGTGGACCGGAATAATGCCAGGGTCGCCAGCTTGTACGATGCGATGCACCCGGCAGTACTGCGGGCATTGAATCAGATGGGACAACAGCTGCAGGCGCTGCAATTACCAACCAGTGTCTGCGGCGAATTGGCCGGCGAGCCTGCCGGTGTTTTGTTACTGGCGGCGATGGGGTATGATTCCTTTAGTATGAACAGCAGCCAACTAGCCAAAATAAAATGGTTATTGCGTCGGGTAAGTGTGCAGGAGCTGCAGTTGGTGCTGAATGATGCACTGAACAGCGAGTCGCCAAAGGTGGTTCGGCGTAAAGTACATGGCTTTTTAGAGCAGAAAAATCTGACATCGCAGTTACGTTCTTAAGCTGCTACGACGAGGTATCTCTAGTCGGGTAGTGTCTTTGAAAGGAAATTTTCTTGCTAAGTATCATCGTTATTTCAGCCTTGATGGGGGCTGTGGTTGGCTTGTTGGCTGGCTTACTGGGGATTGGTGGTGGCCTAATCGTCGTGCCGGTTTTGCTGATGCTGTTGCCAGCCTTTGGCATCGTAGCGCCTGAGCATGCCATGCTGGTAGCGATCGCGACCTCGCTTGGTTCAATTGTTATTACCGCAACATCTTCCATTCGGGCCCACCACAAGTGGGGCAATATCCCCTGGCCACTGGCCAGTCGCATTATGTTAGGTTCTGCTATTGGAGCCTGGTGTGTTGGCTATCTGGCGCATCTGGTCGATGGTGTGGTGTTGCAGCGGATTTTTGCGGTGGCGGTTACCTTGATTGCCCTGCGGATGCTGGGCTCCCGCTCTGTGGTGGGAAAACGCACTTTACCAGGTAATCCGGCCATAGTGGGAGTTTCTGGTGTGCTGGGCGGTTTGGCCAGTTTGCTGGGCATTGGGGGCGGTGCTTTATTTGTCCCTGTGCTCAATTATTACTCGGTGGATATGAAGCGGGCCATTGGCTGCGCTGCGGCCAGCGGGGTGGCGATTGCACTTTTCGGTACTCTGGGCTATGTTATCGCCGGTTGGCAGCAGTACCAGTTGAGTGATGGCTTTCTTGGCTTTATATATTTACCAGCGATGCTGGGGATTATCCTGACATCCATTTTCACTGCGCCGATTGGAGCTCGACTGACTCAACAGTTGCCGGTGATGAAAATTAAGCGCTTCTTTGGTGTTTTTTTAATGCTAGTCGCCGTTCGCATGTTTTTTGCCTAAGCAGGACGTAAACGATCCCATGTCGCAATCTTATCTTAGTTTCCCAAATATCGATCCGGTGGCTATCAGCATCGGTCCTCTGGCCATTCACTGGTATGGTTTAATGTATCTGGTGGCGTTTGCCCTGGCCTGGTGGCTGGCCAATCGTGCCGCAGCCAAACCCGGTTCCGGCTGGACGTCACAGCAAGTCAGTGACTTGTTGTTCTACGGCTTTTTAGGCGTTATTCTGGGAGGGCGCATCGGTTATGTGCTGTTCTATCAGTTCGACAGCTTCTTGGCCGATCCGCTGTATCTGGTAAAAATCTGGACCGGTGGCATGTCCTTTCATGGTGGCTTGCTCGGCGTACTGGCTTCGATGGCCTGGTTTTCCCGTAAGTACCAAAAAGATTTCCTGGCACTGGGTGATTTCGCCGCACCCCTGATCCCGCTTGGGCTTGCCGCTGGCCGTATTGGGAATTTTATCAACGCCGAGCTATGGGGGCGGGTAACCGAGGTACCCTGGGGCATGGTATTCCCGGGGGCTGGCCCGTTGCCGCGCCATCCATCCCAGCTCTACCATGTTGCTTTGGAAGGCATTCTGCTGTTTATCCTTATCCTGCTGGTACGTCATTTTAAACCCGCGAAAGGCACTTTAGGCGGTGTTTTCCTGTTAGGGTATGGTGTGGCACGTTTTATCGTCGAGTTCTTCCGCGAGCCGGATGCGCATTTGGGCGTCTTGTCATTGGGCATGACCATGGGGCAATGGCTCTGCCTGCCGATGATCCTGGCCGGCCTTGCACTGATTGGTTATTGCCAGCTGCGTCAACCGGGCAGGGATACAGCGAGCAAACCAGCTGGAAAGTCAGGCAAGAAGGGGGCCTTATGAAGCAGTATTTGGCACTTTGCCAGCGTATTATCGAGCAAGGCCACTGGGTGGTGAATGAGCGCACCGGCAAGCGCTGCCTGACCGTGATCAATGCTGATCTGGAATACCAGGTAGCAGACAACGAGTTTCCACTGATTACCACCCGCAAAAGCTACTGGAAAGCAGCCATTGCTGAATTGCTGGGCTACATTCGCGGCTACAGCAATGCGGCTGATTTCAGAGCCCTTGGTACCAAAACCTGGGATGCCAATGCCAATGACAATGCTGCCTGGCTGGCTAACCCGCATCGCAAAGGCTTGGATGATATGGGACGGGTGTATGGCGTACAGGGCCGTGCCTGGGCCGGACCGGAAGGGCAGGTGATCGATCAGCTGAAAAAAGTAGTGGATGATTTACGCCAGGGCAAGGATGATCGTGGTGAAATCATCACCTTCTACAACCCCGGAGAGTTTGACCGTGGCTGCCTGCGACCTTGCATGCACACCCACAACTTTTCGTTGCTGGGCGATACGCTGTACCTGACCAGTTATCAGCGTTCCTGCGATGTGCCCTTGGGGCTGAACTTCAATCAGGTCCAGGTCTTTACCTTTTTGGCACTGATGGCGCAAATTTGTGGCTTAAAACCGGGTGTGGCCTACCACAAAATCGTCAATGCGCATATTTATGAAGACCAATTGCCGCTGATGCGAGATGTGCAGCTAAAAAGGCAGCCTTTCCCGTCGCCCAAACTTACCATCAACCCGAAGATCCAGTCGTTGCAAGATCTGGAAACCTGGGTCACGCTGGATGATTTTGCGGTGGAAGGTTATCAGTGCCACCCGGCTATCCAGTATCCGTTTTCAGTGTGATGTTGTGGTGTTGGCACCGATTTTGAATGAGCGCTGCTATCTGTGGTTAAAAGCTGAGGCGTTATTGTGAAAAACGGGCTACTCCTGATGATTGTGCTGGTGTTGAGCGCCTGCAGCCAGACAGCGGTAAGGCAACAAGCTGCCGCACCAGAGGCAAAACCACGCCTTGATCCTGTGTTGTTCTATACCGAACGACTGGCCGATCAACTGCTGACCGGCTTGCCGCCCTTACCGCATGGCAGCATGACAGCGGTTACTTTCACCGACAGCGCAACCTTGCAGCCGGATCACACCAATGTGCGCATGCGCCACCTGGGGTTGCAGCTGCAGGAAAGCATGCTGACAGTGGCCAGCCAGTTAGGCTATCAGGTCACTGAGTTTCGTGCCGGCAATGCCTTGCAGTTGCATGCGCAGCACGATAGTTTGCTTACCCGGCAATTGTCCGAGCTGGCAGCGGAGCAGTCGGTGCGTTATGTGATTGCAGGTACCCTGTCGCAACACGAAGATTTTACTATAGTTAATGCACGGCTGGTCGATACAGAGACAAACCGGGTAGTGGCTGCTGCCGCCGATCAAATCCCAACCGCTGTGTTGGGATCTGCCGAGCAGGTGCAGCTGCGCCAACAAAGGATCTACCGGTCATCTCATTAACTCGAAAGCAGGGGGCACCATGCTGAGCAATCGTAGGCGTAGCAAGATTATAGGCAGCAGTATCAGGCACGGCGGCATAACCCTGCAGGGTGTTATCGGGCTGGTCGCTTTATTGCTGCTCAGTGGCTGTGCGTCGCAGCAGAAGTGGCAGGATTACCGGGAGCGCACTTTAAGGGCAACACCACCACCAGCCGCAGCGGAACCAGATACCAGTTACTATCAGAGCCTGACTGCACAGCAAGCGAACTACAGCAGCAACCGGCGCGCCGAGGCACGCTTGCAGCAACGGTATCAGGGTGAGCAGCGTATGTCGCTCAATCACTATGTCCAGGGCATGATGCACGACTTAATGGCTGTGATGGACCCCAAAATCGCCAATTCCGTTTTTGCTGTCACCAGCTTTGTCTACCTGGATGGCCCTTATGATGAAAGTGATCTGCTCGGTAATCAATTGGCGGAAAGCTTTATCCACGAAGTGCATCAGTTTGGTTTGCATCAAATCGATTTTAAAACCACCGACTTCATCCGGGTAACACCGCAAGGCGATTTTGTCTTTAGCCGGGACTTTCTGGAACTGCGCGAAGAGCAACCCATCGAGTACGTGCTGGCGGGAACCCTGGTGCGTCATCAGTCCGGTGTGATGGTCAATGCCCGCCTGGTAGGCATCGACTCCAAGCGGGTACTGGCTGCTGCGCAAGGCTTTATCCCACAGCCAGTGATTGCCGGTTTGCAGCCTTCCGAGCGTCATCACCGGGTGTTATTAAAACAAGGCGCTGATTAATGCACCGACTGTTACTGCTTACCATGCTATTATTGAGCCCGATACTGCTGAGTGGGTGCAGTCAGCTCTCGTTCTGTCGTGATGATCACTGTCAGCACATGGAACATGATCCGGCCAAACTGCCTGAGCCAGCAAGCTGGTATCGTCAACCTGTTGCCTCCTCAAATCATGCGTCCGATGCAGCATGGTTGCCTTATTTGCCCCAAAGTCAGAAACGTTTGCAGCACTATGTAGACCAATTGGCCTATCAGTTGGCGCAAAGCGATGCCATCAAAGCACAGCGGATAGTCATAAGCAGCTTTGTGGAGCTGGATGAAAGTCTCACGCAGAGTACGCCACTGGGCAATCAACTGGCCGAGCTGTTGCGTACAGCCTTACCACAGCATGGCATTCTGGTGGTAGAGCACAAGCTGACCAGCCAGTTATGGGTTGGAGCCCAGGGCGATTTTGCCTTATCGCGCGATACCCGCTTGCTGGCCAGACAGCTACAGATGGATGCTGTGCTTACGGGTACCCTCATCACGACAGAGCGTGGGATGGAAGTTCAGGCCCGGGTCGTTCAGCTGGATGCTCAGACTATCAGCAGCAGTGCCAGTGCATTTATTCCTCACCTGGTACTCAATCAAATCCGCCCATAAATCAAGGCTTTTGGTTGCTAGTCATTTTCTGGTAGAATCCAGCGCTGTTGCCCTATAGTTAAATGGATATAACGGCCCCCTCCTAAGGGGCAGTTGCAGGTTCGATTCCTGCTGGGGCAGCCATCTAGACGTCTAAAGTGTTCCGAGTTTATCCTGGAAAGCATTTAAATCACTGTAGTAAATCACTTTTTTTGGCCTGCGGCTACTTCGGTTGTCCACCATGATGCGACTAAATCTTCGGATTTTAGTAACACGAATGGTAACACGAGATGCCGCCATCAAAATCGGTGTTACTAAAACAGTGAAAAACTCAACATTATCAAAGTACTTACGTCATTTGCTTGAACGCCATTTCAGGCACCATTCCGTTCTCGGATCCGGCTTGTTTCGTTTGGTCAAACCATCGTGCTATGACGGTATCCGTCCGGGCAGAACCCTTTTTTTGCACCCTAAATTGTCCACATTTCGATGCGCATTTGTGCGTGAATGTCCGGTGTGGGTTTGGTTGGTCGTGTATTTCTGCAAACTTTTATGCAGTTGTTTCATTATTTCAGCATGCAGATTTTGGGCGCTACTCTGGCTTTTTAAGCAGGAGGAAGCTAATGGCTAGACACATTCAACCCCTTTCCGACACCTTGATCAGAAAGAGCAAGCCTAAAGAAGTCAGCTATACCTTGTATGACGGAGACGGCCTACAATTGCGCATTTTGCCATCCGGTACTCGAACCTGGTATTTCAACTATGTCCATCCTTTGCGGAAAAAACGGCAAAACCTAAAATTGGGCACTTACCCAGCGGTAGGCTTGGCAGATGCCCGACAGCTGCGTTTGGAACAAGAGCAACTTTTGGCGCAAGGGATTGATCCAATCGAGTTTCAAAAGGAGCAGCGGCAACAGCAACAAGAGCTGCGCGAGCAGACGCTTGAGACGGTTGCTCGGGACTGGTTTAGGGTAAAGCTTCCGGCCATTTCAGAAAAATATGGCTTTAATTTGCAGCGGATGTTCGAGCAGCATCTGTTTCCGTCACTCGGTGATACACCGGTGCATAAACTTACCGCTCCGATGGTCATTGCTGCGTTGCGCCCGTTAGAGGCGCTAAAAAAACTCGAGACGCTTTCCAGGCTTTGCCAGCGGTTAAATGAATTAATGGTTTGGTGTGTTAACGTCGGGATTATTGAGCACAATCGTTTGGCAGGCATTAAAGCAGCGTTTTTATCCCCGCGTACTCTGCATATGCGAACCATCGATGTTTCTGAGCTGCCAGAATTGCTCACAACCATGCGTCAGGACCATATTCATTTGTTTATTCGAGGCCTGTTTGAGTGGCAGCTGCATACCATGGTCCGGCCAGGTGAGGCGGCAACTGCCTGTTGGAGCGAGATCAATTGGCAGCAAAAAATTTGGCAGATCCCTGCGCACAAAATGAAAATGGCGCGTACTCATGCGGTACCGCTTTCCAGGCAAATGTTGACACTATTGCAAAAAATGCAGGCGGTTTCAGGGTCTAGCCGCTATATTTTTCCGTCTTTGGCGTCAATTCATGAGCATGCGAACAAAGAGGCTGTCAATAACACGCTAAAACGGAATGGCTTCCGGGGACGGTTAGTCGCGCATGGTTTACGCGCCCTGGCCAGCACAGTGCTCAATGATCGCGGATTTGATCACGATGTGATTGAAACAGCTTTGGCACACAGTGATCCGAACCAGGTACGCAGCGCCTACAACCGAGCTCATTACCTGGAGCGCCGTCGCGACCTGATGCAGTGGTGGAGTGACTTTTTGACGCAGCAGGCCGGGGTACGGCATTGCATCGAGTAATGTAAGTTTCCAATTATTTTGTGGCTTTAAATTGTACTAGCTCAGACTTGCTCTGACAGTGACCCGATTTTCAGGATGTCTGTCAGATTAGATTTGAGCCAGTTAATCCATGAAAATTTTGGGCGTGATTTTCGCCCTGATTCTGGAAGGTGATTTTTTACCCTAAAAACTCCGCACATGAGATCGGCCCTTTTCATGTGCGCGATGCACATCTACCCGGTTTCATTTTTAGGTGAATTTAAGGCCCTAATTTTGGAGGGTGATTTTTCACCCTAAAAACTCCGCACATGAGATCGGCCTTTTTCATGTGCGCGAAGGAAATCTACCCGGATTAATGTTCGGGTGGGTTTGAGGCTCTAATTCTGGAGCGTGATTTTATGCCCCAAAAACTGCGCACATGACGGAGTTCGGCCTTTTTCATGCATGTGCGCGAAGGAAATCTACCCGGATTAATTTTCGGGTGGATTTTGAGGCTCTAATTCTGGAGCGTGATTTTTTACCCCAAAAACTGCGCACATGAGTTCGGCCTTTTTCATGTGCGCGAAGCACATCTACCTGGATTAATTTTCGGGTGGATTTTGAGGCTCTAATTCTGGAAGGTGATTTTTTACCCCAAAAACTCCGCACATGAGATCGGCCTTTTTCATGTGCGCGAAGGAAATCTACCCGGATTAATTTTTGAGGCGGATTTCGGCTGTATTCTGGACGGTGATTTTTCACCCTAAAAACTCCGCACATGAGATCGGCCATTTTCATGTGCGCGAAGCACATCTACCTGGATTCATTTTTGGGGTGGATTTCGGCTCGAGTTCTGGAAGGTGATTTTTTACCCCAAAAACGCCGCACATGAGATTAGCCATTTTCATGTGCGTAGATGGAACAACATGAGAATCGGCCTGGTCAAGTGAACAAATAACGTTATCTACTCATTTTGCCTATCGCCACCATTATCTAATTGCGACAAGAGCTGATCCAATCTCTTCAGGTGAAGATCGTCGCCATCAGAAAACTCTTTGTACTTATTAACCAGTTTGTTGAGCTTGGCATTTGGCCCTTTGAAAAAATCAATGTTTCTCTTAATATCATCTGCAAGCTTACTTAAGCTGATTTCAAGCATTTTCTTGTCGTTGCTTTTGGGAAGCACTGCAAATACGGGTTGGGACTCAATAAGCTTTAGATAATAACGCATACTGCGACCACCCGAAGTAGAGGTTTCCAGAACGCCTTTGCCTACCATATCCCTCAGATCACGGGTAGCGGTGGCTGAAGAGCAGCCGGTCATATTTTGATAGCGTTCAGAATTAATACCATTTTTGATTAAGCCATTTTCACCAAATTCGAAAAATTTACTCACGATCTTATGCTGGCGTTTATTCAGTTCGGTCTCTTTATGATGGTCCCAAAAAATCGATTTTTTCAGGATGAAATCAATCTTATTTTTTGAGTCGACTTGCGCTTGCCGGGTCGTTTCAGCGAACCATTTCACCCAATTTGTTAAATCTACTGATGGGTTTAGTCGAGAGCTTTCAGCCAGCATTTGGTAGTAATCATCACGGTTTTCATTAATAGCTGTCGATATGCTAAATAATGGCGGGATGTCAAAATCCTGAAAAAGCGCATGTTCAGAGATAGCGCGCGCAATACGCCCATTGCCATCCCCAAAAGGGTGTATGGAAGTAAACCACATATGGGCAATAGCAGAGCGCACAGGGCCCGGCATGTAATCGCCATCATTCTTTATATTTAATGGCGAGGTGGCATTGTACCAGGCAATAAAGGCTGGCATTTCAGCCTCTACGGTCGCAGCTGGCGGGCCTTCAAAAATAACCTCTTGGTAATCGCCGTGACCCGACACAATATCTACCGGCCCTGTGCGATACTCTCCAACCTTGACGTTTCGTTTCGCATATTGTCTTTCTTGACCGGCAAAGAGTAGTTTATGCCAGTCACAAATCATGGCTTTAGATAAGTCATGGAGGAATTTATTCCGGACATCAACCAGCAAAGCCGCGATACCATTCTCTTTATGGAAGAGACCTTTTGGCTGCGAAAGATCTAAGTCTAAATAACGGGCAACAGAGGAACGTACCTCTTCACGATTAAGGTTTTCACCTTCAATTTCACTGGTGTTGATGGCCTCTTCCACCATCAGATAAATGTAAGCTTCAGACTTATTATGTTGGTTAAGCTGTGCAACCTGTCCTTGAAGATGAGAGGAAATATGCCTGTATTGTGCGATGACTTTATGTAATCCATCAGACTTATAGGTAAATTTGGGCCAGTTGGGATGCTGCCAGTTATATTTTACACTCATCGTGTTACCCTTGCTTCATTCTAATCAAAATAGCATCAAATATGATTAAAATAAAGGGGGTAATCTAATCAAGCTGACAATTAAATCAAAAATTATTGATTTATGATTAGATTATGGCGCTATTCTCATCAGTGCCTTGCTAATCGAGCGGTGGGAACGCCGCCATTGGTGCGGCGTTATCGCTCGTTTTTCGCTCATAGCGTTGATCGTCTGTGTGTGCTATTTGCGGTCGTTGGTGTTTTGTAGTTTGAATGACAGC